>JAZLHB010000021.1:0-18085 GCA_045616565.1 Akkermansia sp. | reverse complement strand
GGTGCCAGGCCGCCACATGCGTGATGGGCGCGTAGGCGAGCGTGGCGCGCTCATACAGCTTGCCGTCCAGCCGGTACAGCACGGTGTTCCGTATGGCAGTCACCCGCGCCTTTTCCGGCATGTCTTTCTGCGCATCCCTGGCATCCCAGTTCAGCAGGGCCACCTCTGCCCCGCGGAGGCGGATTTTATCCCCGTAGTGGAAGGTCTCGCACGCGGAAAGCAGCAGCGCCACCGCCAAGAGGAGAAGGCGCATCAGTGCAGCCGGATGATGATTGGGGCCATGTTTCTTCATGTGTCTTACTATGCTGCACCAGTATAGCCCCTCTCGCGCGCTGATGGCAAGCTCCGATTTCACCCATGCGCTGCGTGAATTTGTTTTACAAGGAGCGCGCACTGGGCTAGAATGACCGCCTATGGAAATCCCGCAGCATGCAGCCACCGTGCTGGAACGCCTGGAACACTTAGGCTATGAGGCCTATGTGGTGGGCGGCTGCGTGCGCGATTCCCTGATGGGCCGCACCCCCAAGGATTGGGATGTGTGCACCAACGCCTTGCCGGACGATGTGCTGCGCGCGTTCCGCAAGTTCCACGTCATCAAGACCGGGCTCAAGCACGGCACTGTCACCGTGATGGTGGACCACATCCCCGTGGAGGTCACCACCTTCCGTATTGACGGAGCGTACACGGACAACCGCCACCCGGACGCCGTGAGCTTTGTCTCCCGCGTGGAGGAGGACTTGGCGAGACGCGATTTCACCATCAACGCCATGGCGTACAACCCCAGGCGCGGGCTGGTGGATGCCTTCGGCGGGCAGGAGGACCTGGCCGCGCACGCCATACGCTGCGTGGGAGAGCCGGACGCCCGCTTCAACGAGGACGGCCTGCGCATCCTGCGCGCCCTGCGTTTCGCCGCAAGGTATGATTTCAACATAGAAACAGAAACCGCGCACGCGGTGCGCCGCAACCGCCACCTGCTGGCCAACGTGAGCGCGGAACGCATATTCACAGAGCTCAAGGGCATACTCACCGGAGAAGGCGCGCTGAGTATGCTGCTGGGGTTCCCGGAGGTTTTCGCCACCATCATTCCGGAGCTTCAGGCCTCCATCGGCCTGCAGCAGAACACGCCCTACCACTGCTATGACGTGTGGACCCACACCGCCCACTCCGTGGATGAAGCGCCGCAGGACGCCCTGCTGCGCCTCGTGATGCTGCTGCACGACATCGGCAAGCCCGCCCGCCACTCGCAGGATGAAACGGGGCGAGACCACTTCTACGGCCACCAGGAGGTGAGCGCCAAACTGGCCAGAAAGGCGCTGCTGCGCCTGAAGAGCGACAACGAAACCATTCGCCGCGCCACCGTGCTGGTGCAGGAGCATGATTTGAACTGGCCCACCACGCCCGCCGGCATGCGCCGCCTCATCGGCCGCATCGGCCCGGAGAACGTGTGCAGCCTTTTCGATGTGCAGCGCGCGGACCTGGCGGCACACTCCGCCTACGGGCGGGAGCAGAAGGAGGCTTGCCTGCGCGCCGCGCGCCTGCTGTTCGAGGACGTGCTGGAATCCACCCCCGCCTTTACCGTGAAAGATCTTCCCGTGAACGGCGCAGACCTTATGGCACTGGGTATGAAGCCCGGTCCCGGTATACGCCAAGTGCTGGAGCAGCTCCTGCAAGAAATGCAGGAGGATTCCCTCTCCCCTGAGCGTGAACCCATGCTCCGGCGCGCACGGGAAATCATCCAACACGCTGCGGAACAAGAGGCGTAAGGGCCCGCCTGCGGATTTTCAGAATGCCTGGTTGGATTGGTGCAAACCGCAGGGCGCGGGTTTGGCGAATCAGTTGAGATCCTGTGCGGTGCGGACGATGTTGTCGACGTTCATGCCGAGTTCGGAGAGCACCTGTGCTCCCGGTGCGGAGAAGCCGAAGTAGTCGATGCCGATGATGGCTCCCTTCGGACCGACGTAGCGGTACCAGAGGTCGGACTTGCCGGCCTCCACGGCGATACGGCGCTCGCAGGCGGCGGGCAGCACGGATTCGCGGTAGGCGGCGGTCTGCTGGTTGAAGCGGAACATGGAGGGCATGGAGACCACGCGCACATGGGGGCCTATCTGTTTGGCAGCCTCCAGGGCGAGCAGGACCTCCGAGCCGGAGGCGATGATGATGAGGCCGGGCTCTGCCGTCTGTTCATGCAGGGCCACATACGCGCCCTTGAGGGTGCCCTGGCGGCGCGTGGCGGCGGAAATCTCAACGGATGAGGTGAGGCTCGGCACGTTCTGGCGGGTGAGGATGAGGGCGGTGGGGCCGTTGTTGCGCGCCATGGCGCACATCCAGGCGCCGGCGGCCTCTTCCTCGTCTGCGGGGCGCACCACATCCAGGTTGGGGATGACGCGGAGGCCGGAGACGGTTTCCACGGGCTGGTGGGTGGGTCCGTCCTCGCCCACGGCCACGGAATCATGGGTGAGCACGTAGGAGACGGGCAGGTGGGCCAGCGCGGCCACGCGGATGGCGGCGCGCATGTAGTCCACAAACACGCAGAAGGTGCCGGCGGAGACGCGGAAGAGGCCATCATAGGCAATGCCGTTGCAGATGGCGCCCATGGCGTGCTCGCGGATGCCGAACCAGAAGTTGCGGCCGGCGTAGTCCTCCGGTGAGAAGTCACCGGCTCCCTTGAGGTAGTTCTTGTTGGAGGAGAAGAGGTCTGCGCTGGTGGAGAGGAATCCGGGGTTCTTGGCGGCGAAGGCGTTTTCGGCCTCGGCACCGGATGCGCGCGTGGCGGCCTTGGTGCCGGCGGGGAATTCCGGGATGAGCGCGCTGCACTCCTCCGGGCTCAGGCCGTGCGCGGCAAGCTCCACGCCGGAATCCAGCTCTGCGGCCTTCTCCGGGTTGGCGGCGCGCCAGGCGTCGTACACCTCCTTCCATTCGGCATAGGAGGCTTCCCGCTGGGCCTTGAGGTCGGCCATGTAGGCGCGCACCTCATCTGAAACGTAGTACTGCTGCTCAGGCAGGCCCCAGTTGGCGTGGGCCTCCTTCCAGAGCTTGGCGCCGCCCTCTCCGTGGCCCTTGGTGGTGCCCTCGATACCGGGCACGCCCTTGGCCACCACGGTCTTGGCAATCACCAGCTTGGGGCGGCCGTTGCGCTCCAGGCTGCACACGCGCAGCACCTCCGCCACTTCCTCCAGGTTGTGGCCGTCCACGGTGTAGGCGTCCCACCCGTGGGAGCGGAATCCCGCCGCCACATCGTCAATCTGCGTTTTCTCCGTCACGGCGTCGAGCGTGATGCCGTTGGCGTCGTAGATGAGGGTGAGGTTGTCCAGCTGCAGGCGGCCTGCAATGGCGGCTGCTTCACGGGAGATGCCCTCCTGGATGCAGCCGTCGCCGGCGAGACAGTAGACGTTCTGGGAAAAGATTTCATGCTCCGGGGTGTTGAAGCGCGCGGCTGCGTGCTTGGCGGAGATGGCAAAGCCCACGGCGTTGGCCACACCCTGGCCGAGCGGGCCGGTGGTGCATTCCACGCCGATGGCGGGGTTGTATTCCGGGTGGCCGGGTGTGCGGGAGCCCTTCACGCGGAAGCCCTTCACATCCTCCATGCTCAGGGGGAATCCGCTCAGGTGCAGCCAGGCGTACAGGAACATGGAGCCGTGCCCGCCGGAGAGGATGAAGCGGTCCCGGTTGAGCCAGCGCGGTACAGAGGGATTCACGCGCAGCAGGCTGCCGAACAGCACAGCGCCGATTTCCGCGCACCCCAGCGGCAATCCCATGTGCCCCGATGCCCTGTCGAAAATGGCATCAATTGCAAGACCCCTAGCCTCGTTTGCCGCCTTTTGAAGTAACTCCGTGTTCATGCCCCGCCATTCTACCAGTTTTCCTGCCTTTGTAAAGGATAAACCGCACTTGGGGCACCTGAATTTCCACAGGCGCTTGCGGGCAAAAAAAGTGCCGCCGGGGCCGCTCCCGACAAGCACGGACTGAATACCGCTGCTACCTTTCGGTCCTGACGGGGTTTTCCAGCCGCACCTCCGGGGAAGCCCCGACGGCATGCGCAGTATGCCAGCGCAGCGGGCTGAAGTCAAGGCAATTTAAATTCACTTGCCGGTGATTTGGCGCCAGAGGCTCCAGGCCATGAGGAAGCGGAGGGCGGCGGCAAAGGCCATGCCCCAGGTCACGCAGATGGTGAGCTTGGCCTTGCTGCCCACGCAGCGGCTGCGCAGCAGCCAGAAAAACGCGCAGCCCTGCAGCAGGGCGGATATCCCCATGGCCAAGCCCGCCGACACGCCCGTGAACGACAGCGGCAGCGCAATGGGCTGCAGGAAGGCGAACAGCAGCGTGAGCAGGTCCCGGTAGCCGCCGAGCCACGCCACCACCGCAGAGGGAATCATGACGCAAAGCAGAAGTGTTATTTTGGCCGCTTTGCTGTATCGTTCCTCCTGTGTGGGAATGAGCATTGTGCGGAAGATGATGCCGCCGAGCCCGCCCTCTGTCAAGATTTGCCTGCGCCATGAGCACCTACCAACTGGTAACGGATTACACGCCCTCCGGCGATCAGGAGCAGGCTATTGCCAAGCTCCTGAAATCCCTGCGCGCCGGCAACAAGCACCAGTGCCTGCTGGGTGTGACCGGCAGCGGCAAGACCTTCACCATGGCCAACATCATTGCCGCGCAGGACCGCCCGGTGCTGGTGCTTTCCCACAACAAGACGCTCGCCGCCCAGCTGTATTCCGAGCTCAAGGCCTTTTTCCCGCACAACGCGGTGGAGTATTTCGTCTCCTATTTCGACTACTACCAGCCGGAGGCCTACATTGCCAGCACGGACACCTACATTGAGAAGGACAGCGCCATCAACGAGGAAATCGACCGCCTGTGCCTGAACGCCATGCGTTCGCTCCTGCTGCGGCGGGATGTCATTGTGGTGGCCAGCGTGTCCTGCATCTACGGCCTGGGCGCCCCGGAGGACTACCGCAACCTCACGCTTTCCATCCGCGCCGGGCAGCAGATGGACCGTGACGCCATGATTTCCTGCCTGACGGAACTGCTGTTCGAGCGCAACGACTACGACTTTGCGCGCGGGCGTTTCCGCGTGCGCGGCGATGTGGTGGAAATCTACCCCGGGCAGAGCGACGGCGAGGCGGTGCGCGTGGAATTCTTCGGGGATGAGATAGACCGCATCTCGCTCATCGATGCCGGCACCGGGCGCGTGGTGGAGCGCATGGAGAGCTACCTTTTCTTCCCGGTGAAGCAGTATGTTTCCGACCCTGAAAAGCGGCTGGCCGCCATCCAGTCCATCCGCCGGGAACTGGCGCAGCGCGTGGCGTGGTTTGAGAAGGAGAACAAGCTCATTGAGGCGCAGCGTCTCAAGATGCGCACGGATTACGACCTGGAGCTCATCAACGAGATAGGCTACTGCAAGGGCATTGAGAACTACTCGCGCCACCTGGCGGGCCGCGCGCCCGGTTCCACCCCATCCACCCTGCAGGACTACTTCCCGGAGGACCACCTCACCATCATTGATGAATCCCACGCCACCGTGCCGCAAATCGGCGGCATGTACGAGGGAGACCGCTCCCGCAAGCAGGTGCTGGTGGACCACGGGTTCCGCCTGCCCAGCGCGCTGGACAACCGCCCGCTGCGGTTCGACGAGTTCATGGCCCGCCAGAAGCAGCTGGTGTACATGAGCGCCACGCCGGGGCCCTTCGAGTATGTGAACTGCGTGGCCGGCAACAAGGCGTACATCCCGGTGCTCAAGGCCAAGCGCGGCAACACCCACGCCCGCAGCCAAAAGGCCAGCCAGGCCGTCACCAAGGCGCCGGAGGGCTTCAACGGCGTGTTCTTCCACAGCCTGGCGGAGCTGCGCGTGGATCCGCATCCCAGCTCTGCCCCCGTGGAAAAATTCAACCCGCGCGGAATCGGCCAGCCGCTTCTTGTGGAGCAGCTCATCCGCCCCACGGGTTTGCTGGAACCCAAGATTACCCTGCTGCCGCTGGACGGGCAGATTGACAAGACCATCGAGCTCTGCCGGCAGCGCGTCTCTGTGCGCGAGCGCGTGCTGGTGACCACGCTCACCAAGCGCACGGCGGAGGATCTCACGGATTACCTGCGCAACGTGGGCCTGCAGGTGGAGTACATCCACGCGGATGTGGATGCCATTGAGCGCGTGGAAATCCTGCGCAAGCTGCGCTCCGGCAAGGTGGATATCCTGGTGGGCATCAACCTGCTGCGTGAAGGCCTGGATCTGCCGGAGGTCTCGCTTGTCTGCATCCTGGATGCGGACAAGGAGGGCTTCCTGCGCAACGAGACCAGCCTGGTGCAGACCGCCGGCCGTGCCGCCCGCCATGTGCGCGGTGAATGCGTGCTCTTTTGTGATGAAATCACGGATTCCATCCGCCGCCTGGTGAAGGAATCAGACCGCCGCCGCGCCACCCAGATGGCGTACAACAAGGCCCACGGCATCACCCCGCATACCGTGGCGCGCGCAGACCAATCCACCCTGCGCCTTTACACGCCGGACGGGGATGATGAGGAATCCGGCCTGCTGATGGCTGCAGAGGACGGGGAGGATGCTGCCGATGTCATCCGCCGCCTGGTGAAGGAGATGAAAGAGGCCGCCGCCCGGTTGGATTTCGAGGTGGCAGCCGTGCTGCGTGACAAAATCAACCTGTTGCGCAAGCAGTAGGCGTCTTCCCTTTGTCATACGCACGGGCAAAGGTCTTGCATGGGGCATGGGGCTGTGGTAAGGTGCGCGGACCTTATGGCAGATGAAACACAGACCGCTCCTTTCCTTTTTGTGAAAGAGGGGGAGTTGCCGGAACTCCGGAACCGTGATGAGGTGGTGAGCCTGATGACCCGCGAGCTTGCCGCCATGATGGGGCTGGATGACGCGGCTGCCGCCGTGGCCGCCGCCTTGGAGCGCGAGCACCTGGAGCCTACCTTTGTCTCCCAGGGGTTGGCCGTGCCGCACGGCCGCATTCCCGGCCTGCCGCGTGCCGGCGTGTACGCCGCGCGTTCCGCCAAGGGTGTAAACTGGGAGCTGGGACACGCCAATTTCGTTATCCTGCTGCTGGTGCCGGAAGAGAAACCGGAAATCCACCTGGGCCTGCTGCGCGATTTGATGCGCTGGCGCTTCCGCTTGGGTGAAAACGCCCATGCCATGCTCACCGCCTCCGTGGCAGACTACCTGCAATCACTGCAGGAAGCCGTGGTGTAAGGCTATTTTGTGTTTATCTGCTCGCGCGTGCTTCCCAGCTCAGGTTGCTTGGCGGGTATGATGAAAAAGACCGCCACCGCGCGCCTGGAAACAGCGTCTACTGGGGCAACCGCTTTCAACATGCGCTGATATCCCGATGCGGGGCCCGTGCCGCCGCTTGGCGACAAAAAAACCGGGGGACCTTTCGGCCCCCCGATGAAATACGTGAATGTTTGCTAGGAAATATTCGTTTTGTTGCTTATGGCAATTGCCTTACGCAGCCTTGCGGCAGGGGCAGCAGGGCTTGCCCCAGGCGGGGCGCTGCACCTTCTTGCCCCAGGCGGGACGCTGGGCCTTGATGGCCTTGCCCCAAACCGGGCGCTGAGCCTTCTTGCCCCAAGCGGCGCGCTGCGGCATCTGCTTGGCAGCCATCTGCTGATGGCGCTGGTGAATCTGCTTCACAACTCCGGCAACCTGCTGAACAGTCTGCTTGCGCTGCTCAGGGGTCATCTTCTGCCAGGTCTGCACAAGCGGGTTGTTAGCCCACTGGGGGCGCTGGGGAGCCTGCTTGTTCCACTGGGGACGCTGCGGGGCCTGCTTGCCGGCCCACTGGGGGCGCTGCCCGGGCATGCCCATGTGGTGGCCGTGGCGGTGCTGCTGAGCGGCCTGCGGAGCCTGCACGGGGGCGGGCGCCTGCGGAGCCTGGGGAGCACCCTGCGGCTGCTGGGCAAGCATGGGAAGAGCGGCCAGAACGGAGATAAGTAATGCTGTCTTCATTTTTGCTTCTAGGTTAATGTTTTGGTTACTAAGACGAGGGGGATTTCATCCCTCGCCTTGGGGAACGGCGTTTACTTTGCAAATTCGACAAATTATTTACCCTTGGCTGAAAAAAAGTTGCGCAAGGCGTTGAAATCCTCCTCTCCCACGGCATCCGCGCGGGCAATGGCCTCCTTTTGGGCGGCGGTGATACAGGCGGCCCCCTTGGCGGCCAGCGCCAGCATTTGCGCCATTTCATCCGCCGTGAACACGGCCTCCTCGCCGGAGCCCTGCACCTCCACATACTCCCCGCGCTCCGTGAGCACCACGTTCATGTCCACCTCTGCATCACGGTCCTCCACATAGCAGAGATCCAGCAGGGGCGTGCCCTCCAGCTTGCCCACGGAGATGGCGGACACCAGCTGCTTCATGGGGCTCTTTTCCAGGGCTCCCTTGGCCACCAGCTTGTTGAGGGCTATGGAGAGTGCCACGGCCGCGCCGGTAATGCTCGCCGTGCGCGTGCCGCCATCGGCCTCCAGCACATCGCAGTCAATCCACACGGTGCGCTCGCCCAAGGCTTCCAAATCCATGACCGCGCGCAGGGAGCGGCCGATGAGGCGCTGGATTTCCACGGAGCGGCCGTCCTGCTTGCCGCTGGCGATATCACGCTTCTTGCGGTCCAGGGTGGAGTACGGCAGCATAGAGTATTCTGCGGTGAGCCAACCGCCGGGAACATGCTGGTTCTTCATCCAGCGCGGTACGTCCTCCTCAATGGTGACGGCGCAGATGACGCGCGTGTTGCCGAAACAGGAGAGCACGGAGGCCGTGGCGTGGGGGGCCACGTTCAAAATAAATTCAAGCGGGCGCATTTGGTCTGTCCCGCGGTTGTCGATGCGTTGCATACCACGCAGCATAGCACAGGCCCCGCGCCTGGGCAAACAAAAACGCCCGCCGCGCACCTGTTGAAAAAGTTGACATCCCCCTTTCCCCGTGGTAGAACAGGCACGCATGCGTGGAACATTGGAACAGGCGCTGCGGCTGGGATTCATCATCCTGGGAGTGGCAGCGGTGATATACGGCGTGGATGCGCTGTTCTTTGCGCCGCGGCGCGTGCCGCCCTGCGTGCAGGAGCAGCTGCCGCCCGGCCGTATCTGCCTGGATACCGTGCTGAAGAAGTACGGCGACAAAGTGGTTTGGGTGGATGCCCGAAGCGAGGCCGATTTTGAGCTCAACCACCTGATGCTGCCGGATAACCGCATGTTCCCCATCCGCAAGGGCGCGGCCATGCAGGACCAGGTGGATGCCGCCATGGAGCGCATGCTGGCCGCTGCAGAGCAGGGGGAGTGCATTGTGGTGTTCTGCACGGCGGATTGCGGCTCCTCCACGGAGGTGGCGGACCACCTGCGCTCCCTGGGCATCATTGAGGCTCCCGTCTATGTGCTGGAGGGCGGCTGGGACGTGTTGCGGCGCGACACGGACATGACGGGCCAGTAAGGCACCCGGCTCACCTGGGCTTGTAGGTGTCCTCTGCGGCGTTCTCGGTCTCGCAGCCTTCCTTTTCAGGCTTGGCATCCGGATCGTAGGAGCGCAGCACGGCGTTCTCCACGTTGCCAAGGGTTTCCAGCTGGGATTCAATGCGCTCGCTCATCTGGTAGCTGAGCACCACGAGCTGGGGAATGGCCTTTTTGAGCTCCTTGATGGATTTCTGGGCGTTCTTGACGGTTTGCTTGTCCTGCGCGGAAGCGTGCGGGAGGGCCGGTGCGCCCCAGCCGCCCTGACCGCCCCAGCCGCCGCGCCCGCTGCGGCCACCCTGGCCGCCGGGCATATGGTTCTGCCACTCGGGGTGCTGATTCATGAAATCGTTTGCCATGCGGCCCCAGCCGGTCTTGTCGTTCTTGGCGAGGGCCTTGTCCCTCTTCTTCTCCAGCTTTTCCTGCACGGCTGCAATCTTGGCGCGCTGCTGGTCAATGCTGTTGCGGGAGCTCTTGATCTTGGCGTCAACGGTGCGTTTGGATTTCACCAGGGCCACGGTGGATTCCAGCATCTTCTTGCGGAGCGCCTTGGCTTTGGCGGCAGCCTTTGCGGCCTCCTTGGCGGCGGCTTGCTCTGCGGTCTGTGCCGCTTCTGCCACCTTGGCATTTGCGGCTTCTCCCTCCTTCTGCACCACGGGTTGCGGTTCAGCGGGGGCGGGCTCCTCCTGCGCCTTGGCGGGGGCGGGTTCCTCCTCCTCGGCATCCTCGTCGATGGTGTCCTCATCCCACTCCTCGTCCATCAGGTTGCGGGCATCCATGGCCTCTTGGGCGAAATCCTCACCATAGAGCTTGGTCATTTCTTGCTTGCTGAGCCCTTGCGCCTCCTCCGCGCAAACGGTTGCGGGGGCGGCAAGGCAGCATATGGCGAGAACGGCTGGAAAGGCGGGGGATGTTTTCATGGCGGGTTTTAAACGCGTGGTCCAATCTGGGGAACGAAGTTTCTGCGCGTTTTCAACAGGAGAGGGATGAAAAAAGCCTTTCCGCTTGCACGGAAAGGCTTAATCCAGTTATCGTTGGAAAGTTGATCGCTTAGGCCTGGGGCTGAGCGGGCTGCTGAACGAGCACGAGGCGCAGCGGCGTGCGAGCCATCAGCTCGCCGTCGAGGGTCACGTCAACGCTGTAGTTGCCGGTCTTCTCGAAACGGAGGCCCTGGAAGTTCATGATCAGGTTGCGGGTCAGGAACGTGGCACCCTCGGGCAGGGCCACCTTCAGATCACCGACGATGGGCATGCGCTCCTTGTCGAGCGGGGTGCCGTCTTCGTCCACGATGGCGATACCGAGCTTGTGCTCGCCGGCGTCCTCGGGAGTGAGGCACATGCGGAGGGCGAGAGCGCAGGCGGGGTGAATCACCGGGAACTGGCGGGCAAAGAGAGTATCAAAGGCACCCTGCACGCAGAGCTTGCCCTGATAATCGGCGGCGTAGTCACAAAGGACGGCAACTTGGATATCCATAGTCTTGAATTGATTTTCGGTTAGATAATGAGAACCCCTCACAGAGGAGTGATAACGCTTCCTTTGTAGCACAGGGCCCGTGCAATGCAAGTTAAAATTGCGAGTATGCCAGAAAAACTGTTAAGCATCACTTAAGCACCTTGCCGATTTCCCTGTTGGCGGCGGCAATGATGGGGATGGATGAAAAGGCGATGCAGATGAGGAGCATGGCGGCGATGAGCTTGATTTCCGGCATGATTTCCTCAATCTGCAGGGAGTAGCGCCCCATTTTGAAGAACTGCTCTGCAATGACCGCCTGGCACTGCATGAAGGTGGCCACGGCCGCCGCAAAGGAGGCGCCCACCAGCAGCAGGTTCTCCACCAGGAAGGCGCCCACCAGCAGCAGCGGGTGGATGCCGAAGCTCTTCATGAGCGTGTAGATGTATTCGTTCTGCCGGTATTCCATGCCGGCCAGCGCTGTGAGCAGGATGCCCACAATCCCCACAATGCCGATGCAGAAGGCAGCGCGGCACTGCGTTTGGTTGCTGAGCACCACATCCATCTCCTGCAGCATGCGCGCGGCGGAAATCACGTGCCCCTGCGCGTGCTCCAGGCGCAGCAGGTTGTTGAAATAGGTCTCTATGCGGGTAAGGGAGGAGGCGCCCTCCAACTGCTGCACGCGGGCAATGACGCGTTGCATGGAGGAGACCCTGGGTGTGGTGCCCAGGCGCTCCGCAGTGTCCGGCGGGATGAGGATGCAGCCGTCCGGCACCATGCGCATCAGCAGGTGGTCCGGCTCCAGGTAGCGCACCAATACCGTGCTGGAGGCGGCCTGCCCGGGAAGGATTACGTCAATCGGGCCGGCGCGGAACACCGGCTTGTCTGCGGGGCAGAGCAGGCAGGGGCCGCCGCTGGGGGAGAGCAGGGGCTGGAACTGCTTGGAGCGCGGAAAATCGTAGGTGAAGATGGCCATGCTGTGGTTGTGGGCCACGGCGGAGCCCACGCTGCGCACCGCCAGGGAGTCCACGCCGAGCAGGTCCTCCATCTCCTGCTGGGTGGGAATGGCAAAGCTGTTGGTGCCGGGGCCGCTGAATATCATGAGGTGCACCAGGTCGCCGCCCTGCGTGCGTATCTTGTCGCGCAGGGCCTTGGCGGTAATGACATAGCTGCCCAGGAAGCACAGCGCGCACAGGGAGAGGAAGAACACCACCAGCACGCGTGCAAGCGGGCTGGAGATGCGGGATACCCACCGGTTCAGCGTGTCCTTAGCCAGGTAGAGTGCTGTCAAAATCAATGATTTCATCGGCTATGTCGAGCAGGCGGCCATCATGCGTGCTGATGATGCAGATGCGCTCGCGGGCATCCTGCAGCACGAGTTTCTTGATGGTGTTGGTGTTGGTGTCGTCCAGCCCGGAGGTGGGTTCATCCAGCAGGATGGAAGGGGCGCCTTTCATGAGGGTTCTGGCCAGTGCGGCGCGCTGGGCCTGGCCGCCGGAGAGCTTGTCTGCGCGGCGGCGGCGGAGCTCGGTGAGCCCCAGGTCCTGCAGGAGCTGTTCACAGCGGGGCTTCCATTCCTTTCCGGGGAGCATGGCCATTTCCGCAGCAAGGCGCAGGTTGCGTTCCACGCTCATGAGGGGCAGCAGGTTGATGCCCTGGAACATGTAGGCCACATCCCGCCGGCGGTAGCTGCGGCTGGTGACCTTGACCCCGGTGGGGGTGATGATGCGGCCGCCTTGGGCGTGCAGGTAGCCGGCGAGCAGCTTGAGCAGGGTGGTCTTGCCGGACCCGGAATAGCCCTTGAGCACGGTGATGCCGCGGCGGAATTCGTGGTTGAAATCCCGGAACACCGGGGCATCCGCAGTGTAGGAAAAGGCAAGGTGCTCGCAAATCAGGTTCATTTCCCGCGGTTGGGTCACTTGGCGTTCTTGGCGCGCAGCACAATCTGGCGTTCCGCAATCAGCACAATATCGTAGTCCGGGAACAGCTTTTCCACCAAATCCTCCCAGTTCTCGCTCACGGCGGCTTCCGGGCGGTTGAGCAGGATGGCCTTGCTCTCGGTGCGCACATCCTCCCCGGTTTCGTAGGTGAGGGCGGCCTTGGCGTTGCTGCCCAGCAGGGAGTAGGCGGTTTCGTGGTCCTCCGACTGCAGGCGGAAGAAGTACACCAGCATGTCCGTGCTGCCGTTGTGCTCTACGCGGCGGTGGTGGAAGGTGCCGTGCAGCTTCTTGCCGCCCGGCAGCGCCACATCTGCGGTGAAGCGCTCCGGCTGAAGCTGGGTGATTTCGCTCTGGGTGAGGTTGAGGGTGATGTAGAAGGCGGAGTCGTCGCACACGGTGGCGAAGGGCTGGGAGCCGGACGCCGTGTACTCGAAGGGCTGGGTGGGGTCCTCCGGCAGGGTGATGTTGTACTGCAGGCGCCCGTCGTATGGCATCTTGACAATCTGGGATTCGTGGGAGCGCTGAAAATCCTCGCGCTTGCGCTCGGGAGCGCGCTTCAATTCCTGCCTGGCCAGGGAAAGGCGTTCCTCGATGTCGTCCAGCGCCTCCTGGCTGGGCTGCATCTCGTCTCCCCCCACGTCCTTGGCATACTTGCGCTCCTCCGGGGTGAGGGAGTTGAGGAAGAAGCGCAGCTTGCTGCGCTGGTTCTCCAGCTTGCGGATTTCATCGCGCTTGGCGATTTGATCCTTGGAGATTTGCAGCTCCATCTCCTCGCGCTCGCGCTCCATTTTCTCCTTGTTGACGCGGGCGATGACATCCCCGCGCTTCAAGCGGCGTGAGGCGTCCGCCAAATCAGAGACGGTGCCGCGCTCCATGGCGAGCGTGGTGGCCTGTTCCGGCACAATCTTGGCCGAGAAAGACCCCACGAGCACGGGCTGTGCGCCCGCCTGCAGGGGCAGCAGGAGCAGGGCGGCCAGGCTGGCAAGGCGGTGGTTCATGGCAAGGCGTGGTTACATGGGGAACCCCATACCGCCGGTCACCTTGCGCATTTCCCGCTCGGCGAGCTCCTTGGCGCCGTTCAGCGCGGCCTGCACGGCCTTGAGCACCAGGGATTGCAGGAATTCGGCGTCATCGGGGTCCACCACGGAGGGGTCGATGCTCAAGTCGGTAATCATGCCGTCACCGGAAGCGGTTGCCTTGATTTTGCCGCCGGCTTCCTCTGCGGTGAATTTCATCTCCGCGAGCCGGGCTTGGGCGTTGGCCATGTTGGCTTGCATGGCCTGTGCCTGTTTCATGAGTTTTTGCAGGTTCATACAGTGGGATTTTGGTTGACTAGGGTTGCGTGGAAGGTTTCCAGGGCCTGCTGGATGAGCGGGTCGTTGTAGAATTCCTCATCTGTGGGGCGCAGGCTGGGTGCGGGTTCCGGCTGGGGTGCGGGAGCGGGCTGGGGCGCGGGTTTGGCGGCGGGCGCGGGTTCCGGTGCCGCCACGGGCACGGGCGGGGCCTCCGGTGGAACCGGCGGCTCCAGGCTGTCGTCCTTCTCCAGCTGCAGCTTCACGGGCCGCCCGCACAGCGCGGTGGAGAGCTCGCGGATGGCGGTTGCCACCTCCTCGCTGAAAAGCGTGTCGCGCGTGTCGGTGTCCTGCGGGTGGTAGCCGATGCGTACCGTGCCGTCGTTGTCGTCGATAAAGAGGGTATTGCCGATGAGCGCGCCGGGTAGTGGCAGCTGGGCGCGCAGCTGCTCCAGCAGCTCGTCCCAAAGCTCCGGGGTGAGCGGGCGCGCGGCGGGTGCGGCGGCAGCAACCGTGGGCGGCGGCTCCTGGCTGAAGACGGGTGGTTCGTCGTCTATGGGCTCCAGCCCGGGAGCGGGTGTGAATGCCGGCTGCGGCGCCTCCGGTTCGGGTTCAAGTTCCTGTTCCGGTTGTTGTGCGGGAACGGGTGCGGGAGGTGCAACAGGTGCAGGGGCAGGGGCAGGGGCTGCTGCGGGTGCAGGGGCCTGCGTTGCAGTTGCGCCTGGCATGGGAACCGGGGGAAGGGTGGTGGTGGCAATGGGTGTTTCCGGCAGCGGGGCGCCGTTGAGCGCGCGGATGATATCGCTGATGTTGGCCTCTGCCAGGGAATGCACGGCCTGAATGAGCCCCATCTCCAGGTGCAGGCGCTTGTTGGTGCTCCAGCGCATGTGTTCCTCTGCGCCGGAAAGCACTTCCATGAGCCGCACTATCTTGTCTGACGGCGTGCGCTCCAGCAGCTGCGCCAGGGTGTCGCGCCACTGTTCCGGCACGGAGAGGTTGGCTTCTTGCGGTGCCACTTTCAGGATGAGCAGCTCGCGCACCGCTCCCATGATTTCGGAGAGCAGCTGTCCCATGTCTCGCCCGGCCTCGGAGAGCTCGTGCACCAGGTGCAGCAGGCTCGGCAGCTGCCGGTCCAGGATGTAGGCCAGCGCGCGCGCCACGGTCTCGCGGCTCGTCACGCCGAAGATGTCGTTCACGTTCTGCTCGTCGATGCTGTTGCCGCAGAAGGATACCAGCTGGTCCAGCATGGATTGCGCGTCTCGCATGCCGCCGTCTGCCACGCGGGCAATGGCGAAGGCCGCAGGCTCCGTGAGCGCCACGCCCTCGTTGGCCGCTATGTGCACCAGGTGCTTTGCAATGATGTCCGCGGGTATCGGCCGCAGGTCGAACCGCTGGCAGCGGGACAGGATGGTGGGCAGGATTTTGTGCGGTTCCGTGGTGGCAAAGATGAACATCACGTGCGCCGGCGGCTCCTCCAGCGTTTTCAGCAGGGCATTGAAGGATTCCTTCGTCAGCATGTGCACCTCATCAATGTAGATGATGCGGTACTGCCCGCGCGTGGGGGCGAAGCGCACGTTGTCGCGCAGGTCGCGGATGTTGTCGATGCCGCGGTTGGAGGCGCCGTCTATCTCCAGCACGTCCAGGCTGCGGCCCTCGGCAATCTCCAGGCACACGTCCTCGTTGGGGTCGAACTCCACCTTGGGGCCGCCGGAGCAGTTGAGCGCCTTGGCGAAAATGCGCGCAGTGGAGGTCTTGCCGGTGCCGCGCGGCCCCACAAAGAGGTACGCGTGCGCCAGACGCTTCTGCTCAATGGCATTGCAGAGCGTGCGCACCACATGATCCTGCCCCAGCACATCCTTGAAGGTCTGGGGTCGGTACTTCCTTGCAAACACCTGATAGCTCACGCGCGCATTCTACCCTATTCCCCTCCCCACCGCAAGAAGAATCGCCCGCCCTTTTGTTTTCTCGGGTAGGGCTTTCAACGTCTGGGAACCTTTCACCTGCGCCGCGCGGACGCATGCAAACTTGTTTGAAGTTTTTTCTTGCAAAAAACCTGCATGCGGGTTAGCATGCATATTGCAAGGGGCGTATTACGCGCCGCAAGCACAGAACACAACATAGAAAAGGTAAATATCATGTCTAGTGAAGCAACGAACATTACCGTGACGGGTCGCCACATTGAGGTGACGGATGCCATCCATGATTTCGCCGTCAAGAAGATCCAGGCCATCCACATTGAATATCCGCGCATCGTGGAAGCGCGCGTGGTGGTGGATGTGCAGAAGGATCGCCAAATGGCGGAAATCGTCCTATTCTGTGCCGACCATATTACAATCCAGGCCTCCACGGTGAGCAGTGACCTGTATGCCGCCATCGACGAGACGATCACCAAGATCATGCGCCGCATGCGCAAGCACAAGACGCGCCTGCTGAAGCATTTCCGCCCGCACCGCTCGGAGAGTATCCGCAAGCTGGATGAAACCGTGTACCAGGAGGACGTGCTGGACCAGGAGGTGGATATCGACGCCCCGGAGGATCCCAAGCCGGTGCGCATTACGCGCGAAGGCTACGACCTGCGCACCATGTACAAGGAGGATGCCATCATGGAGCTGGAAATCTCCGGCAAGCCCTTTGTGCTGTATCGCAACGCGCGCCGCAACGTGCTGCAGATTGTGTACCGCCTGTGCCCCGGGGAGTACTCCATCATTGAGCTTGGCAACGAGCTCAAGGCCTAAGGGGAAACCGGCCATACCCGGTTGAACATGTTTCCGTGCCCGCCCGGCATTGCGCCCGGGCGGGCGTTTTTTTCCTTGCGGTGCCCGCGCCGTACCGCTATACTGCGCGTATGTTCAAACAGTTCTTTACATTGGCAGCGGCGGTGGCCGTGATGGCTGCGCCCGCATTCGGCGTGGAATGGATGACCAACTTTGATGCCGCCAAGGCCAAGGCCAAGGCGGAGAAGAAGCTCATTCTGCTGGAGTTCACGGGGTCCGACTGGTGCGGCCACTGCATCGCCATGAAGAAGGGTATCTTCGACAAGCCGGAGTTCGATGCCTACGCCAAGGACAAGTTCGTGTGCCTGGAGGTGGACATGCCCCACAAGCCCAAGTTCAGCGAGGAGCAGTACAACCACAACGCCGCCATTTGCCAAGAGTACGGTATCACCATCTATCCCACCATCCTGGTGACGGACCACACCGGCGAGCTTGTGGGCGGCTTCTTCGGCGGCCGCAACACCCATGAGCAGGTGGTGAAGCCCCTCAACGAGGCCCTGAAGGCCGGCAAGAAGCTGCGCAAGGCCGCCAAGCTCACCGGGCAGGAGCGCGCGCAGGCCCTCTTTGATGTGTGGGTGAACGTGCCCCAGCAGTTCCGCCCCCATTCCAAGGCCATGCGGGAGGAAATCATCAAGCTGGATACGGAGCACAAGACCGGCATGGACAACGAGCTCAAGGCGGAGGAGCAGATGCGCCAGTACAACGCCGAATGCAAGGTGGCCAAGGGAGTGGAGGGGCTTTACGCCGTCACCAAGAAGTACGCACCCATTGCCATGCCGCAGAACAAGCTGGATATCTGGGGCATGCACGCCCAGATGCTCATTGTGAACGCCACCACGGTGGAGGAGGTGCTGGAGCTCAAGAAATACATGCTCGGCTTGGCGGAGCTGCAGCCCACCTGCACCCCGGCCGACGTGGAGGATGTGAAGCGCGAGTTCGCCGATCCGGAAGCCAAGCTCAAGGAGCTGCGCAAGGACAGGTGATACAGCCATTCGCGGAAATATGAAGGCCGGTCTGGTGCTAAACCGGGCCGGCCGTTTTTTTGCCTGTTTGCACGCGCCTTACCTTTGCTTGGGCTGTGTGCGCGGGGTGGGGGCGGGTTTGGCGGGTGTGCGGCTGGCAGGGGCGGCGGTGCGTTTGGTGCTGCGTGCCGGCGCAGGGCGCTGGGTGTTGTTGCGCGGGGCGGCAG
>JAZLHB010000020.1:0-5082 GCA_045616565.1 Akkermansia sp. | reverse complement strand
CCTCCGGCGCACTCCGCCATTCGGCGGAGTTTTGCAATATGCGCGCTTCGCGCGAATCACAGGGGTTGATCTGGCCGGATGCCAGATGAAGCAGGAATCGCTCCGCGCCGATAGGGGTGCTAAATAAAGCTCCGCCGAATGGCGGAGCGCACCCGAAGGGGCCTGTAGCCACGGGTGTAAACCCGTGGGTGCCTTGCCTCGGCGTAGCCCGCAGGGCGTAGACGGGTCTCCGCCGGGTAACCCCGCCTCGTCACGCCGAAGCATAGCGGAGGCGGACGTATGGCGGGGCGGCTCCACTCTCCCGTACGCATATCTCTAAACTTCCAAGATTCGCTTTGCGTTCCATCCATCCCTCCACCCAAATTCATAGGTTCGCAAAACTCTTTGGGACACATGTGGGCGCAAAGTCTCTGCTGGAGTATAACCAAGGCCCCACCCGCCGGAGCGGATGGAGCCTTGACGTATCTCCTGCAAAATTGATTACTTCCTGCGTCTACGGATGCAGAGTCCTGCAAGCGCCAGCAGGCCCAGCGCGCCTGTGGCGGGTTCGGGGACCGGTGCGGGTGGTGTCGCCCCTCTGTATGTACCAACCATGGTGAGATTATAGGGACCACCGCCGTAGCTGTATGACGTGAGTCTGTAACTGATATTGTCGAAATACTCCGTCAGGTTCGTTCCGGCAGCCCAGTCGGTTCCTTCCACGGCTTCTGCGTCATCTGCCACGACAAAAGTCGTACGTGCGGCTAAAGCGTTGAGGCTGTCTGGCAGTAGGTAGTAGTTGTTAAAATCGGTAATAAGGTCGAGGCTGAACGTGCCGTCCCGACTCATGTTCTTCAGGGCATCACCGCCTATGGCAATAGTTATTTCCTGAATACCTTTTGTCGCGTCTACATACAAATCGTAGTTGTCACTAACCTGCTCCAAGGATATATTGGAGTATCTTCCAGAATCCCAACCGTTATTCGTATCCGTAGCATTTAGTCTCCAGCCCGCTACATAGAACACGAGATTGGCATCGGTAAGGGTCAGGCGGTTGGTGTAGGTTTGCACGCCAGGTGCGGCATTCCCCACCACCAGGACACCATCTTTGTCAACCGTGACTCCGTTAATCTTGCCGCTACCTTCCAAAGTTCCGCCGTTGATGGAAATCTCGCCCAATGTGCCGTTCTCGCACAACAGAGTGCCACCAGTAACATTGATGTGGGCGTTTTGTGTTGCGGAAGCATCACCGCTGATTTTCAGCGTGCCTGCTCCAGTCTTGGTCAAGGTGCCAGCCCCAGAAATCTCGTCCACTTGCAAGGTCACCCCTTGCTGGATTTCCAGCAAGTTCGCGCCCTGGGTGGCTTCCACAAGAATGGCTTCGGCATGGGTGCCATCGTGCGCTGCATCCACAGTGAGCTGCCGCCCAATTGGCTTCTCGCGTCCTGCGGTTTCCTCGTTGCGGCTGTTGTCGTACACAATGTTATTGAACTCCTTGACGGATTCCGGAAGCAAATAGCCCCCGCTCTCAGGTTGCTGCCTCAAGTTCACTGTGCCTGTTTCCGCGTCATAGGTGTTCAGCCGGGCTATGTCATTTGTCATGGACGAGCTCAACAACACAAAAGACTCGATTTCCCAATTTGTCCCCGTTTGGCAAAAGGTTTGGTAGCCATCATGTTGCTTCACGGACATGTCGAGTATTCGGATGCCGGGTTTCTGGTCGTCATCTGAATCGGTAATGTAGAGACGCGTAATTAACTGGGATGAAGTATCGTATTCGATCCCCCAAAGAGTCTCAGCGTGCCCATTCTTGCCCGAGTTAAAGTTCAGCCCCACGGCATAACCGTTCCTCATGTAATCTACCAGAGTGTTTGCCAGAGTGGTGGCATGCTCGCACGTAGAGCTGTACAGGGTTGTGATGTTTGGTGGAGTGACATTTTTTTCCACCACGCCTCCATGCAGGTGCTCTTTGTAATACGCCCCATTAGACACATGGCCCTCCTTGTATTGCAACTCCGAATCTGATGTTCCGGTTCCCGTGCCGTCGAACCACCACTCAACGCCTTTGGAGATGATTCCGCCTTCATTGATAAAGGTGTTCTTGTATATATCCCAAACCGCGTCCATCCCCCAAGGATCCCCCTCTTCCTTGTAGTCAGGGTTCTGTGCTTGCCACCATGCTATCATGTTGCTGCTTGTTGCGGCCCAACACAGCAGGCCATCGCCTGACCAGGCTTTGCACGCATCATACCAGCCTGTTGCCGTAGACCAGTCACCTTCCTTCTGAAATTCAATGCCTTTTACTGTAATCAATTCGCCCTCTGCGGTCAGCGGAGAGAGGGGCACAAGTGCGGCTATCAGGGCTAAGAGGGACAGGGTTCTTTTCATGGCGTTTGGTGGTAAGGAGTCTTGCGTCTGGTATGTCGTGATATTCATATCTAAAATTAGCCGCCAAGGCAAGCGTAAAATTCGATATTCTCCTCATATAGTCTGCGAGGCAGGGTGATGCCATGTGCGATTTTGCCCCTTTGCGAGCCGACAAGTCCATGCTCGGCCTGGCGGCGGGGTTGCGCGGAGACAACATTCAGCCCCACCCGCCGGAGCGGATGGGGCCTTGACGTATCTCCAGCAAAATTGATTACTTCCTGCGTCTACGGATGCAGAGTCCTGCAAGCGCCAGCAGGCCCAGCGTGCCGGTTGTCGGCTCGGGCACGTTGCCGTTGGTCACGATGCCTGTGAGCATCAGATTGCCGCCTTGCAGGGCGTATGCCAAGTTGCCAATCTGTGCGGTGGGGTCAATCACACCTCTGGCTGCCAGTTCGTCCGTGGCGGAGAATGTCGTCTGCTCGGCCAAGCGAAGCAAGGCTTCATCATTGAAATCCTCTGCGTTGCCTATGTTGGATGCCAGCATCATCGAGAACGCACCCGAACTGTCGGGAAGGTTGTCCAGAATGGACTCACCCAGTGCCATCACAATCTCGGCCTCGTCGTTGATGACGAGGTTGTGGCCGAGCATGTCGATGGTGGAGTAGGTGCCGGAGCCCCAGCCGGTGTTCTCGCCGGAGCTGGCCTGGTTCAAGCCATCGGCGCTGAAGAGGGCGGTTCCATCCAGCGTGAGGTCACCCGTGAACTGCTGGTGTCCGGGAGAGTTGCCCACAACGAGCTGGCCCCCCTTCTCCACCGTCATCTCGGCGAAGGTGCCGCTGCCCTTCATCACGGTATCCTTGCCCACCGAGGTGGCCAGGGCCAGCACGCCGTCATTGGTGTGTACACCGCCGGTGAGGGAGAGGGTCACGGCTTCACCCGCCTTGTTGACAACTTTGCCATCCTTGAGGACAAGGAGCTGGAAGGTCTCCGAGTCAGCCGCAACCCCTACAGGCAAGAGGAAATCGCCCGCCTCCACGGTGACCGTGCCTTTCAGGGTGACTTCCTGTGTCACCTCTGCGGTGCCGGTGCCGGTCTTGGTCAGGTTGCCCTCGCCGGTCAGCTTGTTGAATGTCACCGTGTTGCCGTCCGTGACCTCCAGCGTGTTGTTAAAAGAGGCGTTGATCTGGATGGTATCGGCAATCTGTCCGCTGCGGTCGGCGGTCAGCGTGCGTGTGCCGCCATCTTTGCCAGGCGTGCCGAAGGAGATGGTGCCGGAGGCCGAACCGCCGCCGTCGATTGCCTTGCGCTCCAGCGTGCTGTCCACCAGGGTGAGCTTGCCGGATTGCAGGGTAATATCTCCTGTGGTAATCGGTGTGCCTTCTTGTGTCTTGGCAATCACCGGGCTGTCTTGGCTTTGAGCATCGCGCAGGTCGTATTGCAGCTTGTAGTCGCTGGCACCGTCCACCGTGAGATTCAGGTAATGGGAGAACAGGTCCGCTGTATTGTCCTTCCCGGCCACAGCCTCGTAGGTATCAAATTGCAAGCCTTTGGTGCGGATGAGCGAGAAGCTGGTGAGGAGGGCTGTGGTGGTCTCCTCCGGGTTTTCAGGGGTGATATCGCAGGCTTTCTTGGGAACCTCCATGACCATGTAGGACCTGCCCGTGTTCGGGTCGGTCTCCCCGCGCACGGCGGCCGACTGTATGGTCGCGGGTTCCTTGCCTTCTTCGTAATGCCTGCTGTCGTGGTACCACACCGTGGTGATGCCGCCTTTCTCATCCGTCTCCACGGCATAGAGGGACATGATGGCATTGCCGTTGAGCACGGCACCGCAGCCGTCATTCAGGAATTTCACCAAGTTCTCGGATGCTCCAGCGTAGGAGGTGTAACCGTCATCGTACGCCTTGGGTGTGGAGGTGCTGTTGTAGCCTCGGCTGTCCACGAACTGCACCACGCTGTCGGTGGGGAAAGGAATCTGGCTCCAGTCGTTTTGCCGCAGGTGCGTTCCCTGCAAGTGGGGATAGAGACCGCCGGTGGCCGCGTAATCCAAGCCCTTCTGGGTGAGCCACTGGTCCGCATTGTTCGAGTATCCGGTATCACCGCTCAGGTAGTACTGCAGCACATGGCCAGGCTGGGCACCGCGGTTCTTCCACTCTGTGCTCAGCTTTGTCCAAATCTCCTCGCCTCGCGGGGCATCCTTCGGCACGATGACCGCGCCGCTCTTCTCCACGCTGTCCTGCCACCAGTCCAAGATTCCTGCAACCGCTGCCACGGACGACATCTTGTTGTCGCCCTGAGCCCCGGTTTCTGGGTTGTCAACCGTACCGGAGACGCTGTAGGCGTACTTGGCTGCATCTTCTTCATTGTTGAGCCCGTCCAGCCAAATGGTGTCTGCCCAAGCGCTGGTTCCCATGCCCATTGCCGCCAATGTGGAAAGTAATGTAAGTGTCTTTTTCATAATCTGTTAGGTGTTAAATGAAAAACCAATTCACGAGTGTTCAGGAACTGGATTTCTATATACTACAGTATTTGGAATACTGTAGCAAGCATAAAATCAAAAAAAATTGATTTTCAAGGTTTTCCCCGAGCGTGCCCGCAGCTTCCCGGAGTGGTCAACATTTTGCAACTCGATGATTTTAGGGAAAAAACACATTTTTCTTGCATACAGTATTCCAAAAACTGTAGGCATGGAGGCATCCTGCCACCCTCACACGGGATAACCAAGGACAGACCCCCCCG
>JAZLHB010000019.1:0-4248 GCA_045616565.1 Akkermansia sp. | reverse complement strand
CAGGTGTTTAGTCACCAGTCAAGCATTTTTTTTGAAAAAAAATAAAAAAAGTTTCAAAAAGTCTGGCAATCCGCGTGGGAGTAGGGTTGCGGGGTGCGCGCGTAGATTAGAATAGTTACAGGAAAGATGTTTTTGCTTGCGCTTTGCGCGCGCGTGTGGCAGGATGAAGGGATGAAGAACCTCGTCAAAACTACCGCTGCAATAGCGGCCTGCTTCTCCGTGACGTCCTGCTCGCTCTTTTCATCCAGCACGCAGACAATCCGCATAGAGACGAACAGCCCGCAATGCGTCATCAAGGCAGATGGAGAGACCGTAGGTGGCGGCACAACCGCCACCGCCAAATTGAAGAAGAACAAGACGCACGTCATAACGGCGCAACACGGCAACAAGAGAGGAATGGCTGTAGTCGAGTCCTCCCTTTCCACCACGGGCATCCTCGACATCATCGGCGGCATTTGGCTCATCGTTCCGTTTCTCGGCTTTTTAAGCAAGGGCGCGTGGGAACTGGAGCCGGAAGCCGTGACAATCGAGCTTGATTGACACCGCCCGCCGTGCTATACTGCTCCCGCCATGGCACGCCCCGCATAACGCCCTTATTGGGCGGCGCGCATCAGGGTGTGCCTTCTTTTTGTCTTTTGCGGACAAGCAATTGACATTCGCCCGCCGTTTTCGGTATGGTGGCGGCATGGCTGGACACCAAAAGACACCAGAAGAGAAGGCCGCCTGGCGCGCGCAGAACGATGCGGAGCGCGAGGCGAGAAAGGAGGCGGCTCCGCAGAAGCGCGCGGAGAAGAAGCGGAAGCACGCTTTGTTGAGCAAGCTGCCCGCCGATGTTGCGGCGGCTGATTGCGCGCCGCCGTTGGGGGCTGCGTTTCCCGCCGTTGCCGCGTCCGCGCTGCCGGCCGTTTCGCCCGCCGCTCCGCCTGAACCGCTGCCCGCCGTTCCCGCCGTTCCCGCTGCGGAGGTGGTGGAGGCGAGCCCGGAGGAGACGCGCGTGGAGGCGGGGCGGCGGAAGATCGAAAAGTTTTACAATGACTGCCTGGACTCGCCCGACCTGAACGTGCGCGACAAGCTCATTGCGGCGGCACAGCTCGGCAAGGTTCTTGGTCTTGAGAAGCAGGAAATCAAGGTCGAGGTGAGCCAGGCGGACGCTTGGGTGAAGCATATGCGCCAGGCGGCGGCGGCTCCGAAAAAGATGCCGTGGGAGCATTGAGGGCGGAATTTTTGAAAATTTCCGCTTGACTCTCCCGCCGTTTCTGGCAGGATATGGGTGTTCGCGGCAATTCTGCGCGAGTTGAAGCGAGCGAAAAACTCAACGGAATATTTGTCTTGAATCCAACCCGACAAGCGTTGAGTTTGTTTTGAAGTTGCCCCCACCGGGGCGCAAAGCGGGCCATGGAATCACCTCCATGGCCCGCTGATTTTTTGTCGCCTTCCCGCCGTTCAGCCGACCGGAGTGAACACGGTTCCGTTGCTTCCAATCTTCTTCCGCACAACGTCGTTCCCCTTTTCGTCCTTGACGTGGTAGAACTGCCCGCGGATGGTCACAACTGCGCGTTCCATGACGTGCTCAACGGCTTTCGGGTGGTTCCGGGTTCCCGCCCATGTGAGCCAGCGGAAGCGGCCTTCCTGCGTGGTCTCCCCCGCCGTCTCCGCTTTTTCCTCATGCGCCACCCGTTTGGCGCGCTCCACGGCCTCCGCAAATTCGGCTGGCTCCCATGTGAACAAGTCTTCATTCACTCGGTAGAATTGGGTGGTGTTGAATCGGCTCGATGTGTGGTGCCAACTCGAATTCTCCAGCAACAGGCGGCGCAACGTGGCGGTGGTGAGTTTTTTGAGGGCGGGCAATTTCTCGCCCTGCTCGTCCAGCTCCGCCGCCGCTTCCAGCATTGCCTTTTTCGTCCACTTGCTCAACGGCATTTCCCCGCCATCATAGGCGGCGCGCGCGTTTCTGCTCATGGAAAAGTCTTCACAATATCCTGCCATGGTGTTTTTTTCTTTCTATTGTTTTTCTGTTTTGTTGTCAAGCTTTGTTCAGGGCTTGCCGCCTGCCTGAACGCCGAATTGCGTTCAGGCTTCGGAAAGCGCGGGGCGTTTTGCGCCCGCCCCGCAAGGCGGAATTTCAGCCAATCGCCGCGAACGCCGGGCGTTTTGCGCCCGCCCCGCAAGGCGGAATTTCAGCCAATCGCCGCGAACTCCGGGCGCCATGCGAAAAGGTCGCCCGCCGTTTCAGGTTCAGGCGCGGGTGCCGCTGGCGGAGGTTCTGGCGCTATTTGGTCTTCCTCCCGCTGTACCGGGGCGGTGGTGGTCCTCTCGGTCATGGGCTCGGTCTGGCTAATGTCAAAGACGGGCACGAGTTTGTACCACTTCGGCTTTTTAATGTCCACGCGAGCTTGTTCCGACTCAAAACTCATTGCCACTTCTTCCCCCACTGGCGCGTAGAGCATGAGGGCCGCTTCTCCTTTTCTCACTTTGTGACCCGCCGCGCGCCACTTCGAGGCGGATTGCACCTTGCTCACACGAATTCCCCGCGCGTGGCATTGCATGGCCAGGAGTTCGCGGTTTTTCCTTGTGTACTCTCCGGCGGCGAGGTAGAGGGCATTTCCCGCCGTCAACCGCTCAGCTTCGGGCACCCTCTCCCATGCTTCGCGCATGGTCTTTAACGCCTGGCGCTTTTCTGCTGCCGCCGCCCTTCGACGGGCTTTTCTCTGTTCTATGGTTTCCATATTTCTGCTTTTCTGTTTTTGTGTTTCTGTTCAGGCTCACGGCCTGCCGGGCGGCGTTGGTGCAACCCGGCTTCCGGGGGCGGGCAGTTTTAGGCCTTGCCCAGGGCCGGGGGTTAGTGGCAGCATCCGCGGAAGAATTCAAGGCGGTAGACGTCGCCCTCCGCTCCCACGGCGCGCACAACGTCGGTATTTCCGCGCGGGGTGTCCGGCGCGTCGAAGGAGAGCCAGTCGGGGCCGCAGATAAAGTCGGGTTCTTCGCCGGGGTAAACCGGCACCGCGTACCATGTGGGAATATCGTAGTCGCTGAACGCAAGCAGGATTTTCCGCACTCCTTCGCCCTCCCACGCAAGGCAGGGCCGGGCCAGTTTGTGCGGGCCGTAAATGCGGAAGTTTCCGCGTCTCTCTCCGGTGTATTGCTTCATTTCGATTCTCCTCTCTGGGTTTATTGGTCGGCAAAAATGCGCTTTGCCTCCGCCGCAAATTCCCGCCTAATGTCGGCCAATATGGACTTCTTGACGTTCCAGTCAGCGGAGCGGCTTTCCACCACGCGGCGGGCCCGGTCGTTGTACTGCTTCACGAGTTCTTGGCTTTCCGTGGTCCAAATGCCTTTTATGCGGCGGTACCCGGTGCAAACGACGATTCCGCCGAATTCGTACACGTCGTAATTCCAGCCATACACCCCGGCGGTATAACCCGTCGGCGGCAGGCCCTCCAGCATGTACGCCGCGCCGCAGTAGCTAACGCAGAGTGCAACGTCCGCAAATTCTACAATGTTGCGTACTTCCTTTTCTTTCATTTCCCTTTTCATAGTTGTTTGTGGTTAATGTTTGGGGTTAAGGTTAAAACGGCATGACTCCGGCGGCGTGCAGCGCGTCAAAGTCAAGGCCCAGTCCAGCGGCGCGGGCGACAATTTCCTCGTCCGTCTCGCAGTCCGCGAATTCTCCAGCCTGAATGAGGCGGTCCAGCTTTTCAACCGTTGTCTCTGCGGGGAATGCGGAGTCAACGGCGGAGCAGGCCCCAATGAGGCCCGCAAGGCAGGCGGCGACGATGGCCGCTTTTTTCAGTTCTTCTATGGTGTCAATCATGGCTTTATTTGTCTTTTGTATTACTTTGATAGTAACCCAGGCGAAAAATAAAAGCGCGTCATTCTTTCGGCTTTTTTTCGCTCATCGCCCAGAGAGAGACCAACGCCGCGCGGGAAATTCCGTATTCCGCCGCCAGCGCGTCCAGCTTTTCCACGATGGTTTTTTTCAACCAAAGGGATATTTGTTTCTTGTCGCTGGCGTGTTCTCTAGGCATGTTCTCTTGTCCTCTTCACGCTCCACATTCTAGCAAGGCGATACTAACCTTGCAAGAAAAAAATGCAAAAAAATAAAAAAAGTCTCGCAACTCGCACGGCTCTAAGCACGGCGGGCGCGCTAAAATGTTGGAATAATTCCAAAGAAGGCACTTTTGCACGCCCTCCGCGTGCCAACATGTGCAAAAATTGCACCATGTGGCAACAATTAAACAAAATTTAACA
>JAZLHB010000018.1:0-10394 GCA_045616565.1 Akkermansia sp. | reverse complement strand
GACGAGGACACGGAGTACTGCATCAGCGACCGCCGCAGCTTCCAGGACTTCGTGGGACTGCGCGGGGTGGACGACATACCGGACGCCCGCACGATATGGGCGTTTCGTGAAAGGCTGGGAGCCGGGGGCGCGCGCGGGCTGTTCGACGCATTCTGGAAGGTGATGGAGGAAGCCGGCATCAAGTTCAGCAAGGGAGTGGCGATAGACGCATCGTTCCAGGAGGCGCCGCGCGAGCGCAACAGCAGGGAGGAGAACAAGCGTATCAAGGAGGAGGGCAAGGCCCCGGCGGAGTGGAACAAACACAAGAGGGCGCAGAAGGACATGGATGCGCGGTGGGCGAAGAAAGGCGACGAGACGCACTACGGCTACAAGAACCATGTTGCCGCGGACGTGAAGACGAAACTCATCAGGGACTACCGGGTGACGCCCGCGAGCGACCACGACATCAGCGTGTTCGAGGACATCATCCCGGAACACACCCGCGACATCTACGCGGACTCCGCATACATGAGCGCGCCGCGCGAGGCCGCGCTGAAGGCCGAGAAGAAACGTCCGCACATCGTCAAGCGCAAGACGAGGAACAGCGCGCCGCTGACGGGGCGGCAGAAGCACATCAACCACGTCATCTCCAAGAAGCGCTGCCGCGTGGAGCACGTTTTCGGGCAGATCAAGCAGTTTGGCGGAGACACCGTGCGCTCCATCGGCATGGCGCGTTGCGCAGTCAGGGTCGCACTGGTCAACATCGTGTACAACATGCTCCGCTTCGCATGCCTGAAATTCCAGGAGCAGCAGGCCCTCACTGTCTGAAAATGTCGCCGAACGGGGGTGAAAATGGCTTGTTTTTGCCATTTTCAGAAGTACGGGACAAAATATGACACCCAGTCCACAGTGTAGGCTTCCCATGTCGGACAGCTTCCCGGAAAAAGGGGACTAAATAGAAGTCCCCTAAGGCTCGACACGGCAGGGGCGCGGTGGTATGATGCCGGGAGTATGAATCCACCAGCCATAGCCATCGACGGTCCGGCGGCATCCGGCAAATCCACGGTTGCCAAGCTCATTGCCAAGGAACTGGGCTACACCTTCATCAACACCGGGGCCATGTACCGCGCGGTCACCTGGTACCTGCTGCAGCAGGGCGTGGCCCCGGCGGATACCGCCGCCGTGTGCGCCAAGCTGCCCGGCATTCCCATCTCGTTCGGCAAGGACGGCAGCACCTCCTGCGTGCTGTACGGGGAACGCATGCTCACGGATGAGCTGCGCACGCCGGAGGTGAACGCCAACGTATCCACCGTGGCGGCCATTCCGCAAGTGCGCGCCCTTCTGGTGGAAAAGCAGCGCGAGTACAACACGCGCGAAGCCGTGGTGATGGAGGGGCGTGACATCGGCACGGTGGTGTTCCCGCACACGCCGTTCAAGTATTTCGTAACGGCCTCCGAAGAGGTGCGCGCCGCCCGCCGCGCCGCAGAGGGCATCACGGAATCCATCACGGAGCGCGACCGCAAGGATGCCCAGCGCAGCGTCTCCCCGCTGGTGCAGGCGCCGGATGCCCTGCTGGTGGACACCTCCGACATGAGCATCGAGCAGGTGGTGGCGTTTGTGATAGCAGACATCCGCAAGAAGCTCGCCTAACCCCCATTCACGTTTGCCATGGATTGTTCCCTTCTCTACATGATTGGCCACGCACTGGCGCGCGGCGTATTCCGCGGGGCTTTCCGCATCACCGTCATCAACCGCGAAAAGCTCATTGAGGACGGCCCGGCGGTGCTGGTGTGCAACCACCAGAGCTTCCTGGACCCGCCCATCATCGGCGCCCTCTACTCCAACCCCATCCACTTCCTCGCGCGCAAGAGCCTCACCAAATCCGCCTTCCTGCGCTGGGCCTTCCCGCACGTCAATGTCATCACCATTGACCAGGCGCGGCCGGACCCCACCGCCATCATGCGCTTCATCCGCGAGGTGCGCGCAGGCAAGCGCGTGCTCATCTTCCCGGAGGGCTCCCGCACGCCGGACGGCGAAATCAAGGATGCCATGCCGGGTATCGGGCTCATCCTGAGCCGCCTGGGGCATGATATCCCGGTGCAGCCGCTGCGCATTGAGGGCGCGTACGACTGCCTGCCCATCCACTCCAACAAGCTGCGCCTGCTGCCCATCACCGTTTCCGTGGGGGATCCCCTGCCCCTCACCGGGCAGGATTTGGCCGCCAAGGGGCGCGAGGCCCAGCGTGCGCTGGGAGCCAAGATTATGGATGGCATCCGCGCCCTGCCCACCACCGTTTGATGCACCATGCTCACGCGCCTGCGCCTCAGCCGCTTCCGCTGCTACGGCAGCCTGGATTGGGAGATTCCCGCAGAGGGCGCGGTGCTGGTGGGCGGCAACGCGCAGGGCAAGACCTCCCTGCTGGAGGCCATTTGCCTGGCGCTCACCCTGCACTCCCCGCGCGCCACGCGCCTGGACCGCCTGGCGCAGCACGGGGAGGACAGCTTCGGCATTTCACTGGAGGCGCATGACGCCACGCGACGCCTGGTGTGGGCGCGCGGGCAGCGCCTCTCCCTGCGGCTGGACGGCGCGGACTGCGCGGACTACGCGGCCTTCCTCACGGATTCCCCGCCCGTCACCTGGCTGGGCAACAGCGATATCATGCTGGTGCGCGGCGCGGCGGAGGAACGCCGCAAATACCTGAACTTCCTGGGCACGCAGTGGCACCCCGGCTACCGCAGCGCCCTGCAGGCATACAACAAGGCGCTCAAATCCCGCAACGCACTCTTGCGCCACCCGCGCCGCAATCCCGCCGCCCTGCGCAGCTATGCAGAGGTGCTGGCGCAGCACGGCACCGTGCTCATGGCCCTGCGGGAACGCCTGCTGCAGCTTCTACTACCCCACATCAGCCACAACCACCGCAGCATCTCCGGCGGAACGGAGCCTGTGGGCTTGGCCTACCTGCCTTCCGCACAGGGAGACCTTCTGGATGCCATCAACGCCGCCACCGAAGCGGACGAGCGCGCAGGCTGCACCACCGTGGGCCCGCACCGTGATGATTTCCTGCTGGAAATCGACCGCGCCGCGGCTGCGGAATACGCATCCGAAGGCCAGCAGCGCACGCTTGCCACGGCCATGCAAATGGCGCAGTCCGACCTGCTGCAGGCGGAAACCGGGCTCTCCCCCATTCTCTTGATAGACGACATCTTCGGCGAGCTTGACGCCGCGCGGCGCCAATCCCTGCTGGCCCTGCTGCCGGAAAGCTCGCAGGTGTTCATCACCACCACCTCCGCAGACTGGGTGAAATCCGCCCCCCTGCCCCTCCGCAAGGTGGCGGGGCACCGTATTGTGGAAGAATAAAGGCGGGAGCGCGGGGAACCGGGGTGGCGGCGGTGCTCGCCGGGGGAATAATCAATCCTTGCGGCCGCGCTTCATGGAGCCGTCGTCCAGAAGGATGCCGTCTGCTGAAACGGTGAAGATATCCGGCAGCCCGGGAGCAACGCGGAAGCAGGGCAGCTTGTCCACCCCGGCGGAATTGCGCATCACGCACGGGAAGGGTGCCTTGTACTTCTCCATGAATGCCTTGGCCTTCTCCACGGTATCATCTGCGCTGATGAGGATGATTTCAATGCCCTGCTTGCGCATTTCGGGGTACCTCTGCACCATGTCGGGCATCTTGAGGTTGCAGATGGAGCACCAGGTGGCGGACTGCATGTACTTGTAGGTCTTGGCCTTCAAGTTGGGGCGGGCATCCGTCACATAGGTGAGCTCCTTGAGCACATTGGCCACGGCGTTCTTCTGGCCCTTCTTCTGCGGCTTGGCCTCGTTCTTGTCGTTCTTCTTCTTCACGGCGGGCTTGTCCGCCTTCGGCTTGGCGCAGACCGGGCCAGTTCCCACAACACCCAGGCAAAGCAGGGCCCCGATCAACATAGATATGCGGTGATTCATCATGGTGTCAACGTAACCCATTTAGGCCTCCCTGTCAAGCGGGTATTGCAAAAAAGGATGCGGAGGGCATGGGTTGCGCAAAAACTTGCACCCGGCACGCATTTGCAGGTTGCATGCGGGCGGGAGATATGCTAGCATGAAGACTGGCAAGCAACATTCTCCTCATCAGCTATGAAACGTACACTTATCGCCATCGCCCTCTCGGCGTGCCTCACCACCTACGCCGCAGCCAAGCAGCTTTACAACATCACGCTCTCCGACACGCAGCGCTACACGGACTGCGCCATCCTTATCCAAAGTGATTCGGAGACCAAGTTCAACGGCACGGACAAGGAGGGAAACCTGATTTCCCGCACCGTGAAGAATGACGAAATCCTGGTAAAGGTTCCCGTGGTGAAGGAGGAACCCGCCCCCAAGCCCGAAACCCAGGAGCAGGAGCAGCCGGCGGAACAGCCCCAGGCTGCTGAACAGCCCCAGGAGGAGGTGAAGCCGCAAGACCCCGCCCCGCAGCAGGAGCAGCCCAAGGCTGAGGAGCCGGAGGAAGAGGCCACCCCGGTGGCCGTGGCGGCCAGGGATTTCCAGACCATTGCCGATAAACTGCACGCCCGGCTGGATGAGGCCGACAAGCTCATTGCCGGCATCACGACACCCAAGTTCTCCCTGGAGCGCCGCGCCAAGCGCGTGCACGACATGGTGGAGAGAAAGATGGCAGAGGTGGAGAAGACCGCCCAGCAGGTCAAGGAGGCGCAGGATGCCGTGGACGCCAAGGATATCAAGCCTTTCGCCTTTGAGATTGTCACCGCGGAGCAGCGCACCCAGTACGAGACGGACGGCAAGGCCGCCTATGATGCCATGGTGGCAGACATGAAGACCGGCAAGAACAGCCGCCGCGTGGGCGGGCTCTCCAAGTTCGAGGATTTGCGCAAAAACTTCCAGGGCATTCCGGAGTACAAGCAGGCACACGCCTGGTACATCTCCACCCTCAAGGACCTGCGCAAGAAGTGGGGCAAGATGCGTGACTCTGAGGACAAGCGCCGCAGCAAGATCATGGGCGAGCGCCGCGAAAGGATGGACCAGGACGATGCCAAGGAGATCGAAAAGGTTTCCAAGATGCTGGCAGATGAAAACGAGAAGTACGAGACCGCCTGGATCACGCCCTCCCCGCGCAACGCCCGCATGCTGGAAAACGCCGTTTCCCGCGTGGAGGACGCCCTGCGCCGCAACAGCAACGAAACCATGCCAGAGGCCGCCGGGCGCGTGCCGGAGATGCTCAAGACCTTCTGGGACGAGATGGACCAGGTGAAAGCCCTCCTTGATGCAGGGGATTGCGCCAAGGCGAAGGAGCTTCTCGGCAAGAGCGACATCTTCAAGGAGCTCAACCGACTCAACCGAGACCTGCTGCCGGAGACCTACCGCAAGCCGCTCCAAGAGCAGCGCCGCGCGCTGGAGAATGCCGTGCGCGAACGCGAGCGCGATGTCCTGAAAGCCAAGCGCACGCTGGATAGCGCCACCGCCCGCCTGGACCGCGCGGTGGAAAACCTGGAGCGCCAGATTGATGGGCTCATGACCGATGTGGAGCGCGCCTTGCAGGCCAGCGAGGAAAACAAGGAGGCTGAGAAGGCTGAAAAGGAGGCTGAGGACAACGCTGCCGCAGAGCCCGAGGCCGATGAGGAGGAAGAGTCCGGTGAGGAGGCTGCCGATGCGAAGGAAGCCCCCGCAGGGGACAATGGAGAGGCCAAGGAATGACAAACGGCGTGAAATGGATGTCCCCCGCCCTGCTGCCGGGGGTCCTGCTGGTTCGGGCGTATGCGCTGGAACCCGCCGTGGAGCAGGCGTTTGAGCGCTACATGGCCGTGCCTGCCGCCATGCTGCCGGTGCTGCAGAAGGTGAAGGACAAGGCCACGGCGGATGCCGCCGTGCCGGAGCTGCAAAAAGCCATGGCCGCCATCTACGATGCCCGCAATGCGCTCCAGGATATCAAGCAGCTTTCCGAAGCCGACTCCGCAGAGGTGAAGGCGCGCTTTGAAAAGCCCATGCGAGAGGAATGGGGCAAGCTCTACCGTGAAATCTTCCGCCTGCAGCAGGCCAAGTGCTACGAATCGGAGGAATTCTTCAAGCTTTTCAACTACATGTGCCTGATGCTGGAAAAATGAACATAGCCGCCACAGCCACCCTTCCCCTCCTGCTCTGCGCCGCCCTTGCGGCAGATGTTGCCGCCCAGGCGCCCCGGCAGGCGGAAGCCCAAGAACTTTCACCTGCTGAAAACCACATCCGCGCGGGAGTGGTCATCCTGGCCAAGATACACGATGAGCTTGCCAAGGTGCAGGACCGCGACACCGCAGAGGCCGCCGTGGCCCCGCTCATGCGCATGGGAGAGGAACTGACCCTCTGGGCCAAGGCAACCGCATCCCTGCCCCCGCTGTCCGACTTGGAGCGCATGGAAATGGAAGACCGCTACATGCCGCTCATCAAGCGCGTCAACGAGCGCGTCAAATCACAGGGAGAGCGCATAGCCGCCGCAGAATTCTACGGCTCCCGCAACCTGCCCGCCGCGCTGGTGCACATTGTACAAGCCACCGCGCAATAGGATTGGCGTCCCCCCCCCCTCAATCATGAAACGCTGGCAACTGCGGAGTCTGGTGATTATCATCCTGGGGCTGCTCGGGATGGTGGCGCTCGCCTTCAGGCCCGCGCTGGTGCCGGACGAGCTGCGCTGGGCCATGGAATCCATGCCGCTGCGGGAGGAACTGAGCGCGCAGAACGACGAGAACAAGGCGGAGATGGAGGTGGAGTACCACTGGGCGTTCAAGAAGAGCCCCACGCACACCGCCTTTTTTCATGAGGGCGGTCAGAATGCCTTTGCCCTGCTGCAGGGCGACCCCGCCTGGCATCTGCGCTTCAAGGTGCATGACGGCGTGGCGGTGGTGGACGGCGACCTGCCGGAGATGCACCCCACCGCCCCGCGCTGCCAAGTGCAGGCGGATTTCTCCGTGATACCCTCCGGCCGGCACACCATGCGCCTGCCCAACGGCAAGGTGCATTCCCAGCGGGAATACCTGCTCATTTGCGAGCTGGCGGTCACCCCCAGCTGCTGGGGCAGGCAAGCGCACAGCATTGCCGTGCAGGAGATGGTGGTGGACTATTTGGACAACGCCATGGACCTGGTGGAGCCCCGGCTCGCCCCAGCGTTCACGGCAGGCATGGCCCGTGAGAACGTGATTTCCGCGCAGCCCAGCGGGTTGCCGGAGCGTTTCTGCGGCAACACCTGCGAGCGCGAGCTCACGCGCTTCCTCTACCAACTCGCCGCCATCGACCGCAAGGGCATGGCGGAATACCTGCTGCCGCGGCTGGAGGCGCGCGGGCAGGAGCTCGTGGATTGCTTTGCAGACACGGAAAAGCCCTGGCCGGAATGTTGGGGAGACGCCGCCTACACCGCCCGCATCAACGCGCAAAAGCTCACCCCGCTCCTGCAGCGCTTCAAGGACCAGCACGCCTACGGCTCCCGCCGCCTGCTGGATTTTGTGAACGGCCCGGTCTTCCAACGCATCTTTGGCGAGCCCCTCATGGAAATCACCCTGCCGCCCGATGAGCAGAAGGAGGTGGAGCCTGCCCAATAGAACATGTTGACATTCCCTGCCCTCTCATTTAATATGAAGGCATGAGCAACCCCAAGGTTTCCGATAATATGGAAGCGCTGATCCGTTTGGCGCTGGACGAGGATTTCGGCGATGGAGACGTGACTTCCACCTACTTTGTGCCGGAGGATTTGCAGGCGCGTGCACTGCTCCGCCCGCGCACGGCCGGCGTTCTTTCCGGCGTGGAGGTGGCCAAGGCCGTGTTCAAGGCCGTGGATCCCGCCCTGCATGTGGAGGTTTACCTGCACGATGGCGACGAGGTCTCGCCGGATGCCATCGTGATGATGATCGAGGGCAAGGCGCAGTCCATCCTGGGGGCGGAGCGCACCGCGCTGAACTTTATCCAGCGCCTTTCCGGCGTGGCCACCATGACCCGCCGCTACGTGAAGGCCATTTCCCACACCAACTGCCGCCTGCTGGACACGCGCAAGACCACCCCCGGATACCGCCTGCTGGAAAAGGCCGCCGTGGTGCACGGCGGCGGAAACAACCACCGCCTCGGCCTCTATGACCGCGCCATGGTGAAGGACAACCACCTCATGACAGATGGCGACACCGCGCACCTGCAGGCCTGCATTGAACGCCTGCGCAGAGAAAAGCCGGGCGTGGAGGTGGAGCTGGAGGCCGACAACCTCCAGCAGGTGGAGGCTTTCCTCAAACTCTCCGGGGTGGACTATATCCTGCTGGACAACATGAGCAACGACGACATGCGCCGCGCGGTGGAAATGCGCGGTTCCGCCACCAAGCCGTACTTTGAGGCCTCCGGCGGGCTCACGCTGGCCACGGCCCCCGCCGCTGCGGAAACCGGGGTGGACTTCATGAGCTTCGGCTGCCTCACGCACTCGGTGCCTTCCCTGGACCTGGGGCTGGACTTCACGGTGGAACGCTGAGCATGCGGGAACTCACCCCCAGGGAGGCGCTCGTCACCCTCAACCTCATCCCGGGGCTGGGTTCCATCCGCATCCAGAACCTGCTGGAGCACTTCGGCTCCGCAGAGCTCGCTCTGGCCGCCCCTGCCGGCATGCTGCAGCAGGTGCCGCGCATCGGCCCCGCACAGGCAGCCGCCATTGCAGACTGGCAGAGCTGCACCAATGTGCATGCGGAAATGGATGCCGCTGAGCAAATGGGCGTGCGCATGGTCACGCTCCAGGATGAGGACTACCCCACCGCCCTGCGCCGCATGGCAGACCCGCCCGTGGTGCTCTATGTGCGCGGGGAATGGCAGGAGCGCGACAGCACCCGCGGCGTGGCCATCGTGGGCACGCGCCGCGCCACACCGTACGGCATCACCGTGGCCCGCAAATTCGGCAGGGAGCTGGCGGATGCCGGCTGCACCATCATCTCCGGGCTGGCGCGCGGAATCGACACCGCCGCCCACACCGGCGCGCTGGATGCCGCAGGCCGCACCATCGCCGTGGCGGGATTCGGCCTGGCAGAGCTCTACCCGCCGGAAAATGCCGGGCTGGTGGAACGCATCCTGGACGGCCACGGCGCGCTCGTGAGCGAGTTCCCCCTCTACATGCGCCCCAACCGCAACACCTTCCCCCAGAGAAACCGCATTGTGGCCGCCTGGAGCCGCGCCACGCTGGTGGTGGAAGCCCCCAACCACAGCGGCGCCCTGCACACCGCCCACCTGGCCGCAACCAACTACGGCAGCAACGTCTTCGCCGTGCCAGGCGCCGTCACGCAAACCGCCTCCGCCGGGTGCCACGCGCTCATTCGCGACGGCGCCATCCTCTGCACCTCCGCCCCGGAGCTCATCGACGACATGGGCTGGGGTGCACCCCGCCAAATGGAGCTTTTCTCCAACGAACCCGATATTTCCGCGCTGGAGGATTCCCCGGAGGGGCAGCTGCTGGCCGCCATGCGCGCCGGCAACGACACCCTGGACACCCTTTGTTCCTCCCTGGGCATGCGCGCGGGGGAAATCACCCCCATGCTCATGCGTCTGCAGGTCCAGCGCCGCATCCAGCCCCTCCCCGGCGGCAGGTACGAGGTGCTGCAGGCCACATTGTGACCCAATGATTCTTGGGGAACCCGTGATTTTGAATGAAGGGGTGTATAATACGCATAGCGCGTCTTGAAGGTTTAGAGCCCCCTCTTCGCTACGCCGAGACAGGCATGCAACGGCTGATGCCACCCACCCTGCGGAGGGGGTTGCGTGCAGAGACATTAGGACGCGAAATGTTCCCCAGTCTCCCGCCCGGGGCTATCATATAGCCACCCGCCCTTGAGCGGGTTGGGTTCAGCGCGCCTTCGGCGCGTTGCGGCTCCCGTTGCTCACGCCATGGCGCAGCGTGGCGCATTTTATACGGTGCGCCCGAACATGGTGCCGCGCGAGGTGTTGCCTTGCGCCGGAGGCGCACGCCCTAAACCCGCCCTTGGGCGGGTGATTAAAGGATAGCCCCAGGCGGCAGCCTGGGGACGGTCCACGGTGGCGCGTCTCTGTACCGAACCCCGCTCTGCGGGGTGGATGACGTCTCCCGTTGCACATCTCTAGCCGCCTTTACTGACAAAATTCCAAGAGAGGGACCGGATGAGACCTAATGGTTACCTCATGCCAAAACACCCAAAATTTTCTCCCTTTCTTACGCATTGTAATTGAGAGCCTTACAAACACGCCGTGATTTTTTTGAAAAAAAATCATTTTTTGTTGTACATTTTGCCTTCTGGGTGCTTATACGTAGTAAAGAACGCCATCATGCCGCGGGTGCGGAGAGTGGTGCAACCTCAGCAAACATCAACATCGAAAGTCAACAAACCATGTCCAACATCGGATTCCACATCAAAAACGGCGTTCAGTCCGGCATCCAGCCCGCTGCGCTCATCGTCCCC
>JAZLHB010000017.1:0-60518 GCA_045616565.1 Akkermansia sp. | reverse complement strand
CCTCCGGGGTGTAATCCCGGACGGTGCCGGAGATGGCGGCGGTGGCCGCGCTCCTGCAGGGGGAATCCGTGGCGCTGGCAAATGGCCTGCATCCCTCCCTGCACGAGAGGACGGACTTTTGCGATTTTCAGGCGGAATGGCGCGCCGTGCAGGCTGCAGCGCGCTGCAACTTCGCCCCGCAGGAATGCACGCGCCTCGGCATCCAGGCGCGCGCCGCCAGGGAAATCATCAAGGCCTGGCACCAGCTCGGCGGCACGGGAGAGCCCGAAAAAATCTTTTTGGAGAACCTGACGGATGTGCTGCCGCGCGCCCTGCTGCGCTGCTACCCGTCCAACCTCGCCGTGCGCAACGGCACCGCATCCAACACCGCGCGCCTTTGCGGAGGCCGGGGCGGCAGCATTGATGCCGCCTCCGTGGCCGCGCACGCGCAGTCGCCCCTCTTCCTGCCCGCCGATATCACGGAGATTGGCGGCAAGCGCGTGGAAACGCGGCTCTCCCGCTGCACGCTCATCCCGCAGGAAATTGTGGACACACGGCAGGTGGATGCCGCCGTGTACGACCCCGCCCGCAAGCGCGTGCTCAATATCCGCCGCACCCTGTACCGTGATTTGGTGCTCGCCGAGAAGGAGACCGGGGATGCCGCCCCCGATGCCGCCGCGCCCTTCCTCGCGGACCAGGTGGTGCGCGGCAATTTGAAGCTGGAGCAGTGGGACGGCCATGTGCTGCAGTGGATCCACCGCCTTGCATGCCTGCGCAACGCCATGCCGGAGCTGGAGCTGCCGGAGTTCGGAGAGGAAGACCGCCTGGTGGCCATCACCATGATTTGCGAGGGTGCCGTATGCTACAAGGACATTGCCGCGCGCCCCGTGCTGCCCGTGCTTGCAGAGTGGCTCTCCCCCTGGCAGCGCGAATGCCTCAACAAATACGCTCCCAAGGCCATCAAGCTCACCAACGGGCGGGAGGTAAAGCTCCTCTACCGGGAAGACGGCACCCCCACCTTCGGCCTGAAATGCCAGCTCCTCTTCGGCGTGCCCCAAACCCCGCGCATTGCAGAGGGCCGCGTTCCCTGCCTTGTGGAAATCCTGGCCCCCAACCAAAGGCCCTACCAAATCACTGCGGATTTGGCCTCCTTCTGGAAAAACGGCTACCCTCAGATGAAAAAGGACCTCGCCGGCAGATACCCCAAGCACAACTGGCCCACAGAAGCCCCGCTTTAGCCCTCTTTCCATCCAAAAATGTACAGTTTTGGCAATTTTTCGCTGGGAAAAGTGTGCAAAATTGGCAATTATTCGAGGGAAATGCTTGACAAGAACCGCACGGCAAAGCATACTGGCATGCGGGAAACACCATGAAACGCTACGCATTGGAAGACCTCGCAGCATGGGCTCGGAAAAAGGACCGGGTCCGCAAGCCCCTTGTTCTCTGCGGTGCCAGACAGGTGGGCAAGACCTGGCTGATGCGCGAGCTGGCACGCACCGAGTTCAAGAAGGAGGCGTACGTGAACTTTGTGGACACTCCGAGCGCCGCCAGGGTGTTTGAAGGAGAGTACCGGGCGAAGGATATCATTGACAACCTCTCCGCCAAAAGCGAAACAGATATCACACCGGGCGACACGCTGATTATCCTGGATGAAATCCAGGAGAGTGAGCGGGCCTTGAATTCCCTGAAATACCTCCGCGAACACGCCCCTCAATACCACATCGTCGCCGCAGGAAGCCTGCTGGGCGTGGCTCTGCGTAAGCGGCGCATGTCGTTCCCGGTGGGTCAGGTGGAGTTCTACCACCTGCATCCGCTGGGATTTTGCGAGTTTCTGGAGGCCATCGGCCAGCCAAGGCTTGCAGCCCATCTGCTGGATTTACGAACCTCGCTCATCGATTCCCTCTCCGAGACCTACGAGCGTCACCTCAAGCAGTACCTCTGCGTGGGCGGCATGCCGGGTGCCGTGGCAGTCTACGCAGATTCCGGCGATATGGATGCCGTCCAAGCGGCTCACCGCGACATCCTCTCCAGCTACGAGGCCGATTTCTTCAAGTACACCGCACCCGCCAACATCATGCGCATCCGCGCCGTCTGGTCATCACTTCCCCGGCAGCTAGCCTCTGAAAACCGCAAGTTCACCTACAGGGGCATTGTGGAAGGAGCGCGCGGGCGCGACTACGACGGTGCAATCGAGTGGCTGGAGACGTGCGGGCTTGTCCACAGGGTCAACCGCATCACCAAGCCCTCGCTGCCGCTCAAGGCCTATCTGGACCCAACCGCATTCAAGCTCTACATGCTGGACTGCGGGCTCATGGGTACCATGGCAGAGCTGGATACCTCCACCATATTGGAGGGGAACGAGCTGTTCAGCGAATTCAAGGGAGCGCTCGCGGAGCAGTACGTGCTGCAAACGCTCATGCTCAGCCCCGCCACCTCCCTGGGATACTGGAGCAACCCCGGCGGTGCGGCGGAAGTCGATTTCGTCATCCAGCACAAGAGCCAAAACGTTCCCGTGGAGGTCAAGGCCGGAACCAACCTGAAATCCAAGAGCCTGAACACCTACCGCACCAAATTCTCCCAGAAGCTCGCCGTCCGCGCCTCGCTGGCCCATTTCGGAAACGTGGACGGCCTGCTGAGCATTCCCCTGTACGCCGTTGAGCAGTTGAAGGACTACCTGCCGCAATAAAGTCGGGAGCAACAGCGGATGACAGGCGCCGTCATTCCCAAATTGTCAATCGTAAATCATCAAGCACCTTGTTTCTAAACAAGGTGCTTGATGATGTCCTCGCGGTCACCGGGAAGCATGTCAATGACGGGAATCTCAATCATGGTGTAGCAACCGGGCTGCTGCTTGAGGGAGGCGCGGGCCACATTGACCAGCACCTGCGCCGTAAGGGCGGGGTTGTTGATCTTCATGTTGAACTCGAAAAGCTGGTTGTGGGTCTTGCCGCTCACGCCCTTGCGGGTAAGGTTCACGCCATGGCCCACATCGTTGAGAGCATCCACGCTGTCCACGGCAAACACGTGCGTCTCATCGGATGCAAAGTAGGGATCTGCCTTGATGGCGGCCGTCACCTCCGCAAGGTCGGCTCCTTCCTCCAGCTCCACATACACCATGCGGCGGTGAATGCCTTCTCCCACGGGGATGGTCATGGAGAGTGCATCCTTCACTCCCGCCTTGGAGCGCACGCAAACGCTGTGCCCCATGGAGCGACCGGGGCCGAAATTGGTGTAGGAAAGCCCCTTGGGCGCAAGGCTCTCCATGAGGGTGCGCACCACGGAATCAGAACCGGGGTCCCAACCGGCGGAAATAATGGCAACGGTGCCGTTCTCCTTGGCCACGGGCATGAGCGCGGCGCGGTAATCGAGAATGGAAGTGTGGATATCGAAAGAATCCACCGTGTTGATGCCCATGGAAAGGCATTTCACGGCGTGTTCCTGGCAAGAGCGAGTGGGCGTGGCAAGAATCGCCACATCTACCTTGCCCAGCTCGGAAATATCCGTCGCCACGGGGTAGGCGGCCAGCTCTGGATATCCCTCCTTGGAAGCCGTGCGGCGCACAATGCCCACGCATTCCATATCGGGGGAAGCCTCAATGGCCTCCAGTGCGTACTTTCCGATATTACCGTAACCAACGATCGCTGCTTTAATCTTGTTCATCTTCTTGTATGTAGGTGAAGGGTGTAAACGCCAGGGGCGAATATATCACTCCGCCGCAGGGTTGACAAGGCAAACGTATGCCAGAAGCGCACCTAGAGGCAAATCTAAAAGCGTTTGACTTACAACTGCGGAGGTGATAGCATCAAAAAGTCGGCACTAAGCAATCATTGACAATGAAAGAAATCTCATTATGGAAGCGGTTCACCACCTGTCTGACGGAGAAATTCTGCTGCTGGCAAGGCCGCGCCACTCGCTCTGAATTCTGGAGCTTCATCTTGTTTTTCAACATTATCGACCTCGCGCTTATAGGCATGGGGATGTTCTTGGGGGACGGCGACCGCCACAGCATGATGGTGGAGATACCGCACAGGCTGTGGAAGGCAATATGCTTCCTGCCCCTGCTTGGCGTCTTAGTGAGGAGACTGCACGACACCGGCCGCACGGCCTGGAACCTCCTGTGGAATCTGCTGCCGATTATCGGCCAGCTTATCCTCGTGTTTTTTGCTTGCCGCGACAGCCGGCACGGCACCAACGAATACGGTCCCTCCGAGAAATATCCGGAGGTGTAACCGCCAAAGCAGTTCAACAACAGGCGGGCCTTGGCGCAATGCCATGGCCCGCTCGCTTTTTACCAGCCGAGCTTGACGCGGAGGCGCGCGGCAAAAGATCCTTCCGGCATGGCGAGCAGGCGCAGGGGCTTCTCCGCCTTGCGGATCTCCAGGGTGTCATTGGTGGCAATGCTGTGGGTGCGGCGTCCGTCCATGGAGAAGATGGTGGACTCGCCGGCGCGGCCCCTGCGCTCGCGGGGGTGCATGGTGATAACCACGTTGTCCGGCAGCACAACCGTGCGGATGGTGAGGCTGTGTGGGCAGATGGGGGTGATGCAGAGCACGTTTGCGGCGGGCGTGACCAGCGGCCCGCCCGCAGAAAGCGAATAGGCGGTGGAACCCGTGGGGGTGGCCACCAGCACGCCGTCCGAGTGGTAGCGGTTGAGCAGCTCCCCGTCCACCTCCAGGTCCACGTCAATCATCTTGCCGGTCTGGGCGCGCATGAGAGCCACCTCGTTGAGGGCCAGGTGCGCATGCGGCTCGGAATCCGGGCGGCCCATGCCGGTGTGCACCACCTGCAGCATGGTGCGTTCCTCCACGCGGAAAGAGCCTTCCGCCAGGGCTTCCACCAACCGGGCCACATCATGGCGGCTGCAGGCGGTGAGGAAACCCAGGTGGCCCAAGTTCACGCCGCCCAGGATGATGCCGCGCTCCACGGCCTGGGGCACGGCGTTGAGCATACCGCCGTCACCGCCGAAGCTGAGCAGCATATCCGGCGCGGCCAGGGAGGAATCCCCCGCCGTGTGCGGGCCAATTTCATACGCCTGGATGCCGTGGCTGGCGCACTCCTCCTCAAAAATCTGCAGGGCCTGCACGCACTCCGAAGTGCGGTTGGCGGCAAGGATGCCGATACAGGAGGGCGTTTCCATGGCGGAATGGGGAAAAGAGTATTCAGCGCTGCTCGCGGACAATCTCCGTGCCGATGCCTTCCGGCGTGAAGATTTCCAGCAGGAGGGTGTGCGGCACGCGGCCATCAATGAAGTGAACCTTGCGCACGCCCGCGTTCAGGGCATCCACTGCGCTCTTCACCTTGGGTATCATGCCGCCGGAAATCACGCCCTCCTCCATGAGCTGGAGCGCCTCCTTGCGGTTGACGCTCTGGATGAGCGTGGAGGGATCCGTGGGGTCGCCCATGAGTCCGGGGACATCGGAAATGAAGATGAGCTTCACGGGCTTGAGCTCGCGCGCCAGGGCGGCGGCGGCCAGGTCTGCGTTCACGTTGAGCGACTGGTTGGTGCCCAGCTCGCGCGCAAGGGGGGAAATCACGGGCGTGAGCTGCAGGGAGAGCGCTTCCTCCACACGGGAAAGCAGGCAGCTGATGACATGGCCCACCATGCCGATATCCACCGGGTTGCCCTCCGCATCGTACTCGCGGATTTTCTCACCCACGAAAACATTGGTGCCGGGAATACCCACGGCCTTGCCGCCGGCGGCGCGCATCATATCCACGAGATCCGGGTTGATGTGGGCGCTGAGCGTGCTTTCCACAATGTCGATGGCCTCCTTGGTGGTGACGCGCAGACCGTTGACGAACTTGGCCTCCAGCCCGGCTTCCGCCATGGCCTTGGTGATAGCCTTGCCGCCGCCGTGCACCACCACGGGGTTGAGTCCCATGGCCTCCATGACCACAATGTCGCGCATGAGCGATTTCACCAGCTCCGGATTATCCATGGCGGAACCGCCGAACTTGATGAGCACCGTCTTGTCACGATAGGCCTGCATGTACGGCAGGGCCTCGATCAGGATATCCGCCTTGGTGATTTCCTCTTGCAGCTGGTTGATTTTACGCTTCTTGATCATGGTGGTTCGTCAGATGTATCTCTTGAGTTTGAAGAAGAGCAGCGGCAGCCCTGCGGCCACCAGCATGAGCGCTATGGAAAGCCAGAAGCCCCAGGTGGTGTGCAGGAAGGGCATGTGGTCGAAGTTCATGCCGAAGATGCTTGCAATGAGCGTGGGCGGCAGGAACACCACGCTCATGATGGTGAACACCTTGAAGATGTCGTTCTGCTCAATGTTGATGAGCCCGAGCACGGCATCCAGCATGAAGTTCACCTTGTTGGAGAGGAATGAGGCGTATTCCGAGAGGGAATTCACGTCTCTGGAGACCGGGCGCAACGGCACGTACAGGCTGTCGTGCGTGCCCATGCAGGAATCCTCGTTGCCGGCGTAGGTGATGAGGCGCAGCAGGTTCACCAGGGCGTCCCGCTGCCGGGTGATGAGGTCACCCACGCGGCCCAGCTCTTCCAGGGCATCGCGCAGGTCGTCCGTGTCGGGGTCGTCCTCGTCGCCCTTGCGGCGGGCGTGGCGGGAACCGAAAATCTTCTTGGAGATGGCGTCCAGGTCCGTGCCGAAACGCTCCAGCACGTCTGCCTGGCGGTCTACGATGGTTTCCAGCAGCCCCACGAAGACCAGGTCTCGGTTGGTGGAGCGGGTGCGCAGCAGCTGGTGGGAGAACACGCGGAAGGAGTAGGAATCCGTGTGGCGCACGGTGACCAGCACGCGGTCTTTGATGATGAAGGTGATTTCCGCGATGATGGGGTCGTCCGTCTCCACGCGGGAGAGCACGGAGGTGGTCATGAAGCGGCCGCCGTCCTCGCAGTAGAGACGGGAGGTTGCCTCAATCTCCCGCTGCTCGTCCTTGGTGGGCATCTCGATGGCGCAAATGTCCTCTGCGTATTTGAGCTCCTCCGCGTTGGGGGTCAGCAGGTCAATCCAAAAAATATCGCCGCGGCGGGCATCCTGTTCCTCCAGGCCCGCAGAGCGATTGATACCTTCATCCGACTGTGTGTAAATACGAATCATGCGCCTTCTTCAGGGGTTTGAATGCGTCTTACAGCACACCATGCGCCGCTGGCGTGGAGTTTACGCCCGACACCCCTGAAAGGCAAGCCCAAAGCGGCGCTGCGCGCAAAAAAGCGCAAAAAATCATTCATCCACCCCCTGGGACCAATCCGCGCGGGGATGCGCCTTGAGGTAGGCCTCCTTCAGGCGTGATTTGGTGACATGGGTGTAGATTTGGGTGGTGGAGAGGGAGGCGTGGCCCAGCAGCTCCTGCACGGAGCGCAGATCCGCCCCGGCATCCAGCATGTGGGTGGCAAAAGTGTGGCGCAGCTTGTGCGGGGAGATGTGGAAGGGTATATCGGAGCAGCGCAGGTACTTGTCGAGCATGAGCTGGATGCTGCGGCCGGTCATGCGGCGGCGCAGGCGGCTCAGGAAAAGCGGGCCGCCCTGTTCCAGGGGGGCCATCTCCCGGTACCTGGCAATGGCCTCGCGCGCATAGTCGCCCATGGGGATGATGCGCACCTTGCGGCCTTTGCCGAGCACGCGCACGCAATCCTCGTCATCCCGCAGGGCGTCCGCATTGAGGCTCACGAGCTCGCTGAGGCGCATACCGCAGGAGTAGAAAAGCTCCAGGATGGCGGCATCCCGGTAGGGGAGCCAGGGCGGGCTCTTTTTGTCCGGCGGGGTATGGAGGGGGAGGGAGAGGAGCTGCTCCATCTGGTGGAGGTTGAGATGCACGGGCAGGCTGTGGGAGGCCTTGGGCAGGGCCACGCTCTCCAGCGGGTTGGCCTGCAGGCCCTCCCTCCGCATGAGGTAGATGTAGAAGGAGCGCAGGGCGGCAAAGCGCAGGCGGATGGTGGCGGGCTTGAGCTCTTGGTTGAGGGCATCGTACAGCCAGGTGCGGAAATCCGCAGTGGCGCAGTCGTGCCAACCGGAGAAGCGCGGGCCCATCCACAGGCGAAACTGGCCGAGCGAGCGGCGGTAGGCCTCCACGGTGCGCGGGGAGGCGTTCTTCTCCGCCTCCATGAATTCCAGGAAGCGGATGCACAGCGCATCCGGCGCGGGCTGTTCGTCTTCCGCCATCTCCCGCTATCCTACCACAAAACACAGACCGTGCAAATTCTATATTCGGGCACCACCCCTTTGGGATTGCCACGCAAGTTCCCATGTGGTAGGGTGGGGGCATGAAGATAGCCATCTTGGGAACGGGCTGCATGGGAGCGTATTTCGGGGGGCATTTGGTGCATGCCGGGGAGGATGTAGCCTTTCTGGCGCGCTCCACGTACGAGCCTATCAAGCGCAACGGGCTCACGCTGGAGGGACCGGACGGCCGTATTCATGTGGCGCAACCGAAAATTTACCGTGAGGCAGCGGAATGCGGCCCGTCAGACATCGTGCTGGTGTGCTGGAAAACATATGCGAACCGCCAGTTGGCAGAATGCCTGCCGCCGCTGCTGCATGAGAACACCCTGGTGCTGACCACGCAGAACGGCATGGGCAATGTGGAGGCTATTGCGGAGCTGGTGCCGCCTGAGCGCGTGGGCGGGGCCCTGTGCTTCTCCAGCTTCATGCCCGCGGCACCCTCCGTGTTCCGCAACCTGGGTGCGAACGATACCCGCCTGGCCCCCATGGCGACAACGACAACAGGGCTGGCACGGATGGAGGACATCTCCCGCCTGATGGAACGGGCGGGGATTCACACCTCGCTCCATGAATCACTGGAAGCCCTGCTCTGGCGCAAACTCGTCATCAACATCCCCTTCAACGGCGTAAGCCTGGCGGAGGGCGGCCTCACCGGCGGCCAGCTGGCCACCATGCCCGGTGCCGCGGAGCGCATGAGAGGCATCATGAAGGAGATTTGCCGGGCTGCGGAACTGCGCGGCCACCCCCTGCCCGCAGGAACTGCGGACAAGGAGGTAGCGCGCATCCTCCATCTGGAGAATTTCATTCCCAGCAGTGCCCAGGATTACCTGAACGGCCGCCCCGTGGAATACGAGGCCATCTGGGAAATCCCGCTGCAGCGCGCCCTGGAGGCGGGTGCGGAAACCCCGCTCTGGCAGGAGCTCTGCCGCGATATCCGCCGCCGTATCGGCCGGGAATAAGCCAAAAAGAAACGCGCACCCGCGGGAAGGGAGAAAACCGCGGGTGCGCGCCATCCTGCAGCAGAATTCTACTTCTGCGTGGTAACCAGGATGCAAGGCTGGCCGCTGAGCGTGTGGTAGAGCTCATGCAGCCGTGCGGCCTTGGCCGCGGAATCCGAGCTGCAGGAGGTGTTCCCGAGAACTCCCAAGGCACCCAGGATACCCAGCAGGGCACCTGCCAATACCTTGGCCCACACCTCCTTCACGCCCCATCCGCGGAGCAATCCGGCCAGCCATGTCTGTCTTTCTGTTTCCGTACTCATGACATTGAATGCCCGGCGGCCAAGAACCCGCCGAACGGGATGCACCATACACAACCCGGCGCACGCGGGCAAGCATCTGCATACCCTGCGCTGCATCTGCCCGCCGGCGGGCAGATGCAGCGCACATGAAACAGTTTATCATTGAAACACGGGCGTTGTTTTGGTACAATCAGCGTATGACGTCTACTCACATTTTGGCAGGCCTGTTTGCGCTGGGAATCCTGGCGGGCGGACCGAGCCTGGCGGCACCGGCTGCCGCAGCTGCAACGCAGCCCGGCATTTCCACCCAAGAGAACAGCATTGTCATGGAGAACGAATATGTATCCGTGGAGGTGCAGAAAGTGGCCCGCAAGCTGGCGGGCGTGGTGGTGCGGGATAAAATCAACGGCCGCACCTACGATTTGGGGGAAGACGTGTTCCGCCTGCTTTCCCTGGAGGCCCAAACGGACGAGGCGTGCTCCAAGGTGGAGTACAAGGACACCATGAGCGCCACCACGGCGCGGGATTTGATTTGCGGCGAGGTGAGGCGCGAGGCGCTGCAGCCCAACCCGCAATCCCGCCGACTGGCGGAGCGCAAGGCGGGCGAGCGTATCACGGTGCCGTTTGTGGTGACGCTGGACGGCAAGGGCTTCACCTGGTGGGCAGAGCTGCGCGAAGGCCAGCCGTATGTGCGCATCGGGCTGGATGTGGAGCCGCAGCAGTTTGCGCTGCCCGTGCGCAAGATTACGCTTCTGGACATCAAGGCAGAGGAAGCCCGCGTGGAAGGTACGGTGAAAGGCGCGCCGGTAGTTGCGGCAGGCAACCGCCTGTTTGCAGGCGTGGAAAGCCCGCTTTGCGTGAGCGAGGCGGCAGCGGACGGCTTCACCTGCTCCCTGGAGCGCAAAACGAACCTGCCGCAGGCCAAGAGCAGCTTCTCCGCCGTGCTGGGCTTCTGCCAGCCCACCCAGCTGCGCCGCACCTTCCAGCTGGCGTACATCAACAACGAGCGCGCACGCGCCTACGCCCCCTTCCTCAACTACAACACATGGTACGACATCGGCTATTCCACCATGTACTCCGAGAAGGACGCCATGGACACCGTGAGGCTGTACGGCGAGGAACTGGTGAAAAAGCGCGGCGTGAAGATGGACTCCTTCCTCTTTGACGACGGGTGGGACGACCCGAAGACGCTGTGGGGCTTCCACAAGGACCTGCCCAACGAGTTCCGCAACGTGCGCATGCTGGCGGAAAGCTACGGAGCGGCCCCCGGCGTGTGGTTCTCCCCCTGGGGCGGCTACGGCAGCGTGCAGCAGAGCCGCATCAAGGCCGCCGGCGGGCGTTTCGAGACCAGCGAGCGCGGATTCACCCTCACCGGCCGCAAGTACTATGACCACTTCAAGAACATGTGCCTGCACATGATTCAGGATAACGGCGTGAACCACTTCAAGTTCGACGGCACCTCCGCAGAGGCCACCCCCGCCAAAGGCTCCCTGTTCGGCTCGGACTTCGAGGCGGCCATCTCGCTCATCCGCGAGCTGCGCATCGCCCGCCCGGACATCTACATCAATCTCACCACCGGCACCTGGGCCAGCCCGTTCTGGTTCGGCATTGCAGATTCCATCTGGCGCGGCGAGATGGACCACGACTTCTGCGGCGAGGGCTCCAAGCGCAACCGCTGGATCACCTACCGAGACGCCCAAATCTACCGCAACAACGTGAAGGTTTCCCCGCTCTTCCCCATCAACTCCCTCATGACCCACGGTGTCATCTACAACAAGCACGCCCACGGGCTCACCACCACGGAGGGAGACGACCTGGCCAAGGAAATCTGGAGCGGTTTCGGCCTGGGCACGCAGATGGAGGAGCTCTACATCACCCCCGCCATGCTCAAGGCGGATGAGTGGGACACCCTGGCCGCAGCCGCCAAGTGGGCCCGCGCCAACGGGGAGACCCTGGTGGATTCCCACTGGGTGGGCGGCAACCCCGCCGATATGGAGGTGTACGGCTTTGCCGCCTGGTCCCCGCAGAAGGGCATTGTCACCCTGCGCAACCCCTCCTCCGTGGAGCAGGTGTTCAGCTTTGACCCCGCCGCCGTGTGGGAGCTTCCCGCCGGCGCGCCCACCAAGTACGCGCTCAGCTCCCCCAAGGGAGACAAGCTGCCCGCCCAGACGGCAGAGGCCGGCAAGCCCGTCACAGTGAAGCTGGCACCCTTTGAGGTGCTGGTGCTGGAGGGCACCCCCGTGAAATAACCACCTCTTCCAATCCTTCTTTTCTCAATACCATGATCATTCAAAACGACTATGTTACCGTAGATGTGCAGAAGGTCGGCCGCAAGTTGGCCGGCGTGCTGGTGCGCGACAATATCAACGGCCGCGTGTACAGCCTGGGCAACGACATCTTCCGTCTCCTCGTTCAGGACGAGCAGACGGACGAAGCCTGCTCCAAGAAGGAGTACAAGGACACCATGCACACCATCACCGCGCAAGACCTGATGTGCGGGGAGATGAAGCAAATCTGCCTGCAGGCCGCTCCGCAGGCCCGCCGCCTGGTGGAGCGCAAGCCCGGCCAGCGCATTGAGATACCCTTCACCGTACCCACGGACGGCAAGAGCTTCATCTGGTGGGCGGAGCTGCGCGAGGGCCAGCCGTATGTGCGCCTGGGGCTGGACATAGAGCCCCTGCAGTTCGCCATGCCTGCGCGCAAGATTACCCTGCTGGACATCAAGGCCCCGGAGGCCCGCGTGGAGGGCACGGTGAAAGGAGCGCCCGTGGTGGCGGCGGGCAACCGCCTGTTCGCCGGCATGGAGAGCCCGCTTTGCCTGAGCGAGGCGACGAAGGAGGGCTTCACCTGCTCCGTAGTGCGCAAGACGGATCTGCCGCGCCGCGCGGTAAGCAGCTTCTCCGCCGTGCTGGGCTTCTGCCAGCCCACGCAGCTGCGCCGCACCTTCCAGCTCTCCTACATCAACCAGGAGCGCGCACGCGCCTACGCCCCCTTCCTCAACTACAACACGTGGTACGATATCGGCTACTTCTCCCCGTACACGGAGAAGGACGCCCTGGACACCGTGAAACTGTTCGGCGAGGAGCTGGTTAAGAAGCGCGGCGTGAAGATGGATTCCTTCCTCTTTGACGACGGCTGGGACAACACGGAAACGCTCTGGGAGTTCCACAAGGACATGCCCAACGAATTCCGGGAAATCCGCAAGCTGGCGGAAAGCTACGATTCCGCCCCCGGCGTGTGGTTCTCCCCCTGGGGCGGCTACGGCAAGCCCCATGACATGCGGCTGCAGGCCGCCGGCGACCGTTTCGAGACCAACGAGCGCGGATTCGCCCTCTCCGGCCCCAAGTACTATGAGCACTTCAAGAACATGTGCCTGCACATGATCCAGGAGAACGGCATCAACCACTTCAAGTTCGACGGCACCTCCGGTGAGGCCGAGCCCGCCAAGGGTTCCAAGTTCGGCTCTGATTTCGAGGCCGCCATCAGCCTCATCAGCGAGCTGCGCGACGTGCGCCCGGACCTCTACATCAACCTCACTACCGGTACCTGGTCCAGCCCGTTCTGGTTCGGCATTGCAGATTCCATCTGGCGCGGCGACTGGGACCACGACTTCTGCGGCGAGGGCTCCAACCGCAACCAGTGGATTACCTTCCGTGATGCGCAAATCTACCTCAACAACGTCAAGATTTCCCCGCTCTTCCCCATCAACTCCCTCATGACCCACGGCGTGATCTACAACAAGAGCGCCCGCGGCCTCACCACCACGGAGGGAGACGACCTGGCCAAGGAAATCTGGAGCGGTTTCGGCCTGGGCACGCAGATGGAGGAGCTCTACATCACCCCCGCCATGCTCAAGGCGGATGAATGGGACTCCCTGGCGGCAGCCGCCAAGTGGGCCCGCGCCAACGGGGAAACCCTGGTGGATTCCCACTGGGTGGGCGGCAACCCCGTGGACCTGGTGGTATACGGCTTCGCCTCCTGGTCCCCCGCCAAGGGCATACTCACCCTGCGCAATCCCGCCGCTGCGGAGCAGGAGTTCGTGTTCGACCCCGCCGCCATCTGGGAACTTCCCGTGGGCGCACCCACCAAGTACGCGCTCAGCTCCCCCAAGGGCGACACCCTGCCCGCGCAGGCGGTGGAGGCCGGCAAGCCTGTCACGGTGAAGCTGGCACCCTTTGAGGTGCTGGTGCTGGAGGGTGCCCCGGTGAAATAACCGACGGCAGACAACTTGTCATACCAAGCCCGTCCGGTGTCCTGCCGGATGGGCTTTCAGTTTTCAGCGAGCCAGGCGAGGAAGCGCCCGGCCCAGGCCTTGGAGATACCGGGGAGAGCGGCAAGTTCCTCCACGGATTTGGTGCGGAGGGCCGGGATGGTGTGGAAGGTGGCGAGAAGGAGTTCTTTCCTGCGCGGGGTCATGGAAGGAAAGGCATCCAGCCTGCTTTCCCGCACGCGCTTGCGCACCAGCAGCTCATTGTAGTTGTTGGCAAAGCGGTGCGCCTCGTCGCGCAAGCGCTGCAGCAGTTTCAGCGCACCGGAATCACGCTCCAGCACCAGCGGTTCCGCGCGGTCCGGGAAGAAGACCTCCTCGTCACGCTTGGCAAGACCCACCACGGGCATGCTCTGCAGGCCTATTTCCGCCAGCACCTCCATGGCCACGGAAAGCTGGCCCTTGCCGCCATCCACCACCACCAAGTCCGGCACGGTGATAGGGGCCTTGCCCTCAGCGCGCAGCTGCTTGAGCCACGCGTAGGTGTCCGCGCCCTCCGGCTTTTGGAAGAGCCCGCTGCTCTCGTTGACGATACGGGAGTAGCGGCGGCGCACCACCTCCAGCATGGAGGCGAAGTCGTTCTGCCCATCCACGCCGCGGATGCGGTAGCGGCGGTAGGCGGCGTTGTCCGGCTTGCCGTCCGAGAAGCGGACCATGGATGCCACGATGTGGTTGCCGGAGAGGTTGGAGATATCGAAGCACTCCATGATGGCGGGAGGCTCCGGCATGCCGAGTGCCTGCGCCAATTCCGCGAGATCGCGCTCCGGGTTGACCGTGCCGGGCAGCTCTGCATCCCGGCGCATGAAGCGGCGCGCCGGCTCCAGGGTTTTCATGATGTTCTCCCGCACATCTCTCAGGCGTGCGGCGCGCTCGAAATCCAGGGCCTCGGCGGCGGCATTCATTTCCTCCGTAAGGGCATCCAGGTGCTCCTTGCGGGAGCGCCCCTCCAGCAGGCCGAGCGCGGATTCGAAGTTGGCGCGGTACTCCTCTGCGGAAATGCGACCGATGCAGGGCGCGGAGCATTGGCGTATCACGTCATCGTGGCAGTGGCGGTAGGTTTCCTCATCCGGCAGGCGGCAGGTGCAGGTGCGCAGGCGGAAGCGGTGGTTGAGCCATTCCACGGTCTCCTTGAGCGCGGTGGAATGCACGAAGGGGCCGATGTAGCGCGCGCCGTCGTCCTTTCGCAGCCGCACCAGGGAGAAACGCGGCAGCTCATCCTGCCGCGGCGCGCGCAGCAGGAAGTAGCGCTTGTCGTCCCGCAGCTGCACGTTGTAGTGGGGGCGGTAGTCCTTGATGAGCTTCTGCTCCAGGATGAGGGATTCCTGCTCGTTGCGGACCTCGTAGTAGTCGAAATCCTCAATGGCGGCAATGAGGGCGCGGGTCTTGCCGTTCTCGAGTGTTGCGCGGGAGGGGGAAAAGTAGTTGGCGAGGCGGCGGTGGAGGTCTTTGGCCTTGCCCACGTAGATGACACCGCCGCCCGCGCCTTTCATGAGGTAGACGCCGGGACAGTGCGGGGTCTCCCGCCACTTGGCCTTGAGATTCACCTTCGCCATGACGCAAGAATAGCACGCCTGCCGCACGGATTCAACGGAAAACGCTGCCACGCAGTCAAAGCACGGTGTTGACTTTGGGGCGCGCTTTGGTATGATGGCACGCATGGAAAATCCCATCTACGCTCAAAACCAAGCTTCCGGGGAGTATGAAGCCTCCCTTGCCAAGGCATACCTGAACAAGGTGTACCTGTGGATGTCCGCCTCCATGCTGGTGACTGCCGGCGTGGCATCCTGGAGCACGCACAGCCTGGAGTGCATGACCCTGGTGGCCAACCACCCGTGTATGATACTGCTGGGCGGGCTTGCCCTCATCTTCGGCATGAGCCTGGGGGCACGCGTGCTACCCGCTGCGGTGCTGGGCCTGCTGCTGATGGCATTCTCTGCGGTGGAAGGCCTCTTCCTGGGGCCGATTCTGCAGGCGTACACGCAGCACACCGTGGGTCTGGCCTTCGGCTGCACGGCGGGCATGTTCGGTGCCATGTCGGTCTACGGCTACTTCACCAAGCGCAACCTCATGGGCATGCGCCGCATGCTCATCATGGCGCTGCTGGGGCTCATTGTGGCCGGCATTGTCAACATCTTCTGGGGCAACGGCACGTTCGACCTCGTGGTTTCGGCCATCGGTGTGATCGTGTTCTGCCTTTTCACGGCGTACGACACCCAGAAAATCCTGCAGGAGGGGCTCTACTGCGATGATGAGGAGCTGCGCCGCAAGGGTGCCATCATGGGTGCGCTGGCGCTCTACCTGGACTTCCTGAACCTGTTCCTGTACCTGCTGCGCTTCTTCGACCGCGACTAAGCCCCCCTTCACTCCAAACCGCATTCCGCCATGAACGAACAACTCGCCGCGCTGGCCGCCGAGGCCACCACCAAGATTCTCACCCCGCTGGGATTTGAGTTCAAGATAGAGACCGCACCCTTCGAGGACAGCGTGCTCGTCATGATAGACAGCCCGGACGCCCGCTTCCTCATAGGCGACGAAGGGGACCGCCTGGACGACCTGCAGTACCTGGTGAACCGCATGGTGCAGGCGGAATGGGAGGATGCTCCGCGCGTGCGCGTGGACTGCGACCACTACCGCGAGCGTGCAGAAGAGAAGCTGCTGCGCCGCGCACGCTCCCGCGCGGAGCGCGTGCTGGAAACGGGCAAGCCGCTGCAGATGGAGAAGCTGAACGCCTACCAGCGCCGCCTGGTGCACAACGCCTTGGCGGAAATCCCCGGCATCCGCACCTGCTCGGAGGAAACGGATTCCCGCTTCAAGCGCATCACCATTTCCCGCGCGGAGTAATGACGGGGGGGCCGGCAGCATACCTGTGGTTGTCGGCAGTTCTCCCGCTGTCGGCTGAGACCTACACGTTCTACGTGGAGCCGGGCACGCCCGCGCAATGCGTGGAGCAAAAAACGGCGCTGGTGCAAAAGGCGGATTCCGCCGCCCAGTGCACGCAGCACCAGCTGAAGGCCAGGAATACAACACTTGAGGATGCAGAAGCCGCCGCGCAAGCCATCCGCCAAGGAGCCCTGCAGCCGCCCTGCGTGGTGATATCCGATGCCGATGGGGCCTACGCCGCCCTGCCCCTGAACAAGCTGGACGAGCAATCCCTGGCCAAGGCAAGGGAGGCAGCGGCATCACCCACGCGCAAGCAGGAGCAGGCGGAGCGTGATTTCAACGCGGACTGCCACCTGCTCTTTGCCCGCCTTTCCCTGCAGGAGTTGACTCCCGAACGCGTGCGGGCGAACGTGCAGGAGTGCCGCCGGCTCATGGCCGCCGCCGGGCAAAAGCCGCAGGCGTGGCAGGAGCTGGGCCTGCGCGCCCTCTACCCGCTGCTGCTGCTGGAGTACACGCAGGGCTACCGCGCCAACGGCGCGCACACGCCGGAAACGGAGGCCAAACTGCTGGAGGCCATTGCCGCGCTGGAAGCCGTGCGAGACCTGGATCCGCAGTCTCCGTGCGGAAAAAAGGCGCACGAGGAGCGAGAGCGCCTGCGTATGGCGCGCCGCCAGGCCCGGCAGGCAGAATAACCCCCTTCCCCACCCATGAACCGCTACCACCTGAGAACGGCTGACGTGCAGGTCTCCCTGCGCTGCACGGAGGTGGGCAAGCTGGTGCTCACCCACCTCGGCACGCCTCCGGCAGCGGCGGACGATGCCTTTGCCGCGCCCGCGTGCGAGTGGCCTCTTGCATCCACGGATTTCGACTCCCGCGCGCAATGGGGCAATTTCAGCGGGGAGTTCGCCTACCACCTGCGGCTGCCGGACGGCACGCTCGGCTGGGATTTGCGCGCCGTGGAGGTGCACCAGGAAGGCAACACGCTCACCGCCCGCCTGGCAGACCCGCGCCACCCCGCGCTCGTGCTCACCCTCACGCTGCGGCTGTGGGAAGACGGCGTGCTCACGCAGGATGCCACTCTGAGCAACGGAACAGAGGGGCGCGTGGAAATCCTGCGCGCGCTTTCCGCCGCCCTGCCCTTGCGGGCCCAAACGTACCACATCACCACATTCCGCGGCGGATGGGCCGGGGAGAACTATTTGCGGGAGCAGGAGCTGCTGCCGGGCAACTCGCTCTCTGCGGGCAGCAGCACGGGTATCAAGTGCGCGCAGGAGGGTACGCCCGGTTTTGTAGTGGCGCTGGATTCCCCTGCGCAAGAGGAATGCGGCAGCTGCATCCTGGGTGCGCTGGCATGGAGCGGCAACTACACCCTATCCTTCAAGCACAGCACCTACGGCCACCTGTTTATGGGGATGGGGCACGATTTTTCCCACGCGCCGCATGTGCTGGTGGCGGGGAGCGAAATCACCCTGCCCACAGCGGTGCTGGTGTTCAGCGCGCACGGCAAGGGAGATGCCACACGCCGCCTGCACAGGCATTTGCGCAAGCATGTCATCCCGCGCGGGGAGGAAACGCGCCGCATCCTCCTCAACAGCTGGGAGGGCGTGCATTTCGATGTGGATGAATCCACCCTGCATGCCATGATGCGGCGGAGTGCAGAGCTGGGCGTGGAGCTTTTTGTGCTGGACGACGGCTGGTTCGGCAAGCGCAAGGACGACACGACCTCTCTGGGCGACTGGGAGCCGGATGAGGAAAAGCTGCCGCACGGTCTGCCCGCGCTCACGGCTTGCGCGCGGGAGTGCGGCATTGATTTCGGCATCTGGATGGAACCGGAGATGGTGAGCCCGCAAAGCAACCTGTACGCATCCAATCCCGCGCTTGCCGTGCAACTGCCCGGCATCCCCCCGAGGGAGGAGCGCCACCAGCTGGTGCTGGACCTGGCCAACCCCGCCGTTTCCCCGGCCGGCATGGTATCCGCCGTGCTGGATTCCGCGCCCGGCATTTCCTATGTGAAGTGGGATTGCAACCGCAAGTTGAGCGATACGGGCTCCACCCACCTGCCCCCAGACTTGCAGGGCAATCTGTTCTTCGACTACATCCACCGCTACTACGACGGCATGCAGCAGCTGCGGGAGCGGCACCCCGGCGTAACGTTCCAATGCTGCTCCGCCGGCGGCGGGCGGCTTGATTTGGGAGCTGCCGCCTTCCACGAGGAGTTTTGGCTTTCCGACAACACAGACCCGCACGACCGCCTGTTCATGCAGTGGAGCGCCCTGCACTTCCTGCCCGCCAACGCCATCGGCTGCCATGTGACCGCCAGCCCCAACCTCTACACCGGGCGGGAAACGGCGCTCAAATTCCGCTTCGATGTGGCGCTCATGGGACGCCTGGGCCTGGAGCTGGACCCGCGCACCGTTGAGGCGGCGGATGCGGAGGAAATCCGCGCCCGAATTGCCCTGGCCAAGGAGCTGCGCCCCATCGTGCAGCTGGGCGAGCTCTACCGCCTGCTCTCCCCCTACGAGGGGCCCGACTGTGCACTGCTCTACCGCCGCGGCACGGAGGCCCTGCTGCTCTGCTACACCACGGAGCGGCCGTACACGGACCAGCACACGCGCATCCGCCCGGCGGGGTTGAATCCCGCCGCGCGCTACACCGTGGAGGAGCTTCTGCCCGGCAAGGAAGGCCCCCGCTGCCCGCTGCAGGGCCAAAGCATCGGCGGGGACACCCTCATGCAAACCGGCGTGCCCATCCACTGGAACCGCCCGCACCAATCCTGCGTGCTGCGTTTGCGCGAATGCGGGGAATGAAAAAAGCGCGGGTAAAATATGCCGCGCGGAACTCGCGTTACGACGCTCTTTTGCTTTGACAAGCAGGGGCGTTCATATATAATTCCCACGTGCGCGCAAGCTGCGCCGGTTAAAGAAAATGAAAATAGTATTGGCATATTCGGGAGGCCTTGACACATCTGTGTTGCTGGTGTGGCTCAAGGAGAAGTACAATGCAGAGATTATCGCCTACTGCGCGGATGTAGGCCAGGCGGAAGAGCTCGACGGCCTGGAGGAGAAGGCTCTCAAGACAGGGGCCTCCAAGTGCATCATCGGTGATTTGAAAGCTGATTTTGCCGCAAACTACATCTATCCCATGTTCCAGGCGAACGCCGTGTACGAGGGCCGCTACCTGCTGGGCACCTCCATTGCCCGCCCCTGCATCTCCAAGGCTATGGTGGACGTGGCGCTGGCAGAGGGCGCGGATGCCATTGCCCACGGTGCCACCGGCAAGGGCAACGACCAGGTGCGCTTCGAGCTTTCCATCAACGCGCTGGCCCCGCAGCTGCAGGTTATCGCCCCGTGGCGCATGAAGGAATGGCGCGACCAGTTCCCCGGCCGCACAGAGCTTATCCAGTATGCAGAGAGCCACGGCATTCCCATCCGCCAGAGCGTGAAGAAGCCGTACTCCATGGACCGCAACCTGCTGCACATCTCCTACGAGGCAGGTATCCTGGAGGACACGTGGTACGATGCCACCAAGGAGGAGGACCGCAAGATGTACCTGCTCTCCAACGCGCCGGAGGATGCCCCGGACAAGCCGCAGTACCTGCAGTGCCTGTTTGAGAAGGGCAACATCATCGGCCTGCAGACGGAGGGGCTGGCGGAAATCATGGCCACGGTGGGCACCACCGCCCAGGGCGAGCGCGACGGCTACACCCTGCTGGACCCGCTGGGGGTGATGCTTGTGCTCAACCACCTGGGCGGCCTGCACGGCATTGGCCGCGTGGATATTGTGGAGAACCGCTTTGTGGGCATGAAGAGCCGCGGCATCTATGAGACGCCCGGCGGCACCATCCTGCTGGCCGCCCACCGCGATATCGAGACCATCACCATGGACCGGGAGGCCCAGAAGGTGCGCGATTCCCTTATCCCGGACTACGCCGCCATGGTGTACAACGGTTTCTGGTTCGCCCCGGAGCGCGAGGCCATCCAGACCCTTGTCTCCAAGACCCAGGAAACAGTGAACGGAGAGGTGCGGCTCAAGCTCTACAAGGGCAACGTGATGTACGCCGGCCGCAAGAGCCCCAATTCCCTCTACAGCTACGCCATTGCCACCATGGAGGGCGACTACACGGACGAGGACTACAACCAGGACGACGCCTCCGGCTTCATTCACCTCAACGGGCTGCGCCTCAAGCAGTTCTCCCGTGTGAACAACAAGTAAAAACACATGCCACGGCTCCCCAAGCTCTCATACGTCCTGCTCTCCCACAACCGGGAGAAATACATCCGCGCCGCCATTGAAAGCGCGTTTGCGCAGGACTATGAGGGGGAGCTGGAGTACATCTTTTCAGACGACTGCTCCACGGACCGCACCTTTGAAATCATTCAGGAGTGCGTGGCCGCCTACAAGGGCGGCCGCCGTGTGGTGGTCACCCAGCCGCCCACCAACCAGCACCTGGCTGGCAACACCAACCACGCCATCCAGTTTGTGGAAAGCGACTGGATTGTGCGCGCGGACGACGACGACCTGTCCTCCGTGGACCGCTGCAGCATCATCGGCAAAGCCATAGCGGAGCACCCGGAGGCATCCTTTGTGACCACGGGAGTGCGAAAGTTCACGGACGACGAAGAGGCCACCGTGCTGGAGGAAAGCTCCCACCCCTGCGGGGAGAACGCATCGTTTAGAGAACTGGATATCCGCCGACCAGGCTTCGAACAGCCCACATTCTGCTCCAACGAATATTCCTTCAAGGCGTGGCACATGAATTCCTTCCGCATTTTCGGCCCCTTGGACAAGCAGGCATACTACTGCGACGACTACACCTGTTTCTTCCGCTGCTGCGTGCTGGGTTCCGGGCTGTACATAGACAACGCCCCTGCGGTCTTTATGCGCATGGGCAGCGGCAACATGTGCCGTGGCGGGGACGACAATACGCGAGGCTACAAGGCCATCATGCGCCTGGAGCATTTCAACGACCGCTACATGGAGCTCACCACCCCTCCGCTTGAGGAAACCTACCGCCAGCTCTGCGGGTACACCGCCGCCCACCTAACCGCAGATGAACAAGAGCAAGCCAATCCCTTTCTGCAACAACTGGAGCATATATTGGAGGAGCGCCGCCTTCTGCGCACTTACTGGCGCAAAGGCACGCTCAACCGCGTACGCATAGCCCGCAAGCTGGGCCACAGAGGAGTGTTCAACATGCTGCGCTGCCTGCCCATGCCCATCTTTGCCGCACTGCTGGCAACCTATAGAAAAATCAAGGACTGATATATCCCCGCCATGGAAGTATTCATGCACCCCTGTACGTTTTGGTACAGCCGCTTCAGCGGAATCACCCGCTACCTCTGCGAGCTCACAGAGGAGCTCATGAAGATGGATGTCAATGTGCACATTCCTATCCAGGACACGCCAAACGAGTATCTTAAAAATGCAGCGTTCTTCCCCCAAACTTCTGCGGAAGCGCCCGGCATTCCTCTGTCCGCCCGTTTGGTCAAGGCCCTGCTCTCCCGCACGCCGTACGCGGCCAAGGCATACCGCCACGCCATGCGCGAGGAGGCTCGCCGCTACATGCGCGCCGGGCACCGCTTCGATGTGCTGCATCCCACGCACTCCAACGCGTACGACCAGATACCTTTCATCGGCAACACTCCGATGGTGTTCACGGTTCACGACATGACGCACGAAATCTACCCGGAGCTCTTCAATGGAGATCCAACAGCCGAACGCAAAAAAGATTTTGCACAGCGTGCGGACCGTGTAATAGCCATTTCCGAATGCACCAAGAAAGATTTGGTGGATATATGCGGGATAGAGCCGGAAAAGATAGACGTGGTACACCACGGCAATTCCCTTGTGCTGCCGCCGGATGCTGCCACGCGCCCCATGGACCTGCCGGAACGCTACGTCTTCTTTGTCGGCAAGCGGGCTGGCTACAAAAACTTCAACCTCTTCTTGAAAGCCTTTGCCGCGCTGGCAAGCTCGGATACCGAGCTGCAGCTCGTCTGTGCCGGAGGCGGGGCATTCACAGATGCGGAGTTCGCCCTGATTGATAGACTGCATCTGAAAGGGCGTGTACACCAACGCTGGATTACGGATGAAGAGCTGGCCATCATGTACAACCGCTGCCAAGCCTTTGTCTACCCGTCGGCGTACGAAGGATTCGGTTTACCTTTGCTGGAGGCGTTCTCCTGCGGGGCCCCGGTACTCTGCGCCAAGGCCAGCTGTTTTCCCGAGGTGGCGGGAGAGGGTGCGGATTATTTCCCTGCAGACGATGCTGCCGCCATGGCGGCAGCCATGCAGCGCGTGCTGCAAAGCTCGGATTACGCCAACGCCTTGCGCGCACGCGGGGAGGAACGTCTCACCCACTTCTCCTGGCAACGCTGTGCTGAGGAAACGAAAGCCACATACCAAAAAGCCATCGACCAAAAGAAGCCATGACACCTGAAACGCCACTCTTCTCTGTTGTCATTCCCGCATACAACGCGGAACGGTTCATTCGGTTGTCGCTGCAAAGCGTCTTTTTGCAGACAGTGCAGGACTTCGAAATTGTGGTGGTGAACGATGGGTCCACCGACCGCACACTTGAGGTGCTGCAGGGAATCGCGGACCCTCGTCTGCGATTGATCACCCAACAGAATGGGGGAGAATGTGTAGCCAGGAACAGGGGAATACAGGAGGCAAGGGGCGAATATATAGCCTTGCTGGATTCAGACGACTGTTGGCTACCCAACCATCTAGAGCTGGTGCTGAGCTGCATCAAGCAACACCCGGATATATTATGGTATGTAACACGCCCCAACAAGGTGGCAGACATTGCCGAATCTGATTTAAAGCCAGCCCCCGCCGACAACAGCCACATGATCACCAACTGGTTCACAGAAGTGAGCGGCCTGCCGGTGGCCTCCAGCAGTGTAATAAAGAGGGAATTCCTGTCTGCCATTCCCGACCTGTTTCCGCCGGGGATCCGCATGTACGGCGACAACATTGGATGGGACCGCTTAGCCATGAGAAATGCCTGCGTATGCCTATTGGATGTACCAACCGCGCTTTATCGCATCTGGGAAGGCAATGCCTGCAATCAATACAACGGCATCGCACACGGACTACGCACAGAAGCAGTGAAGGCGGCTTTTGCAGAATATGTGAAGCTGTGGCACGCCCCACAAACCACACCTGAGGCACGACTGTACTACAGACAATTCCTGCTCGGCAATTGGTGGGTGGCCATCTCATCCGCCCTTCTTCCCGAAGTTTGGCATAAGGATTGGCATGCGTGGCAGGACATCGTCGGGTCTGGCTGCACACACTGGATGAAACTGTGGAGCAAAGCAGCGGGCATCGTGATGCACATCATGCGCTGGGGCATCCGCCGTCGCAAGCTGGCCATCCTGCGAAAAATGAAAAAACTGGCGGACAAGGGCCGCATCCGGATAGAAAACAATCTTACCACAACATGATAGTCAAAATCAAGATAGCCGTTTTACGCATTATCTCCGTATGGCGTTGCCTTTGTCTGCGCCGCCGGGGATTCCGCTTTGGGCGTGATTGCTTTGTGGACGGCAAGCCGTACACAAAAACAACCCGGGGGGCTACGGTTGAACTCGGCAACGATGTGACGCTCATCTCCAATGCCCGCCACAATCCGCTCATCACCCACCCCATGAACATACGCACGCTGTCTGCGGAGGCTCGCATTCACTTGGCAGACCATGTGGGAGTGAGCGGCTGCTCGCTCGTATGCTGCAACAGTATCTCTGTTGGAGAATACACCATCATAGGCCCGGATACCCTGGTGTACGATTCAGAAGGGCACAACTACTCACCGGAAACCGGATGGAGGATCCGAACCGTACGCTCCGGCCGCCCCATCACCATCGGCAAGAAATGCTTCATCGGCGCGCGCTGCATGATTCTGAGCGGTGTCACCATCGGCGACAACTGCGTGGTGGCAGCCGGGACGGTGGTCACCCAGGATATCCCGGCCGGGCACCATGCCTCCGGCAATCCAGCCTCCATCAAACCATTGCCCAAGATACTGGGAGGCCCCGGACGAAAGAAGCCGTTGGTTGACACTACCCGTTCAAACTGATAAACTACAGCCATGACCAGCGAGGAATTCTTATCAGAAATCAAGGAAGCCTTGGAGCTTGATGATTTGGACATCAAGATGGAAGACAACTTCCGGGAATACGAGGAATGGGATTCCCTGACCTTCCTGACACTCGTGACACTCATGCATGACCGCCACGGCGTGGATTTGGATATAGATACCTTCAACGGCGTATCCACCTGGCAGGAACTGTACCAATTGCTGTAATGCCCCCGTTCTGGCAAAGGGATGGCAAACTGCAGGCACCCGCGCTCATCCAGGGAGACGGTTCCGTGCAGAGCTACGCAGGGCTTTACGCTGCGGCGGATGCCTTTGCAGCACGCCTGAAGGGACGGAGCCTGGTATTTATCCGCTCCGGGAACAATGCCGAAACAGTGGCAGCCTATTTGGGTTGCCTGCGCCATGGGCATGTATGCCTGCTCATCGGCAGTGAGATGAACGAAAGCATGCTTGCACGCATGGTGGCCACATACATGCCGAACTACATATACGGTCCGGGGGAGGACGGAGCATACGCCCTGCGGCATATGGACAACGCTTCAAACATGCCCATGCATGAAGATTTAGCCGTACTGCTTTCCACCTCCGGCTCCACGGGGTCTCCCAAGTTGGTGCGTCTCACGGCGGCCAATCTGCAGGCCAACGCGGAATCCATTGCAGGGTACCTGGAGCTTTCCGAAACGGAACGCCCTGTCACCAACCTGCCTTTCTACTACTCCTACGGGCTTTCCATCCTCAACAGCCATTTGCAGGCGGGAGCGGCCCTGCTGCTCACCGAGGATTCCATCATCAGCCCCGCTTTCTGGAAACTGTGCGACACATGCCGAGCCACCTCCCTGGCGGGGGTACCGTACACATACGATATGTTGGAAGCCGTAGGGTTCCGCAAACGCACCATGCCCGCACTGAGGTACATGACCCAGGCCGGCGGCCACATGAGCGCGGAGAAAGTGCGCACCTATGCAGAATGGGCGCATGAGAGAGGCATCCGCTTTTTCGTGATGTACGGGCAGACGGAAGCCACTGCGCGCATGAGCTACCTGCCGCCCCACTTGGCGCTGGAGCACTCGGATTCCATCGGTATCGCCATTCCCGGCGGCACATTTTCCATTGCCGCAGACCCGGGAACAGAAGAGGGAGAACTGGTGTATACCGGGCCGAACGTCTGCATGGGTTACGCGGAAAACCGGGAACAACTGGCCTTGGGAGACGTGAACAAGGGTGTGCTCCACACCGGGGATGTAGCCGTATGCGGGCCGGATGGGCTGTACCGTATCACGGGCCGCCTGAAGCGTTTTTTGAAGATAGCAGGCAACCGGTTCAGCCTGGACGAATTGGATGGCCACTTTCTCCGCATGGGCATAGAAGCCGTGTGCGGAGGCACGGATGGCAAGCTGTTGGTGGCCATCACAAATGCCGGAAATAAAGAAAGGGTTTCTGCCTACCTGAAAGACACTTGGCACTTGATGCGCACACAGTTCAAGATTGTTCCTGTAGAGCGCATTCCCCGCTCCGCCACGGGCAAGATCCTTTACAAGGAACTTTTCGGGTAACGCTGCAGCAATGCCAACAGCCTGGGAGAGGCGAAAGCATCGAATTTCCACACACACCACCCCACGGCAGCCGCTGCGGCAATCAGCAATAGGCTGGCGCAGGGCAATCCACAGCCAGAAAGATAGCTGATGGACAGCCCCTGCAGGATATACATCTCATAGGAAATCCTGCCGAAAAAGTTCAGCGGCACCCATGCAGCAGCACGAACCCTCACCAAGGGCCACAGCAAGTATACCACCCAGCATGCCAACGGGGTAAGCAACAAGGAAAAACGCAGCAGCTTGAACTGCAAATCCTCCATTCCCGTGAAATTGGGCAACAAACCCGCCAGAGCCATAAGCACCGCCGCAGCCACGGCATATACCGTTCGCCGTGCCATGAAGTGTTTCTCCAGATATACGGTGGCTACACCTGCCGGGAAAGCCATGGAGGAAATCCACCAGTGGGGGTTCCAGTCCCAAGCGATAAACGCACCCACCATACCCAGTGTTCCCAATATACAGATGGCCAATGCCGCGCCTTTCGGGAAAAAGCGGTACGCCACCCAAAAGAGCAGGTAGAATAACGCCAGCTCCTCCACAAAGTACCCGAACGGCACTATACTTTCCCCCGTGCGCCAGTTTTCCACCACATTCTGCCATGTGGCACTGCAGCCACCGGCAAAATAGAAAAGCACAACCGCCACCATCCACGGCAGGAGCAACTTGGCATAGCGCCGCACCAAGTATCCCTGCATCACAGCTTCCTTCCCCTTTCTCTCGTACTGGGTCATCAATCCGTAGCCGGACATAAAGAAGAACAGGGCCACCGCATACCTACCGCATGCTCCCTGAAAATAGGCTATTGCCGCGTTGGAATCGGGCGGTAGATGGTGAAAGACCACCAGCAGCACCATGATACCGCGCAAGCACAGGGAGCTGTCCAAGCCAAACCCCTCTGTCCTGCGGAATCCGCAAAACGAAAAGGAAAATAGCGCAAGGATAAACAGCAAGACCTCCATGATACTCCAGACAGCGATTTTTCCGGGGATTTTGCCCCTGAGAGAAACCGTGCCGCATTATACCCATTGATAATGGGTATGTGCAAGCACTATTTTATTTCGGATAATCGGGCCGAGAAAGCACGTGTAAATATAGAAAGCGTTAGCCTTCTCTGAGTTCGGCTATTCCCGTAAACACCTCACAACAAAATGATTTTTAGGTTACGTCATCAACTGGTTTACCCATTATCAATGCGCGTACCATAGACACCGTGAAAGACAGTGTGAATGGAACGGCCAACCAGGATGGCAAGCGAGCGAACTAGAGGGAAATAACGGATGTAGCCTCCTCGCGGGCGGCGGCATCATCCTCCAGAATGATGGAGAGCTCGCCGTGGTAGGGGCGGGGAGAGAGGTTGGAGAGGGCTTTTTCCACGGTTTGCCAGATGCCGGGGAAGGAGATTTTGCCATCAATAAAGGCCTGCACGGCCACCTCGTTGGCGGCATTGAACATGGCGGGCATGGTGCCGCCGGTGAGCCCGGATTGGCGGGCCAGGTTGAGCGCGGGGAAATCCTGCCAGCGCGGGGACTCGAACTTGAGACTGGCGAGCGCCGCCAAATCCAGGTGCGGCAGGGAATTGGCAATCCGCTCCGGCCAGGTGACAGCGTACTGAATGGGGAAGCACATGTCACTGCTGCTCAGCTGGGCCAGGATGGAGCCGTCCCGGTATTCCACGAGTGAGTGGACAATGCTCTGGGGGTGGACGATGACATCCACGCGCTCCATGGGAATGTTGAAGAGCCAGCGGGCCTCAATCATCTCCAGCCCCTTGTTGAAGAGGGTGGCGCAGTCGATGGTAATCTTGCGGCCCATCTTCCAAGTGGGGTGGGCCAGCGCCTGGTCTAGGGTGACTTCTGCCAGCCTTTCCACGGGCCAGGTGCGGAACGGCCCGCCGCTGGCGGTAAGGATGAGGCGGTTCACGGCCTCTGCACCGCCATGGTTGCCCTGCAGGCATTGGAAAATGGCGTTGTGCTCGCTATCCACCGGCAGCACGCTGATGCCCTTTTCCGCCGCGCGTTGCATCACCACCTCTCCCGCCATCACCAGAATTTCCTTGGAGGCAATGGCCAAGTCCTTCCCGGCATTTATGGCCTCCAGCGTGGGCTTGAGCCCCGCCGTGCCGATGATGGACACCAGCACCATGTCCGCTCCCTCCAGGCGGGAAAGCTCGCACAGGCCGTCGAGCCCGGTGTACACCGCCACTCCCGGAAGCATTTTCTGAAGCTCTGCAGCCTTGGTCTCATCAAAGATACAAACATGGTGCACGCCGAATTCCCGCGCCTGCTCGGCCAGTTTTTGAATATTGGAGTTTGCGGCCAGACCCACCACCTCCATGCGGTCGGGGATATCACGCGCCACCTTGAGGGCGCTGGTGCCAATGCTGCCTGTGGAGCCGAGAATAACGACGCGACGCTTCTTCATGTGCGCGCCCATTATATGCCTGCGCGGGGCGGAATGCAAGAAATAAGCCTTGCATTGGGGGCGCGGGGGGTGTAGTCTTGCCCTGCCGTTCGGGTTCGGGCGGCCGCTGCCCTGCAACACGGGTAGAGGAAAGTCCGGACATCACAAGGCAGCGCGTCCTGCGAAAGCGGGAGACGCCCGGAGCCAATGCCGGGTGGACGGAAAGTGCCACAGAAAACAAACCGCCCGCAAGGGCAAGGGTGAAAAGGTGGGGTAAGAGCCCACCGCTCCGGAGGCAACGATGGAGGCTCGGTAAACCCCGCGCGATGCAAGACAAACAGGAGGAGGGTAGCCTTGCCCGAACCAAGTCCTCCGGGTATTAGTTGCACCCCGCTATAAACGCGGGGCACGGCTTCACCGCCGTGAGAAAAATGGCCGCACAACCCCGCAAGGGGCGGACAGAATCCGGCTTACAGAACCCGAACGGCCCCCCTGCGGGGGGAGCAAATCAATCAGGCGTGCCACCCGGTATCACGCCCGTAGTCGTCGCTGTAGCGTTCGATATCCTCCTCGCTGAGAATATTTCCGAATTGGATTTCGATGACGGTGACGGGGGCATCCGAGGTGTTGGCGAGACGGTGGCGGCATTCCTTGGGCAGGAAAACCTGCTCCCCGGGGTGCAGCTTGTAGTGGTTGTCATCACACTGCACGGTGGCAATGCCCTCCACCACGGTCCAGAGCTCTGAGCGGTGGCGGTGGCTCTGCAGGGAGAGGCGCCGGCCGGGCAGGATGGTGAGCTTCTTCACCACGGAGCGCGGCATGGAGTCCATCACCAGCCAGCTGCCCCAGGGCCGCGTGTCGCGGTCGCCTGCGGAGTAGGTCATAGGCGGCAGGGGCTTGTCCGGCTTCTCCGGCATCACCTTGGGAAACGGGCGGATAACGCCGTTGCCCTCACCCACGCGGATACGGGGGCTCACAATGTAGCGGATGCCCTTGGATTCCACGAGCGCCTTCTTTTCATCGCTGCTGCCGTCGGCGTTCACGAAGAAGATATCGGGCTTGACGACATCCAGCAGCGGGGCGAAATCCAGCACCTTGCCCGTATCCGGGCCTATGTAGACCTCTTTCACGTAGCGGATGGATTCCAGCATGTAGCGGCGCTCCGCCTCCGAACAAATGGCGGGGCGGTGCTTGAGGGCGAGCACGGTGGCGTCCGACCCCATGGAAACATAGACATCTCCATAGCCGGCAGCCTCCTTGAGGAAGGCAATGTGGCCGCTGTGCAAATCATCATAGCAGCCGGAGACAAATACTTTCAAGCGGTCGCTCATGGTCTCACCTTTCCGCGCGCATGGGGTTGTTCAGGAAATCCTCGTAAGCCAGGCGGATGCCGTCTTGCAGCTCCGTCTTGTAGCGCCAGCCGAGTGCGGCAGCCTTGGAGACATCCAGCAGCTTGCGGGGCGTGCCGTTGGGCTTGGTGGTGTCCCACAGGATTTCTCCCTTGTAGCCCACCACCCGCGCCACGAGCCGCGTGAGCTCCCTGATGCTGACCTCCTTGCCGGTGCCTGCGTTCACGGTTTCGTTGCCGCTGTAGTTGTTCATGAGGAACACGCAGAGGTTGGCGAGGTCGTCCACATACAGGAACTCCCGCAGGGGGGAGCCGTCCCCCCAGCAGGTCACAGAGGGGCTGCCGGCCTCCTTGGCCTCATGGAAGCGGCGAATGAGAGCTGGCAGCACATGGCTGTTGGTGGGGTGGTAGTTGTCGTTGGGCCCGTATAGGTTGGTGGGCATGAGGCTGATGTAATCCGTCTTGTACTGGCGGTTGAGGTACTCGCAGTACTTGAGGCCGGAAATCTTGGCGAGGGCGTATGCCTCGTTGGTCTGCTCCAGGGCAGAGGTGAGCAGGCAGCTCTCCTTCATGGGCTGGGGCGCCTCCCGAGGATAGATGCAGGAGGAGCCGAGGAATTCCAGCTTCCTGCAGCCGTTCTGCCAAGCGGCGTGGATAACGTTCATCTCCAGCACCATATTCTCATACATGAAATCCGCAAGTGCGGAGCTGTTGGCCACAATGCCGCCCACCTTGGCGGCGGCCAGGAACACGTACTCCGGCTTCTCTGCGGCGAAGAAGGCCTCCACGGCATCCTGGCGGCAGAGGTTGAGCTCCGCATGGGTGCGGGTGACAATGTTGGCGTATCCCTGCCGCCGGAGTTCACGCACAATGGCGGAGCCCACCATGCCGCGGTGGCCCGCCACGTAGATTTTCGCGTTTTTCTCCATCATGGCTCAAGCGTGGTGGATATTGCGCACATACTCCATATCGTGCTGCACCATGATGCGCACAAGCTCCTGGAGCGGCGTTTTCTGCGGGTTCCAGCCCAGCTTGGTGCGCGCCTTGGTGGGATCGCCGAGCAGCTGCTCCACCTCTGCCGGGCGGAAATACTTGGGATCCACCTCCACGAGCACGCGTCCCGTGGCCACATCGATGCCCTTCTCATCCACCCCCTGCCCTTCCCAGCGCAGCTCGATTCCGGCCTCCTGGAACGCCATGGTGCAGAACTCGCGCACGGTGTGCATCTCACCGGAGGCAATCACATAGTCCTCCGGCACGTCCTGCTGCATGATGAGCCACATGCACTCCACGTAGTCCTTGGCGTAGCCCCAGTCGCGGCGGGCGTCCATGTTGCCCATGTAGAGCTTGTCCTGCAGGCCCTGGGCAATGCGGGCTGCGGCAAGGGTGATTTTGCGGGTCACAAAGTTCTCCCCGCGGCGCTCGCTCTCGTGGTTGAAGAGGATGCCGTTGACGGCGAACATGCCATAGGACTCTCGGTAGTTCTTGGTGATCCAGAAACCGTACTGCTTGGCCACGCCGTAGGGAGAGCGCGGGTAGAACGGGGTGGTCTCCTTCTGCGGCACCTCCTGCACCAGGCCGAAAAGCTCCGAGGTGGAGGCCTGGTAGATGCGGCAGGTCTTCTCCATACCCAGAATGCGCACGGCCTCCAGGATGCGCAGCGTGCCGATGGCATCCGTATCCGCCGTGTACTCCGGCACGTCGAAACTGACCTTCACATGGCTCTGGGCAGCCAGGTTGTAGATTTCCGTGGGCTGAATCTGCTGCAGGATGCGGATGAGCGAGCTGGAATCCGTCATGTCGCCGTAATGCAGGTTCACGTGGCGGGCCTTCTTCTGGTCGCGCACCCACTCCGTGAGATACAGGTGCTCAATGCGCCCGGTGTTGAACGAGGAGGAGCGGCGCAGCAGGCCGTGGACCTCGTAACCCTTTTCAATCAAAAACTCCGCCAGGAAGGAACCATCCTGGCCCGTGATACCGGTGATCAGTGCTACTTTTCTCATAAGAGATGAATTTGCAGGGCCGGAGTGTACCACCAACCAACCAATAGTCAACCGCGATTCGTGTCAATAACTTCCGTGATTGAAAGCAGTTGCGGGATATCAGTTGCTTGCAGAAATAATAGTTAGACGAGCCCCGGGCCGCTGGAATTGCGTTGACTTCCCGCCTTGGGCATCCTATAGTGGATACATGAGCAATACCGCCGATTCCGTTGAATCATCTCCCTCCCCCGCGCGTTGGCTGACAGTGCGCATCATTGCATCCTTGATGGCCGGTGTTGCCATCAGCCTGGGCGGCACCGTGTTCCTGCGCATCAAAGATGCCTTCCCCGGCGGCATGGTGGTGGGGTCCTTCCTGTTTGCGGTGGGCCTGTTTGCGGTGTGTACGCGCAGCTACCCGCTGTTCACGGGCAAGCTGTGCTACGTGCTGTACAAGAAGCCGGGCTACACGGCGGGGCTGCTGCTGGTGTGGCTGGGCAACCTGCTGGGCTGCATGCTGATGGGCTGCATTGAAAACCTTTCCTCCATCTGCGGGGAATCCGGTATCAACGCCTGCGCCATGGCCATGGCGCAGGCCAAGCTGGAGAGCGCGCCGCTCTCCCTGTTCGTGCTGGGCATCATCTGCAACATCTTCATGTACATTGCCGTGAACGGCTACCGGGAAATCCCGCACCAAGTGGGCAAATACCTGGCCATCATCTTCGGTGTCATGGGCTTTATCTGCGCCGGCAGCGAACACAGCATTGCAGACATGTACTACTTCTGCGTTTCCGGGGCCATCTACTCCTCTCCCCTGCCCGTCTTCAAGGCCCTGCTCATCATCTCCCTGGGCAACTTTGTGGGCGGCAACCTGCTCCCCCTGCTGGAAATCATCAACAGGAAGCTCAGGAAGGAACAGGAATAGGCGGATTCCCAAGCCAAACAGAACAAGGCCCACCCGGCACGGAGCCGGATGGGCCTTGCTGTGAATGGGAGAAATCTTCCCTTATGCGCCGCCGGCGTTGGCCATGCTCTCGTCCGCCTTGGGCAGGAAGTTCTTGAAGCGGCTCTTGTCGATAGCCTTCATGTAGGCCTCGCGCGGAGAGACAATGCCCTGCTGGAGCTTCTGCCAGATGGCATCATCCATGAACTGCATGCCCAGCTGCTTGCCGCCGATAATGACATCCGCCAGCTTCTGGGTGGCGCCCTCGCGGATGATGGAGCCCACGGCCGGGGTGGCGAAGAGAATCTCGTTCACGGCGCAGCGGCCGGGCTTGTCGCACCGCTTCATGAGCAGCTGCGCCACCACGCCGCGCAGGGAGCCTGCGAGCATGGTGCGGGCCTGGGCCTGCTGCTCGGAAGGGAACACATCGATGATACGGTCGATGGTCTTGCGCGCGTTGTTGGTGTGCAGGGTGCCGAACACCAGCAGGCCGGTCTCCGCAGCGGTGAGGGCCAGGGAGATGGTCTCCAGGTCGCGCATCTCACCCACGAGCACAATGTCCGAATCCTCGCGCAGGGAGGCGCGCAGGCCGTCTGCGAAGGACGGGCAGTTGGAGGGCACCTCACGCTGGGTGATGATGCTCTTCTTGGAGTTGTGGACGAATTCGATGGGTTCCTCGATGGTGACGACGTGGCGGTTGAAGTTGGTGTTGATGTAGTCGATGAGGGCGGCGAGGGTGGTGGACTTGCCGGAGCCGGTGGGACCGGTGACAAGGACGAGCCCCGCGCGCATTTCCGCGAAACGCTTGACGACAGAGGGGATGTTGAGCTGCTCCAGGGTCATGATGTCCGTGGGGATGAGACGGAACACGCAGCAGTAGCCGCGCTGCTGCTTCATGTAGTTGCAGCGGAAGCGGGAGTGCGCGTCCATCTCGTAGGCGAAGTCGGCGTCACCCTCGTTCACATACTGCTCCCAGAGCTTGGGGTTGCAGATGGGCTGCATGAGCTCCACCATGTCCTCATGGGTGAGGATGCGGTCCTCAATGGGGGTGATATCGCCGTGCACGCGCACCTTGGGGGGCTGCCCCTCTGAGAGGTGGAGGTCGGAGCCGCCCATTTCAACGAGCGTGCGGAAGTACTGGTCAATCTTGTTATCCATAATGGTGAAAAGGTTGGTGTCTGGTGGTGAGCCCGCGTGTTAGGCCTGCGGGATTCCGGTGGTGGCGCCTTCCGGGTGCTCCTTGAGGAAGCGTTCCATGATCACCTTGTCGGTGGCGCGGGCGTCGCACTCCTCTGCGGTGATGAGGCCGCGCAGGTAGAGGTCCTGGAGGGCGTCGTCCATCAGGCGCATGCCCTGGGCCTTGCCGGTCTGGATAAGGCCGGGAATCATGAAGGTCTTGCCCTCGCGGATGCAGTTGGCCACGGCGGCGGTGTTCACGAGCATCTCCAGCGCCATCACGCGGCCGGAGCCGTCTTTCTTGGGAATGAGCTGCTGGGAGAGGATGCCGCGCAGGGATTCGGAAAGCATGATGCGGATATGCTCTCGCTCCTCCACGGGGAAGGCGTCCAGGATTCGGTCCACCGTTCGGGCGGCGGAGCCGGTGTGCAGGGTGCCGAGCACCAGGTGGCCGGTCTCTGCGGCGGTGAGCGCCAGCGAGATGGTTTCCAGGTTGCGCATTTCACCCACCATGATGATGTCCGGGTCTTCACGGAGGGCAGCGCGCAGGGCACGGCCGAAAGATTCCGTGTGCTTGTGGACCTCTCGCTGGTTCACCTGGCAGGAGGCGGGCTCAAAAAGGAATTCGATGGGGTCCTCCAGGGTGATGATGTGGTCCTTGCGGTCGGAGTTGATGAAATCGATGATGGCGGCCAGGGAGGTGGACTTGCCGGAACCCACGGCGCCGGTCACCAGGATGAGGCCGTTGGTGAAGCGCGTCAGCGGCACCACGTACTCCTCCGGCAGGTTGATCTGCTTCATGGTCTTCACCGTGGTGTTGATGATACGGAAGCAGAGGTCGTACCCGAGACGCTGGGACACCACGGAGGCGCGGTAGCGCGCGTACTCGTTCTGGTAGGCGAAATCCACGTCTCCCGTGTTGTCCAGGCGCGCCCGCTCCTTGCCGGAGAGGAAGCTGTCCACCAGGGCCTGGGTGTCCTCGCGCGTCAGCTGCGGGGCATCCTGCCACATGGGCTGCAGGTTGCCGTAGCGGCGCCAGGTGGGCGGGTAGCTGGTGGGCAGGTGCACATCGGAGCAGTCCCCGTTCACGCCCTGGTTCAGGTAGTCGTCCACGCGCAGGGAGAGCAGGACGATGAGGTACCCGCCCTCCTGGTTGTACACGTAGCCGTGGTATTTGCCCACGGGGCCGTCCTTGATGAAGTCCACCATACCGGTTTCCGCCAGGGTGGCCCGCTCGGCTTCCGTGGTGCAGCTCTGCACCAGTGCCTCCATGGTTTCCGCGCCCACCACCTCAGACTCCGGATCCACCGGCACGTAGGCCGGGGCCTGCATCAGGTAGGGCTGCAGCCCGGTGCCGAGATACACGGACGGGCTGGCCACCTGCGCGGCCAGGCTCAGGTAGGCGTCCACATTGTCGTAGATATAGGATGTATCGCTCATGTGTCGTTCTGCGCAATCTACCATATTTCCCGCGTGAAAGCGAGCGAAAAATCAAGCGGGTGGGGATTTTCTCACAAGGATAACCAGACGGGCCGTTTGAGGTTGACACGGGGCGGGCGGCGTGCTAGGATTCCCCCACGGTGTGGTGTAAACTGCGCCAAAACCACCACAAAACGTGAGCCAAAGGGAAAAAATAATGGATTTGACCCAATACCTGCCGCCGTGGCTGAAGCTGCCGCAGTGGCTGGTGGAGTGGGGAGAGCGCCTGTTGGGCTTCAGCAACTTCAATGCCGCGCACGCGCACATTGAGGACGACTGGGAGAACGGCAGCGAGCAGGATTTCTTTACCCTGGCTTGCAAGTACCTCAACCTCAACTACGACCTGGAGGGGCTGGAGAACATACCGGAGGAGGGGCCCTGCGTGGTCACCTCCAACCACCCGCACGGGCTGAGCGACGGGCTCATGTTCGGCGCAGCGGTGATGAAGCGGCGCCGGGACGTGCGCATTGTGGTGAACGATTTCCTGTACTGCGTGCGCGGCATGCGGCCATACTCCATCACGGTGAACGTGTACGGGGGCAACGAGGCCACGCGCGCCAACATAGCGGGCATGAAGGAGATGCTCGCCTGGCTGCGGGGGGGGCACTGCCTGCTGGTGTTCCCCAGCGGTTCCGTGGCATCCTTCTCCCCGCGCCACCGCGAGATTCAGGAGGACCCGTGGCAGGTGAATATCGCCTCCGTCATCAGCAAGACCGGGGCCACGGTGGTGCCCATGCACATATCCGGGCACACGGGATGGTTCTTCCAGCTGGTGACGGTGCTGGCCAAGGCGCACCGCTCCACCTTCCTGCCGCGGGAAATCAAGCGTGACGGCCGCATGCGCCACAGCATACGCCTGGGCAAGCCCGTGACGCCCAAGATCATCTCCCTGTTCAAGGACCCGCAGAGCCTGAGCGATTACCTGCAGCTGCGCTCCTCCTTGCTGCGCTACAAGATACAGCCCTCAGCCGCATCCACCCAGGCGGAGCAGCCGCGCTGCGCCGTGGATGACCCGGAGCCGCCGGAGCTGCTGCAGGAGGAGATTGACGCCCTGCCGGAAAGCTGCTTCTGCTACAACAGCGAGAACTACGGCCTGCAGGTGTACGCTGCGGAGGCGGAGCAGATTCCCCGCCTGCTCCACGAGATAGGCCTGCAGAGAGAGAACACGTTCCGCGCCGTGGGGGAAGGCACCGGCACCGCCTGCGACCTGGACGAGTTCGACCCGCACTACATCCACCTTGTGATGTGGGATGCCCGCAACAAGTGCCTTGCCGGGGCCTACCGCATAGGCCGCACGGATTTCATCATCCGCAACAAGGGAATCAAGGGGCTCTACAACGCCTCGTTCTTCCGCTTCCACAAGCCGCTGCTGGAGGTCATGGCGCAGGGGCTGGAGATGGGGCGCGCGTTCATCACCCCGCCGTACCAGCGCCTGGCCGCCTCCCTGGACACGCTGTGGATGGGCATTGGCCGCTACCTGCTGAAGCACCCGGAATACCGCTACCTGTACGGCACGGTGAGCATCTCCAACGATTACACGGAATACTCGCGCCGCCTGATTCTGGGCTGGCTGCGCGCCAACGCCATGGAGCCCGCGCTGGCCCGCCATGTGCAGGCCTTTTACCCGCCGGACAGCCTGGTGATGCGCGCGGAGGAGATGCAGCTGCTGCGCAGCGGGCTCACGGACATGCGCCTGCTGAGCATCCTGGTGAGCGAGGCCGAGCCGGACGGCAAGGGGCTCCCCGTGCTGCTGCGCCAGTACCTGCGCATCAACGGCAGGATGCTCTCCTTCGGCATTGACGAGAGTTTCGGCGGAACGCTGGACTGCCTGGTGCTGCAGGACCTGCAATCCACCGCCGCGCGCTTCATGAAGCGCTACATGGACACCACCAATTGATTTTTCCGGGGAAAGATGCATGAAATCCGTTTCAGCAGGCGCGGCAAACGCTTGATACAGCGCGGGACGCTGCCGGTTCTCCTCCTTGCATGCGCCCTGTGCGCCCAAGAGAGCGCCCCCGCCCCCCTGCCCCAGGTGGAGGATGAAACGGATGCCCCGCCGCCGCAGGAACCGCAGGCTGCAGAATTCCCCAGGCAACCGGAGGCCCCAGCCCGCGCGGCGGAAATGCCCACCCTCACGGATGACAACACCTCTCTCCCCCTGCCGCAAAGCCTGCTGAGCGAGGAAAGCGCGATGAAGCCCACCCTGGCGGAAATTGCCGGCATGAACCAGCTGGGGGCCCTTTCCGCCACGCCCGCCATCCCCTCCAACCTGGCCGTGGAAAGCACCGGGGCGGATATCAACTATGATGCGGAGGCACACGCCCTCACTTACGAAAGCCACGGACAGCCCATCCACCTGCTCGCGGACACCGGGGCGGACATCTACGCGGGCGGCCTGGCCGCCAATCTGGCGGAAAACGTGGCGGAGCTGCACGGGCCGCTCACGGTGTGCCAGCACGAGATGATGATGCGCAGCGAAAGCGGCACCTACCACTGGGACACCGGCACGGCGGAGCTCAACGGCGCGCGCGCCAAGGTGAACGGCATGCTGGTGCGCGGCTCCCGCATCGAATACGGCAAGGACGCCCAGGGACGCAACGTCATCACCATCCATGATGCCTATGTGACCACAGAGGACATTGAGCGCCCGCGCTCCTGGGTGGGGGCGGGCACACTGCGCGTGGTGCCGGGGGACTACGGCTCGCTCTCCCGCCTGAGCATCGCCTCCCGCAGCCATGATGTGGCCGTGCCCGTCATCGGCTGGATTCCCTTCTCCCACTCCCTCAACCCCAAGGAGGGCTACATGCCCAACCTGGGCACCCGCTCCTACTGGGGGGCCTACCTCTTCAACAGCTACGGCTTCCTCATCGGCAACCGCCGCACGCAGGGCATCATGCCCACCGCAGACTACCTGGCCACCCTGCACGCAGACTACCGCACGCGCCGAGGGTTCGCCATCGGGCTTGACTTCCAGGATCTCGACAAGGCCTCCCGCAGCCTCGACCTGCGCGGCATCAAATTCTACTACGCCCCGGACAAGGACCCCCTGATCAACCCCTCCCAGACACCGCGCAGCAAAATCGGCGACCAGAGGTACTACGCCAACATGGTTGCCGCCTGGGACATCACCCCCGCCGCAGACAAGAACGCCCACTGGTCCGCCGCCGCCAATGTGAACGCCGTGAGCGACCGCTACATGCTGCGAGACTTCTTCCTCAACGAGTGCCAGACCTGCGACAAGCCGGACAACACGGTGCGCCTCACCCGCACCACCCAGCTCACCCAGGGCATGCTCTACACGCGTTTCGCACCCAACAACTACTACGCCACGGACGAACGCATGGAGGGCTCCTTCTACCGGGTGCGCACACCGCTCTTCGGCACCCGCATCAACTACGAGACCCGCACCGGGGCCGGAGTGATGCGCCAGTACATCTCCCCCATCCAGCGCACCGCGTACGAGGAGGCGCTCAGCCACCTCCGGCAGGGTCCGGAGCGCGAGTACTACGCCCGCCTGCTGCAAACGGACTCCTACGCGCGCGCCTTCACGCTGCACGAGTTCAGCACCAGCTTCAAGCTGCTGCGCTTCCTGAATGTCACACCCAAGGCCGGCGTGGGCTATTCCGGCTACTATGATGTGGGCGGCATAGGCGCAGACAACCGCTTCATGGGCTACCTGGGCTGCGATTTCAACATCCGCCTGCAGCGCCACTACGCGGGATTCCACTACGACAGGCTGGGCTTCAAAGGGCTCACGCATGTGCTGCGCCCGTACACCAGCTACTCGCAAATGGCCATCTCCTCCTCCAATGCGCTGGTGCCGCGCATCGACTGCTGGTCCACCACCATGGGCACCAGCACGGATGCCCCCATGCCCATGGACCTTTGCAGCTTCACGGGCGTGGACGGCTGGGGCAAGAGCGCCGTGTGGCGTTTCGGCATGCAGAACACCTTCTCCACCACGCAGGACGGCGTGCGCATGAACGTGCTGGACTGGAACGCGTTCGTGGATTACAACGGCGACAACTCCAACACCAACCGCCCCTTCTCCAACCTGTACTCCGTGGTGCGGCTCACACCGGGAGACACCTTCAGCCTGCGCTTTGAATCCCTGACCCCCACCTTCCGCGGCGGGGAGGATTTCCACCAGTACAACACCAGCATCTCCCACATGCCCTGCGCCTGGTTCGAGTACACCTTCGGCCACCGCTTCATCAAGCACCACCCCATCCAGGAGGATTCCAGCCAGTTCTACGCCCAGGGCAACCTGCGCATCAATGAGAACTACACCCTGGCCGGCCGCGCATACGTGGATATCACGGAAGGCCGCAGCCCGCTCCAGCAAATTTCCCTCTTCCGCAACTCCGGCGCCTGGTACGTGGGCGTCAACGTCTACATGCGAGACAACGGCGGCAAGCGCGAAACAGGCGTGGGCATCTCCTTCACACTCGGAGAGACCGGAACCGCCCTGCCCGTGAACCTCTACTAACCCATATCCCACCATGGCTCCAACTATCCGCCACATCGGCATCATCCAAAACAACCCGCTCCCGGGAGACTTCTCCAACAACCTCCGCGCCATTGTCCAGGGGTACCGGGACTGCATCGACCACGGCGCGGAACTCGTCATTGCCCCGGCAGAGGCCCTCTGCGGGCTCAACCCGCAGGATTTGGCCGAGCGCGACTCCTTTGAGCGCCAGACGCGCCGCGCGCTGGATGCGCTCTCCCGCGAGCTGGGCAGTGCCCCCCTCATCCTGGGCGCATACTTCCGCTATATCGACGATGACGAGCTGTGGGACGGCATGCTCGGGGAGGACGATGGGGAAGACGACCCGCTGGAGCAGCGCGGCAGGCACCACCGCTCCGTTCTGGTACCCTACCTGCTGGAGAGCGACACCGTGACCGAGCTGGAAGACGGCATGGTAACAGAGGTGAACGGCTGCAACATCTATGTGCGCCTGGGAGAGGAGGACATTCTGCCGGAGGGGCCGGATTTCGATTTGCTGGTGCACCTGGCATGCCGCCCCTGGCACGCCACCGCCGCCGCAGACCTTCAGGACACCATGAGCTGGGAGGCCGTTACCAACGGCGCGCCCGTGGTGGTATGCGCCCCCGTGGGCACCGCCGGCAAGGATATCTACGCGGGCGGATCCTTCATTGTTTCCGCCACGGGCAAGCCGCTGCTGCGCCTGCCTTTCTTCGAGACCGCCGCCAAGGTGGCAGATATAGAGAAGGGGCGCCCCTGCGCCGCCCTGCCGGAGCCGCGAGAGCTCCTGCGCCTCGCCCTGCAGCGCGGCATCTCGGATACCGTGCGCAACAACGGCTACACCGGCGTGTGCATCCCGCTGGACCACCCGAACGGCACCCTGCTGGCCGCCCTCTGCGCCTCCGCCATCGGGGCCGCGCATGTGTGCGGCGTCACCTTTGCGGATGAAGCCTTTGCATTGGAGACGGAGCTGGGCATCACCGTGCGCAAGCAGAAACTGCCCACTCTCTCTGCGGCGGAGGACAAAAAGGAAGACACCGCCCTGCAGGCGCGCATGCGCGCCATGCTCACCACCGCCGTTGCGGAGGAACTGGGCTACATGCTGCTCTGCCCGCTCGGGCGCAGGGAGATAATGCTGGGAGATTTCACGCTCTATGCGGAAACCTGCGGTGCCCTCGCCCCGCTGGGCAACCTGTACGAGATGGACCTCCACATGCTGCGCGGCCTGCTGCTGGAAGAACACGCCCAACTTTTCGGCGCGCTCACCGAACCGCCCCACCCGGAGGTGGACCGCATCATCCACGAGCTGGCAGACCGCAATGTGCCGCCCGGCGACCTTATCGCCAACTGCGGCGGCCTCTTCTCGGAAAACGAGGTGCGCCGCATCCAGCGCCGCATGATTGCCGCCGCGCTCAAGCGCACTCTCCTGCCCACCATCCTGCATGTGGACGCTCCCGCAGAGCAGCTGCGCTTCCCCGTCTCCCACCGCTTGAACGATTGACAAGAAAGCCAAGCATCGGCACCCGCATTGCGCCAAGGCACATTTCTTGACAGCGGGCGGCATGCACGGTATGATGGGTGCGTATGATGACACGGCCCCTAATGTTCGGCACCTGCTTGTGCCTTTGCGCGGCAGCGGTTGCGGAGGAATCTCCGCAGCAGGCGTGCGCGGCCCTTGAAGGGGCCTTGGCAGAGGAAACCGCCGTTCTGGCGGGAGTGACCGATGCCGCTTCCGCCGCCGCCGCGCTGCCGCAGCTGCGCGCCTGTTTGGACAAGCTGGCGGCTATGCGGGGAACGGATGAGGGCGCGCTCTGGAACTACATCGACAACACGCAGGATGTGAAAACCCGCATGGTGGAGGTGATGGAGCGCCTGGCCGCGCAGTTCCACCGCCTGGAACAGGCGGAGTTCTACGGATGCACGGAGCTGGAGGCCGCGCTCTCCCCGCAGCTTCAGGCTCCGGGGGAATAGCCGCGCTCCTTCTCGCGCAGCAGGTCCTGCACGTTCTGCAGCTCGCGGTCCATGTAGTCCTCCAGGTTGTTGCGGTTTGCCGCCAACTGGCTGAACACGCGGTCCCGGTATTCCAGGGCCTGGCGGTGTGCCTCCTCCTCGGATCCGCACTGGAGATCGGAAAAATAGCGCGTGATAATCCGTCCGCGGCGCTGGATGCTGACCCGCCAGCCTTGGAAATCCGTGCTCTCGTATGTGTACCGTGTAATGTTCTTGTTGTTCATATCCTGTTCGGGGGTGGTCCCGCAAAAAGGACACCGCAGCGCGCACGCCGGTTCAATAACAATTATGAACACAGCACAGCCAGGCCGTACACCACATACGCCGTGCGCAGCGCGTACAGGGCCAATACCCCGCACGCCCGCTTGCGCGCGGCCTGCAGCACGCTCAGGAACACCCACAGCATCAGCACAAGCTCCACCACTCCCAAAACCACCTCCCGCAGCAGGCGCGACCAGCCGGGAAGCGTGCTCTGCGGGTCGAACGACTCCCAGGCCATGCCCGCAGATTCCATGATGTAGAGCACCAGGAACACGCCGAAAAATGCGCTCCAAAAACGCACGGGGCCCTTCACGCTGAGCAGGAGGGCCAGCAGGACCGGAAGCGCCACCGCCGGCAGCAGCTTGTCCCGCGCAAACGACAGCGCCACGGCATCGCAGGGCAATGCGCGCAAGCCCATCCACAGCATGTAGGTGACAAAGGCCCAGCAACCTATCGACAACGTCGTGCGGCGCCAGCCGCACTTGCCCAAGAAACAGCCACCCAACACCGCCAACAGGATTTGCACCCCCGCAGACCAGGAGGGAGGGGCGCAGAGCACGCCCGCTGCCGCGCCGCCCAGCACCGCCAGCAAAGCGCACAATCCGCAGAACACCACCTTGCAGGCATAGCCGCGCTCCGGCCGATGGAAACACAGCGCCGCCACCACGCCCGCCACGGCTATTGCATACGCCACAAACGCAATATTCGCCGCCACTGCCTGCAACACCATTTGCATATGCGCAGTATACCCACCGCCATCCTCCCCTGCAACCCTTATGTGTCCCAAAGATTGGATTCTTGTTTTGCCCAAGAACTGATAATCACCCTTCGGTGTTTGATGTGGGGGGGGGGGCATCCGCCGATTATGAGTGTAATCGGCAACAATGCCAAACACCACTTCTTTGGGAGGGCGGGGCAGCGTTCGGCGCAGCCTTTCCCGCTCCGCGGCGGGACACGGATTTCAACGGCCACATCAACAACTCCGCCTATCTCATCTGGGCGCTGGAACATGATACCGCGCCCCTGCCCGCCGAGCCTTTCGCCATACAGCTCAAGTTCAAAAAGGAAACCATGGCCGGGGAACCCGTGCAGATTGCCGCAGCGGGGCAGGAAAACCAGCGCCGCTACATCATCGGCGACGCCCCCCTGCGCGCAGAGGTGATTATCGAAGCCAGATAGGGCATTTGTGGGCAAAAATCTGCTTTTGCCACTTTTTCATGGGAAAAAGCGGCAGAACGGCCAATTCCACCCCAAAAACCCGGGAGCTTGGGCAAACGGGGCGAGCCGTTTAGCGTGCAGCGCGGGCCAGGGCGTAGAGGACGGCTTTTTGGGCGTGGAGGCGGTTTTCTGCCTCGGTGAAGATGATATCGGCATTGGCCTCCAGCACCTCATCGGTGATTTCATATCCGCGGTAGGCGGGCAGGCAGTGGAGCACGCATGCGTTGGGAGCGGCAAGGCTCATGAGCTGCTTGTTCACCTGGTAGGGGAAAAATGCCTTTTCCTTGGTGCCCTTCTCCGCCTCCTGGCCCATGGAAATCCACGTATCGGTGTTGACCACGGTGCAGCCGCGCACACCCTCCTCCGGGTCGGTGGTGCAGATGATGTTCTGGCAGTCCAGCTCCTGCAGCACGCGGGGCTTGGGAAGAGCCTGCTCCGGTCCCGCCAGCACGAGGGTGAACCCCAGATGCTTGGCCGCCCACATCCAGGAGCGGCCCATGTTGTTATCCACATCCCCGAAAAAGGCGATACGCATATCCTTCCACGCGCCCACGCCGTAGCGCTCCTCGATGGTGAGCAGGTCTGCCAGAATCTGGCAGGGGTGCTCCTGATCGGTAAGGGCGTTGATGGTGGGCAGGCCGGAGAGCTCTGCGAATTCCACCAGCTCCTCCTGGGCGTATGTGCGGATGATTGCGCCGTGGATCATGCGGCCCAGCACGCGGGCGGTGTCGCGTATGGGTTCGCCGCGGCCCAGCTGGATATCACGCACGGAAAGGAACATGGGACGCCCCCCGAGCTCGCTCACGCCCACCTCAAAGGAAACGCGCGTGCGGGTGGAGGATTTGGAGAAGATAAGCGCCCAGGTCTGCCCGGCGAGCGGAAGCTCGCGGTGCGAGCCGCGCTCCGCCTTCAAGCGGTGCCCAAGGGCAAGCAGTTCCTTCATCTCATCAGACGTCAACTCCTCTATGGAAAGCAAATTTTTCATTTCACTAACTGTTCGTTCCGCGCGGGAAGCCAGTAAAGTATCACTCTTGCCCCCGTTTGTAAAGCACCAAAATCAGCCCTGACGCGAAGAACGCGGATGCAGGTGGGTGACGAAGTAGACGCCGACGGCAATGAGGGCGACCGCGAGAATCTTCTGCCAGGTGAGGACATCCAGTCCCATAAGAACACCGGCTGCGGCAGCTACGGCGGGCTGCACATAGTTGTACGTGGCCACCACGGGCGGCTTGAGGTGGCGCTGCCCGTAGATGAGCAGCAGGTAGCTCACGAAAGAGCCGAACACCACCACGTAGGCGGCTCCGAGCGCGGCATCCATGGTAACCTCATCCCAGGGCGCGCGCGCCATCTCCGGGGCCACAACGGGGAGCAGGAGCACGGTGGAGATGGTGAAAAGCCACTTCATGAGCGTGACCGGGCTGTACCGCTTCACCATGCGGCCGAAGAACACAAAGTAGCACGCGGCGGAGAACTGGGACACCAGGCAGAGGGCATCCCCGAACGGGTGGCCGCTGATGCCGCCCTGCGCCCCGCTGCCCAGAATGAGCACCAGCGCGCCCGCCGCAGCCAGGGCCACACCGCCCACCATGCGGCGCGTCACCACCAGATGCAGCACCAGAATGGAGAGGATGAGCGTGAACACGGGCGTGGTGGTGGCAATGACACATGCGTTTGTGGGGGATGTGTACTGCAGCCCCCACACATAGAAGAACTGGTTGATACCCATGCCGCAGAGAGACATGCCGGCGAGCATGGGCAGGTCGTGCCGCCAATCGACGCGTTCGCGCGGCAGGAATAGGGAGACGAGCCAGAAGAGCGCGGCGGCCCCGGCAATGCGCATCATGCCCAGCGAGAGGGAACCGATGGCACCACCGGCCATGGCCACCTTGCACATAGGGCTCATGAGGCCGAAACACACCGCCGCCAGACAAGCCGACGCATGGGCGCTGAAGCGGCGCGCCTTGCGCATCCTAGCGCGTATAGACAACATGGGTGAACCCCGCGTACCGCTCCAATTCCTCGCGGTGGGGGAAAAGGTGCGCGAATTCCGGGAAATACGTGTCCGCCTCGAATTCGCCCTGCACCTCGGAAACGTGGAGCCGTTCCATTCTCCCGAGCATGGCGGCGTACAGCTGAGCGCCGCCGATAACCATCACCTCCGCATCCTGGAGCTCCATGCGCTCCAGCTCTGCGAGGTCGTGGATGACCACCGCGCCCTCCGCCGCGTAGCCGGGGGTGCGGGTGAGCACAATGTTCTGGCGCCCGGGCAGCGGGCGTCCCAGGCTCTCCCAGGTCTTGCGCCCCATGAGGATGGGGTGGCCCATGGTGAGCCGCTTGAAAAGCTTCATATCCTCACTGAGCTTCCACGGGATTCCCTGGCGGATGCCGATGGCACGGTCTGCAGCCATGGCCACCACCCCTGTAAAACGCGGAATCATACGGAAACGGCCGCCTTGATATGCGGGTGGGGATCGTAGTTTTCAAGCGAGAAGTCCGGGTAGTCGAACCCGTCAACCTCTGTGACGGCGGGATTGATGCGCATGGTGGGCAGCGGGCGCGGTTCGCGCGTGAGCTGCAGGCGCGCCTGGTCCAGGTGGTTGCGGTACAGGTGCAAATCACCGAAGGTGTGCACGAACTCGCGCGGCTCGTAGCCGCAGACCTGCGCCACCATCATGAGCAGCAGCGCGTAGCTGGCTATGTTGAAGGGCACGCCCAGGAACAAATCACAGCTGCGCTGGTATAGCTGCAGGCTCAGCCCGTGTTTCTCCCCTTCCCCCTGCGCGGGCACCACGCAGAACTGGAACAGGCAGTGGCAAGGCGGCAGGGCCATGCCGTCCACCTCCGCCACGTTCCACGCGCTCACCAGGTGGCGGCGGCTCCACGGGTTGTTCTTCAGGCCGTCGATAAGCTTGGCAATCTGGTCGATGCTGCCGCTCTGGCCATCCGGCCAGGCGCGCCACTGGGAGCCGTAGACGGGGCCAAGGTCGCCGTTCTCGTCCGCCCACTCGTCCCAGATACTCACGCCGTGCTCCTGGAGGTAGCGCACATTGGTGCTGCCCTTCAGGAACCAGAGCAGCTCGTAGATGATGGAGCGCAGGTGCAGCTTCTTGGTGGTGAGGCAGGGGAAGCCCTGCCGCAGGTCGAAGCGAGCCTGACGCCCGAAGACGCCGATGGTGCCGGTACCGGTGCGGTCATCTCGGCCCACGCCGTTCTCCAGCACATCGCGCAGTAGGTCCAGGTATTGCTTCACGGTGAAGACGGAGGGTTAGAGGTTGAGGGCGGCGCGAATCTGCGCGGCGTACTTCTCCGCCTTCTGGGCGAAGGATAGCTCCGGTTCCTTGTAGAGGATGCCGCGGGAAACATTGATGGTGGGCGGTGCCGTGCGGGTGCCGCCCATGAGCGCGGAGAGGTCACCCCCCTGCGCGCCGAGCCCGGGGATGAGCAGCGGGGTGTCTGGCAGGTCCGCCAGAATCTGGCCGTTGGCGTTGGTGAGGCCCACCACCATGCCCACCTCCGTGGCGGCGTTCTCCGCCTTGGCGCGCTCCACCATATCACCCACCAGCTGGTACACGCGGCGGCCGTTGGCAAGCACCTGCTGCTCCACGTCTGCGGAGCCGGCATTTGTGGTGACCGCCAGCAGGTACACGCCCTTGCCGGGGCGGTCCAGGAAAGGTTCCAGTATGTCGTATCCCATAAAGGGATTGAGCGTCACCGCATCCACGTCCATGCGGTCGAAATAGGCTTGGGCGTAGTATTTCTGGGTTTCACCGATATCGCCGCGCTTGGCATCCAGGATGACCGGGATATCCTTGGGCATATCCGGTAGCAGCTCCTCCAGCACCTTGAGCCCGGGAAGCCCCATGGCCTCGAAATACGCGATATTCGGCTTGTAGGCGGCAGCGTACGGCGCGGTTTCCTCCACCACGCGGCGGAGCCAGTCCGCCAGCTCGTTCATGTTCTCAGACTGCGGGCGGGGATCCAGCCCCACGCAGAGCGCGGACCGCGTGGCCGCGATGCGCGAAGAAAGCTTTTCCGTGAATTTCATGATGCGGGGATTATACCACACCCCCGCCCGAACGCAAGCGCCGACCGGCCGATTGTGCGGACCCGCGTGCGTAACGCACGCGCGCGCCTTCCACCTCCAACTATTTGTGGCAGCGGGCTTGCTTTTCGTGCGCGCGTGTGGTAACATGCGCGGCGTTGTTTTAGTTGTCAAACTAAAACAATTAAGCAACGGAAACAATTTTCAACTAAAAAAACTATGGGAACAATCAGGGTACTGGCAACCATGATCATACTGGCGGGAGCCGCTGCGGCGCAAATGCCGGGCGCAGCCACGCCGCGCGTGCAGGTGGAGAAAGCCACCAAGGGGCAAGACCGCATTGTGCGCAAGAGCATCGGGCTCACGGAATCCATCGATTCGGTAACCATCCACAGCGCGGTGGAGGGCTACTTGGTGGAAATGTGCCTCCAAGAGGGCAGCTATGTGAAGAAGGGGGATGTGCTGATGCGCATCGACCCGCTGCGCTACGAGGCAGCGGTGCAGCAGGCGCAGGCGGCCATAGCGGAACTGGAGGCCCAGATAGTGTATGCGGAAAAACGCGCCAAGCGCCTTTCCACGCTGGCCTCCAACCAGGCCGCCAGCCAGGAGGCATACGAAACAGCCATGGCCGCGCTGGCCACCGCCAAGGCCAAGAAGGTGGGCGCCGAGGCGGAACTGGTGCGCGCCCGCAAGAACTTGGAAGACTGCACCATCCGCGCGGAAATCAGCGGCTACATCGGCCGCCTGCTCATTTCCCCCGGCAACTACGTGACCTCTGCTGATGAGCTGGCCGTCATCCACCAGGCAGATCCCATCTATGTGCGCTTCCCGCTCAGCCAGCACGATGTGAACGCCATCTTCCGCGGCCCGAACGAAATCGGCGGGCTGGCGGATGTGCGCATCCTGACGGCCGCCGGGCTGCAGTACGGCAACCCCGGCAAAATCAAAATCGTGGACAACCTGCTCACCGGCGGGTCCGACACCTACACCCTGTGGGCGGAATTCGCCAACAAGGAGCACACGCTCGTGCCCTCCGGCATCAGCTCCGTGTATGTGAAGCTGCGCGACACTGCGGAAGTGGTGATGGTGCCGCTCACCGCCGTGCACCATGATGCCACCGGCTCCTACATCTACACCGTGGATGCGGAGGACACCGTGGCCCGCAAGGAAGTGGTGGCCGGTACCGTGCAGGGCCGCTACCAGGCCGTCTACGACGGCGTGCAGGAGGGAGAAACCGTGATTACGGACGGTTCCCACAAGACGCGCGCGGGCGGCAAGGTTGTTCCCGTGTACCCGGACCAGAAGGTGGAGCGCAAGGAAAGCGCCTCCGGCCAGGTGGCCGGAGAGGCGGTGCCCGTGAAAACCGCCGAGGTGAAACTTATCCAGGACCCCACGGAAATCAGCGTGGCCGGAGCCCAGGTGGAGGCCATCAACAAGGTGCTCATCACCCCGCTGGTGCAGGGGCTTCTCAAAGACATGCCCTTTGTGGAGGGCCAGCGCGTGAACAAGGGAGACACCCTTTTCAGCATTGATCCCACCCACTACCAGGCCGCGGTGAACGTGCGCAAGGCCACCATCGCCCAGCTGGATGTGAGCATCCATGACGCCCAGCTCAAGTACGAGCGCCAGCAGTTCCTCAACAAGAGCAACGCCTCCAGCAAGGACGAGATGGAGAGCGCCCGCGCCACGCTCTCTGAAGCGCAGGCCCTCAAATCCGCTGCGGAAGCCAACCTGCGCGTGGCGGAGGACGATCTCTCCCGCTGCACCATCTCGGCCCCCATGGACGGCATCATCGGCCGCGCGCGCATCTCGGTGGGCGGCTACATCGCCTCCCGCACGCCGTTGGCCGTCTTGGTGCAGACCAGCCCCATCTATGTGCGCTTCCCGTTGAGCGAGACCGCGCTGCTGAGCGCCTTCGGCAACGTGGGAGACATGGTGAAGCAATGCGACATCACGCTGGTGACCGCCACCGGGCAAACCCACAAGGAAACCGGGCACATTGCCGTGTGCGACAACCATATCCAGGAATCCACCGACACGCTCAACATCTGGGCCTCCTTCCCGAACGCCGCCGGCAGCCTGATGCCCGGCGGCACGGTGACCGTGAAGATGCGCCGCAACCCGGAGTTCAAGGTGCCCTCCGTGCCGGCGGACACCGTGCTCACGGAGACGCGCGGCAAGTACGTGTTCGTGGCAGAAAACGGGCTCGCCAGGAAGGTGGACATCATCACCGGCGGGGCCACGGAAGACGGAGCCGTAAGCGTCTGCCAGGGCTTGAAGCCCGGCATGCAGGTCATCACCACCAACCTGGCGGAGCTGGAGGACGGCACGCCAATCATCACGGAATCCGCACAATAACCCCCTTCCCCCCTTACAACCATGTTTTCCGAATTCTTCATTCACCGTCCCAAGTTCGCCTTCGTCATCTCCATCCTGATGATGCTGGGCGGCATCCTGTGCCTCACCAAGATGCCCATCTCCGAGTACCCGGAGGTTTCACCGCCCACCATCACGGTGCGCATGACCTACGCCGGAGCCAGCTCCGAGGAGGTGGCGGAAGTGGTGGCAGCCCCCGTGGAGGAGCAGCTCATCGGCATGGACGACCTGGAGTACTTCCACTCCACCTGCGGCAACGACGGCTCCTACTCCCTCACCCTCATCTTCAAGGTGGGCACCAACGACGACATGGCGCAGGTGAACGTCTCCAACGCCATCAAGGCCGTGGAATCCAAGCTGCCGTCTGAAATCAAGCAGACCGGCTACAACGTGCGAAAGCGCTCCGGAGACATGCTCAACTCCATCTGCTTCACCTGCGACGAGAACAAGATGAGCATCCTGGAGCTCTCCAGCTGGCTGCGCATGAACGTGAAGGACGTGGTGTGCCAGGTGGACGGCGTCTCCAGCGCGGATATCCTGCCGCCCCGCAACTACTCCATGCGCGTGTGGATGAACACCACCCGCATGAACGCCCTCAACATCACCCCGCAGGATGTCAAAGACGCCATCAACGCCCAGAACATCCAGGCTGCGGCAGGCTCCGTGGGCTCGGAGGACGAGCAGTCATACGCCACATTCAAGGTGACCGCCACCGGACGACTCAAGACCGCGGACCAGTTCGGGCAAATCATCGTGAAACGCGGTGACGACGGCCATGTGACCTACCTGCGGGACATTGCCACCATCCAGCTCGGCTCAGAGCGCAACAGCGGCTACAGCCGCCTCAACGGCAAGGACAGCGTGGGCATGATTATCTTCCGCAACAACGAGGCCAACGCCCTGGCCACCGTGCTCAAGGTACACGAGTGCCTGCAGGGCATCGAATACCCGGAAGGCGTGGAATGGACCGCCGCGTACGACCCCACACGCGCCATCGACGCCACCATGAAGGAGAGTATCATCACGCTGGGGCTGGCACTGTTCCTGGTGGTGCTCATCACCTTCATCTTCCTGCAGGACTGGCGCGCCACGCTGATTCCGGCCATTGCCATCCCGGTGTCCCTGCTGGGTGCGTTCATGGTGATGCATGTGCTGGGCTACTCGCTGAACGTGCTGACCATGTTCGGCCTCATCCTGGTCATCGGCTCACTGGTGGATGACGCCATTGTGGTGGTGGAGAACTCCATGCGCCTCATCCAGGAGGAGAAGCTCAGCCCGAGGCTCGCCGCCATCCGCAGCATGAAGCAGATTACCGGCCCGGTTATCGCCACCACGCTGGTGACCCTGGCCGTGTACGTGCCCATTGCCTTCTACGGCGGCATGGTGGGTGTCATCTACACCCAGTTCTCCGTCACCATGTGCGTGGCCCTCTGCTTCTCCACCATCAACGCGCTCACCCTCTCCCCAGCCCTGTGCGCGCTCATCCTGCGCCCGGCGGACAAGCAGCCGAGCCGCGCGCGCATGACACTGTTCGGGCCGTTCAACTGGGCACTGGAGAAGAGCCGCGACTTCTACCTGCGCGTATCCGGCATTCTGGTGAATCGGGCCTGGCTCACGGTGCTGGTACTGCTGCTGGTGCTGGGAGCCAACTACATCTACTACGCGGGCCTGCCAAACTTTGTGATGAAGCCCATCAGCGATGCCACCGGTATGACCGCCAAGATGGAGGAAATCATGAAGGACCCCGACAAGCGCGCCAAGTTCATGGCGGAGCAGGCGGACCGCCGCTACAAGCCGGAGAACCTGCTCTTCCCCCGCGCGCTCAACGGCTCCTTCATCCCCACGGAAGACAAGGGTGCCCTGTTCGCCATGGTCTCCATGGAGGGCAACGCCACCGCCAAGCAGCGCACGGACAAGGTGATGCGCCAGGTGGAGGAACGTCTTTCCAAGATTGAGGGAATCGACAAGTTCAACGCCATGAGCGGCTACAGCATCACCTCCGGCTCCGGTGAGCAGAACGGCATGATCATGATTATGCTCAAGCCCTGGGAGCAGCGCAAGAGCCCCGAACTGCACGCCACCAAGATTCCCGCCAAGATCAACGAGGCATGCGCGGATATCCCGGAGGCCAACATCATGGCCGTCACCCCGCCCGCCATCATGGGCCTGGGTGTCACCGGCGGCGTTTCCCTGGTGCTGCAGGCATCCGGTGACGCCACTCCGGTGGACCTCGGCAACACCTCCAAGATTCTCATCGAGCGCCTCATGGCCAACCAGGACCTCGTTGCCATGGCCCGCACGGAGTACAACTCTGAAACCCCGCAGGTCTTCCTGGAACTGGACCGCGCCAAGGCCCAGGCTCTCAAGCTGCCCGTCAACACCATCTTCAGCACGCTCCAGAGCGTCATGTCGTCCTACTACGTGAATGATTTCACCCTGAACGGCTTCAACTTCAAGGTGATGATCCAGGGCGACACGAAGGACCGCCGCACGGCGGACGACATCCTCAACCAGATGGTGCGCAACACGGATGGGAAGATGGTGCCGCTCTCCGCCGTGTGCTCTCTCTCCTACCGCATGGGCCCGGCATCCTACGGCCGCTTCAACCAGCTCATGAGCGCGGATATCACGGTCATGGGCAAGCCCGGCGTGGGCTCCGGCAAGGTCATGTCCTTCATTGAGGAAGAGATTGCCAAGCTCAACGCGGAGGAGAAGGCCGCCGGCAACAACCGCCGCTGGCAGGCCGCCTGGAAGGACCTTTCCTACCAGGAGCGCCAGAACGAAGGCCAGCTGGGCCCGCTGCTGGCCATGGCCATCATCTTTGCGTACCTCTTCCTGGTGGCGCAGTATGAGAGCTGGACCACGCCGGTACCTGTGATGCTCTCCGTGGCGGTGGCCACGCTGGGTGCGCTCATGGGGGCGCAGTTCCACGGGCTCTCCCTCTCCATCTACGTGCAGTTGGGCATCCTGATGCTTATCGGTCTGGCCGCCAAAAACGCCATCCTCATGGTGGAGTTCAGCAAGGTGGACCACGAGTCTCACGGAACGCCCATCAAGGTGGCCGCGCTCAACGGCGCGCGCATGCGCTTCCGCGCCGTGATGATGACCGCCATTTCCTTCATCTTCGGCGTGATTCCCCTGCTGATAGCCACCGGCTCCGGCGCCGCCAGCCGCGTGGAAATCGGCGTCACCACCTTCTACGGCATGCTGCTTGCCACCTGCTTCGGCATCTTCCTGGTACCCGCCCTCTATGCCCTCTTTGCACGCATGAGGGACTGGACCGCGCAGAAGTGCGGCAAGAAATTCCCCACGCCGGGGCAGAACAACCGCAGATAATCCCTGCAAATCCTGAAATTTCCAAGGTCCATCCGGTACCGCCGGGTGGGCCTTTTTTTCTGCCTCACGCGTTGCGGCACCCCTGCAAGAGCGCAATGAGAGCGGAATCGGATGTCAGGTCCTCGGGCAGCTCACCTTTTTTGTTCCGGATGCCGGGATTGGCACCATGCTCCAGCAGCAGCCTGCAAATATCCGCGCGGCCATACTCGGCAGCCTCGTGCAGGGGAGTCCTGCCTTCCTCATCCGCAGTGTCGAGCTGGGCTCCGCATTCCAGCAACTGCTTGCAGGTTTCCGAGTGCCCGTAGACTACCGCCACATGCAGCGGAGTCTGGCCCGAATGAGCTCTTGCGTTGGCATCCGCGCCGCGCTCCAGCAGGCGCGCGCAGGTTTCCGCGAGGTCAAGCCTGGCCGCCTTATGCAGGAGAGTCTCACCGTAATCATCCACTGCATCAATGCATGCGCCGTGTTCCGCCAACAGCCCGCAAAGTTCCGAGCGGCCCATCAGGGCTGCCGCATGCAAGGGTGTTTCACCGCAGTCAGCCTCTGCCGCCGCATTGGCATCTGCGCCATGCGCCAGCAGTTGCCGGCAGGTTTCCGTTCTCCCCATCCAAGCTGCCCTGTGCAGGGGAGTCCAGCCGTACTCGTCCTTCCCGTCGGTAGACGTCCCGCGTTCCAGCAACAGGCGGCAGGTATCCGTATCCCCCACATCCACCGCAGAGTGGAGGGTGGCCTGACTTTCTTTGTCGGAAGAAGCATTCGTGTATGGAGCAGAGCACCGCCGGGCGCGTTTGGGGTGCCTCGCTTAGCGTGCGCTGCGGTACTTGCTGAGCAGGCTCTGCAAACCACCGCTCGCGGCGGCCTGGGCATAGAGCTTGCCCGTCTTCCAGTTGTCGAAGGTGAAACGGCCGGCCTCCGGCATGGCGTTCTCCGAGCGAAGCACGCGGTACTTCAGACTGTTGCGGGTGAAGTAGTCGTAGGTGTCATCCGAACCGTAGTACATCATGTTGGTGTAGGTGGAGGGTGACACCACCGACATGGTGGAGGGGGTCAGCAGCTCCGTGCGGCTGATGGTGCTCACAGGCATCAGGGAGCAGGAAGACAAAGCCAAAGCGGCTGCGGCAAAAAGGATGATGTGTTTCATGCCGGGAATGATAGCACCGCCACGCCCCCGTGAAAAGCCCGAAATGAATATCATTTCCCGCGCCGCGCCTTTTTGGCCGCCTTGGCTTTCTGCACCAGGCGCTGCACTTCCTCGTAGAGGTCCTTCACCTTTTTGAAGCTTTTGCCGGAAGCACTGTCCGGCTTGGTGTCCAGCGTGCGCAGGGTTCTCTCTTTCATGAGGAGCGCAGCGGCGAATTCCGCATCTGACCAACGCGTGTACTTGCGGATGTATGCCAGCATCTCCGGGAGGCGGGTGACCGGCTTTTCCACCTTCTCCTTGACGGCGGGCTGTTTCTTGGCTGCTGCGGCGGGCTTGGCGGCGGGCTTCTTCCGGGCGGGTGCAGCCGGGCGAGCCAGGGTGGGGGACGGCACGGCATCCACCGACGCGAGATCGATGCCAAAGACGCCAGCCAGGTTGGCGTCTCCGAGCTCGGTTTCCGGCGGCGCGGCGAGTGCGGCCTGAGCGTCTCCTGCAGAGGCGGCCACCAGGGAGGCGATATCCAGCCCGCGCAGGGTGAAGAGGAGCTCCGGCTTCTCATCCAAGCGGTGCCCCACGCCGTAGAGCACGGCGGCCAGGTGCTTGCAGAGGGACGATGAATCCGGGCAGGAGCAGTAAGGCTTCAGCTCATCCAGGCGAGGGAAGATGCCGTCAGGCCCGCTGCGGAACATCTCCAGCAGGGCCTGTGGGAGCTTGCCCTGCAGCAGGTCCAGCATGGAAAGCGGCTGCGCGGTGCATGCGGCGCGGATGCGCTTTTTCTGCGCACCGGAGAGGGGAGCCACCTTGATTTCCACCTCGTAGGGCCTGGAGCCGCTGCCGGACACCCAGGCGGCGATGTATCCGGAATCCACCGCCAGGTCGAGCACGGAATCGCTGCGCAGGTAGCTGCGGCCGCGCGGCAGGCGGTTCTCGCAGTCCTGATAGGTCTCTATGTTGTCGCACCAGGCCTTACCCCAAAAGGTCTTGGCAATCTTGGTGCCCTCCACATGCACGGGGTTGAGCGGATGCCCCAGTTTCTTGGCAAGTTTGGCGGCCATGGAGGTGGCGCGCTCCCGGCGCTCCGCCTTGGTGAGCTGGCGCGGGTATAAGTTGTCGTAGTAGTCGTAGCGTCCCATAAGTCTAGTCTTCCCAGGTTTTGCCGGCGAGCGAAACGAATTCCAGCAGCTCGCGGTTGTCCATCTCGGTGAGCAGTTTCTCCGCCCCTTCGCTGAACAGCTCCTCTGCGAGCTCGCGCTTCTCCTGAAGCATGGCATCGATGCGCTCCTCCAGCGTGCCGGGGCAGACAAAGCGGTGGATGAGCACGTTTCGTTTCTGGCCGATGCGGTAGGCGCGGTCGCTCGCCTGGTTTTCCACGGCGGGGTTCCACCAGCGGTCGAAATGCACCACGTGGGATGCGGCGGTGAGGTTGAGCCCCGTGCCGCCCGCCTTCAGGGAAATGACGAAGAAGGGAGGCCCGTCCGGGCTTTGAAAGGCCTCTACCAGTTCTGCGCGCCGCTTCACCGGCGTGCCGCCGTGCAGCACCAGACCGGAACGCCCGAAACGCAGCGTCAGGAAATCCTGCAGCGGCTCCGTCATCTCCCGGAACTGGGTGAACACCAGCATCTTCTCCTGGCGTGCCGCCACGGTCTCCACAATCTCCGCCAGCTTGGCGAACTTGCCGGACTGCTCCGGCGCGTAGTCTCCCGTGCCCTTGAACTGGGCGGGATGGTTGCAGATCTGCTTGAAGCGCGCCAAGTACGCGAACACCAGGCCGCGCCGCTTGATGCCTTCGCTCTCCTCCAGCTCCTCCGCCAGAGATTCCACGCAGCGGGCATACAGCGCAGCCTGCCGCTTGCTGAGCGGGCAGTAGTCCGTCAGCTCCGTCTTGTCCGGCAAATCGGATATCACGCGCTTGTCTGATTTCAAGCGCCGCAGAATAAACGGACGGGTGAGGCGGCGCAGCGGCGCGTAGTCCTCCCCCATGGCGCGCACAAAGGTGGAAAAGGCCTTCTGCGAGCCCAGCAGGCCGGGGTTGATGAAATCGAAGATGCTCCAGAGGTCCCCGAGGTTGTTCTCCACGGGGGTGCCGGTGAGGGCGATGCGGCGCGGCGCGCGCAGGTGGCGCACGGCGCGGCTGCGCGCGCTGGAAGCCGTCTTGATGGCCTGGGCCTCGTCCGCCACCACGGCGGCGAACTCGCACTCCTGGAGCCTGGGCATGCGTGCGGCCATGCCGTAGGTGGTGAGCACCACATCGTACGGCTTCAAGAAGGCATCCAAGTCGGATTCCACCAGCTGCCGCTCGCCTTCCACCCACGCGGAGGGATGCAGCACGCCCACTTTCAAACCGGGGGTGAAATGGCGGGCCTCCGCCTGCCAGTTGCCCAGCAGCGTGGCCGGCAGCACCAGCAGCGCCGGCAGCATGCCGTGCTCCGCGCCCAGTGCTCCGGCCCTCTTCCAAAGCGTGAGCAGGGTGAGCATCTGCAGCGTCTTGCCCAAGCCCATGTCGTCTGCCAGGCACACGCCCAGCCCCATTTGCGCGGCGCTCCACATATAGCCCACGCCCTCCTTCTGGTACGGGCGCAGGATGCCCGCCAGCGGCTTGGGGAGCCGCAGCGGCTCCACCGCGCCGGCCGTGAACCGCCCCAGCGCAGCCTGAAGGGATTCGGAGGCGGCGTACTCCACATCGCCCGCCGCCAGAGACTTGCCATCCGCGCCCACGCCCGCCAGCATGCGCAGGCCCTGCACAAATGAGACGCCCCCGCTCTGCTCCAGGGCGCGGGCCGCCTTCCAGCTGGAAAGGAGCGTGGCAATGCGTTCCGCATCCGCCTGCACCCATTGGCCGCGCACCTGCACCAGCGAGCCCTCGCTCTTCATCAGACGGTGCAGCTCGGCCTCGGTAAGAGGCTCGCCGCCCAGCGTGATTTCCGCGGAAAAGCTCAACAGGGATTGCGCGCTGAGCTGCCCGCTCCCTTGGGAGAGCTGCACGCGCACCTGCGGCGCGGGTGCAGAGCCACCCTTCCAAATGTTGAACACGCGCACCACAATGCCTGCCTCCCGGTACGCCTCCGCCTCGTGAAGGAATTCGTACGCCTCGCGCGGTGTCCACGCGCACGGGCGGAACAGGCGGTTCTCCGCCAGCATGCGCTCCATCAGCCCGCCGCGCTCCGCCACCCGCCGCACAGGCTCAATGAGAAGCTGAAGCGCGGTTTGGTTCCCGCGGTACATCTGCAGTGCCGTGCCCAGCGGCCAGTGGCGCACGGAACCATCCGCCGCCGTGCCGATAAACGTGGCCATGAACGCGAACGGACGCTCCCCCGTGGCATCCGCCCTGTTCTCCGCCAGGTGGAAGCTGATCTTGCCCACGTCCCGCCAAGCATCGCTCAACGAACGCGCCCACTCCGCCAGCGGCACCAGCGGGTGCAGCGCCAAGGCCTCTACCACCTCGCGTTCCACGGTGGCCAGCACGCCCGCCAAAGTCTCCACACACCAATACTCCGCGCCCTGCACCGGCGGCGCGGAAAGAAGCTGCGCCGCCACCGCCTCCCGTGTGGAGCGCGAGGCCGGCAAGCGCCGTTCCGCATCCGCCGCCACCACATCCCCCGCAAGCTCGATCATGCGCCGCAACTGCCCCACCACCAAACCGCGCAGGTAGCGCCAGCCAGGGCGCTCCGCGCCCACGGTCCGCCCCACCAAATCAATCCACCTCCATCGCGCCCCCGCGCGGAACACCTCCCCTGCCCCATCCGGCACCAGTGTGCCGTCCGGCAGCAGGCGGATATCCGCCACCCTCTCTTCCGTCACTTGCTTCACAAGCCCATCATACCCGCCACCGCCCACCCCACGCAAGCCTATTTTTCGCGTTGCCGGATTTCATCGGTTGACTAAGGCCGCAATTCTGATAACATGAGCTTGTGAACAAGGACGACTTGATACAGAAGGCAATGACCGGCGATGCCAGAGCCCAGTGCGCGCTTGGATACTGCTTCAAGATAAGCGGGCGCACAGAACAGGAAATACGGTCCGCCCCGCATTGGTTCCGCTTGGCCGCCGACCAGGGCCTGGCGGAGGCCCAGCTCTTTCTCGGCGAATGCTATGCCAACGGAGACGGCGTTGGCCGCGACATGCAGCAGGCGTTGGCTTGGTGGCGCAAGGCCGCCGAGCAGGAAGAGCCGGAGGCGTGCTACCGCCTGGGTTCCGCCCTGTACGATGGAGAGGATGTGGAGAAGAATGTGCACGAGGCTATTCAGTTGTTCCGCAAGGCCGCAAAAAAGGGGCATCCCGATGCCCAGTTGGAGATGTCTTTCGCATACATGGACGGCATAGAGGTGGAAAAGGACCCGGCAAAAGCCATCAAATGGCTCCGCAAGGCGGCGGACGGCGGAAGCGATGCCGCCCAGCTGCACTTGGGCGAATGCTATGCCCACGGAACCCGCGTGCAAAAGGATGCGCGCCTGGCGGTCAAATGGTGGCGCAAGGCAGCCGAGGCCTACAATGCCGCTGCGCAGTTCCATCTCGCCCTCTGCTTTCTGCGCGGATTTGGCGTGGGGAAGGACGCGCGCAAGGCCGTGGAATGGGCCCGAGAGGCGGCGGAGCAGGACTTCCCCGGCGCGGCGGTTATTCTCGTCACAGGCTACAGCACCGGGGAAGGCGTGGAGAAAAACGACGCGGAGGCTTTCAAATGGGCGCTTCGGGCGGCAAGGCACGGAGACGAGGACATGCAGTACCATGTGGCGCTGCGGTACCATTCGGGTGCAGGCGTGGAAAAGGACGATGAAAAGGCGTTCCACTGGCTCAGCGAAGCTGCGCAGCGGGGGTGTGCCAAGGCTATGCATGACCTCGGCGTGAGCTACTATGGTGCGCAGGGCGTGGAAAAGGATCTCGGCAAGGCAGTCCAGTGGTGGCAAAAAGCGGCGGAACTGGGCGTTGTCGATTCCCAGTTCAACATGGGCGTATACTGCAAGTTGGGCCTTTGCGTGCCGCAAGACCTCGCACAGGCCGCAGAATGGTGGCGCAAGGCCGCCGAGCAGGGAGATCCCCACGCGCAGTACAACCTGGCCTCTTGCTACATAAACGGCGAGGGTGTCGAACAGAATCCAGAGGAGGCGCAAAAATGGCGCGCCGCCGCAGAGGCCCAGGGCGTAGATTCGAAAGAAGCCGGAGACATCGCCCTCTCCCTATTTGAGGACGATTGATTCCTTCAAAAGGGTTTGAGCTCATCCATCGTGGCAGAGCTGTGCCGGTATGGGGTGCGGAACACCGCAACCAAGTTCTGCACGCCCTCCTTGCCGCCCGGCATCCCGCAGATTGTATCCATAAAGCGCGCCAGCTGCCGGTGAGCTTTCCTTTTGGAATTAGAAGCCTTGGAACTCCTTATCCTTAAAACCTTCGTCCGTGATGTGAATTTTCCTATAGGTATAGGGATGTTTATCATTCACAAAAAACGGATTGCCGTCTGCACAGCCGTGGTTGCAAACAAGGTAAAGGACATCTCTTTCCCTTGTCAGCATCATATACCATTTCTCTTTCGTTTGATTGCCCTGAATAATATGGACGTCGGAAGTCATCAACAAGGTGGTGTTTTCAGGGATGGCATGAGCGACCCAATCCCCCTCCGGCGATTTGCTGCCCTTGTTCCCCTCCGTGCAACTGTAGTTGAGAAGAATGATGGGCGAGCCGGAAGGATGTTCCATTTTTCTGATAACGGCACAGAATTGTTTTTCATGGTGATACTTATCGCAACCATGCACACATAAGTCGGGATTCTTACAAGGGAGATTGAATGTTAAAGAGCGGAAGTCCGGCGGTTAAGCCCCAATACCGCTAATCTCTTTATATTTACCACATGAAGCAAGAGCCATGCATGAAGTCGCAAATATAAAAATGATGCCAATCCAAGTATTGTTTAATTCTTTCATGTGCGCGTTTTTTTCAAGTCCCTACCCTATTAAAGTATGGTGGCTCCCTGTTTTTGACAGTTGGCGGCCATCTTTAATCCGCGCTGACAGAGGGTAGGTTCCTTATACAACTTGGGAGTATTGTTTGTCAAGCCATTTTTTCAGCGATTTTGGA
>JAZLHB010000016.1:0-4592 GCA_045616565.1 Akkermansia sp. | reverse complement strand
ATAACTGAAGAGAGCCGGCGAACCCGCTTCCCAGCGGTTCATGGGCGCCACGGAAAGTCCGTGTCCTGGAAAACTGCCTCGCCCGGCCTTGCCGCGGCTCTCGGTTCGCTTGAACCGCCGCTGCCTTTTCGGGCTGCCCTGATAAAGGGCGTGGGCACATTTTACCTGAACGGATTTGAAACGTCAAGCCAATTTTTGCAAATTTTTCACTTTTTTTGCAAAAAGTCCGCAAACCCGCATGGCAGCGGGCTTTGCGCGGGCACAAATTGGGGCATCCCCTGCCCTTCCGGTGAGATTTCCGGCAAAATTGCGGCCTGTTTTGCAGGAAAACGCACGATTTTGCTGCACGCATGCGCAACCCTTGCCGCAAAGCGTGCTCAAATGCCCGCGAACCCGCAGAATACAGGCCGCGCGGCACTCCCATGGGATGTGCCGCGCGGCGGAAAAGATGGATGGGGGCAACAGGAACTCAACGCATGGCATTCAGCCCGGTTGGCATGGACGCGGTTTCCTCCCTGCGGCAGAGGGAGAAAATGCGGCTCGGATGATTGGGGGATTCCTCCAAACGCGAGAGCACCACGGCGCGTGCGCGCATGGCAGCCTGCAGCGCGGCTTCCTCTCCGCCGTATGCGCGGTCGGAGAAGTAGCGCGTGTAGTGGCACTGGCGGCGGCAAAGGGTGACGCGCCAGCCTTGGAAGGATGTGTTCTCGTAGGTGAACCGTGTAATGTTGCGCAGGGTCTTCATACCATGGCGCAAGTTAGCAGAAATCCTGCGGGGTGGCGAGAAAAAAAATGCGATTCCCCGATAATTGTTAGGTTTGTATTACGCGGCGGGACGCTGGCAAAGGCCATGGTTGAGGGGATAATGACGCACGCGCGTGCGTGTATGATACAGATTGTGCTTTTCAAAGGGGTTGCCGTGGTGTATAAAGGCCGCATCTGCGCGGCACGCGCATACGTTCCGCCGGGTTCACATTTTATCAGAGTAACAAAACAGACAAGACATTATGAGCTCATCCTTCCTCCCCGCGCAATATGCGCATCCGTATGAGATTGACCCCAAGTACAGCAAGGCCGTGGCCTATTTCTGCATGGAGTACGCCATTGACAACGTGTTCAAGATCTACTCCGGCGGCCTGGGCTACCTGGCCGGCTCCCACATGCGCTCTGCGGGCGCGCTGCGCCAGAACCTGGTGGGCGTGGGTATCCTGTGGTCCTACGGCTACTACAACCAGATCCGCGCGGAAGACGGCTCCATGGCCGTGCAGTACCGCCGCAAGGAATACAGCTTCCTGGAGGACCACAACATCAAGTTCCTCATCCATGTGTGCAACGCCCCGGTGTGGGTGAAGGCGTATTTCCTGCGCCCGGAAACCTTCGGCACGGCGCCGATGTTCTTCCTGACCACGGACCTGCCGGAGAACGACGACATGAGCCGCTCCATCACGCAGCGCCTGTACGATTCCAACCCGATGACCCGCATCTCCCAGTACATCGTGCTGGGCCAGGGCGGCGCCCGCCTGTTCCAGGAGCTCGGCATTGAGCCGGAAGTCTACCACATGAACGAGGCCCACGCCATCGGCGCCGCGTTCAACATGCTCGCCCACAACGGCTGCAACGTGGAGGAGGTGCGCAAGCGCTTCGTCTTCACCACCCACACCCCGGAGGAAGCCGGCAACGAGAAGATGGACATCAACCTCATGGCCAACTTCTCCTTCTTCGACGGCCTTTCCCTGGACCAGGTGCGCAGCGTGCTCAAGCTGGATCCCAACGAGCAGACCTTCAACTACACCCTGGCAGCCCTGCGCCTGTGCCGCACGGCCAACGGCGTGTCCGCCCTGCACGGCGAGGTTTCCCGCAAGATGTGGGAAGGATACAGCGACATCTGCCCCATCACCCACGTCACCAATGCCCAGAACCGCGAGTACTGGCAGGACCCGGAGCTTGCTGAGGCCTTTGCCGAGAAGGACAAGACCGCGTTCCGCAACCGCAAGCGCGCCCTCAAGAAGGAGCTCTTCCGCGTGGTGGGCGAGCAGACCGGCCACCTCTTTGACCCGGAGGTGCTCACCATCGTGTGGTCCCGCCGCTTTGCAGCGTACAAGCGCCCGGCGCTCATCACGGAGAACCCGGTGATGTTCGAGCGCATGCTGCAGCGCACCAACCGCCCGGTGCAGATGATCTGGGCGGGCAAGCCGTACCCCACGGACTTTGCGGCGGTGGACATCTTCAACAAGCTGAACCGCCTGAGCGAGAAGCAGCCGCGCTGCGCCGTGCTCACCGGTTACGAGCTCGGCCTGAGCCGCCTGCTCAAGAACGGCTCCGACCTGTGGCTCAACAACCCCGTGGTTACGCGAGAGGCTTCCGGCACCTCCGGCATGTCTGCCACCATGAACGGCTCTATCACCATCTCCACGAATGACGGCTGGGTGCGCGAGTTCGAGAAGGACGGCGTGAACTGCTTCATCATCCCGGAGGCCAAGGAGGGCCTTGCCCCGGAGGCGCGCGACCGCTCCGACCGCGACAACTTCTACAACCTGCTGGAGTCCAAGGTGCTTCCGCTGTACTACGACAACCAGGACGGCTGGATGGACCTTGTGTTCAACGCCATGCACGACATCTGCCCGGCGTTCGATTCCGACCGCATGGCAGACGAGTACTACACCAAGGTGTACAACGCCTGATTGAAGGTACCATTTGAAAGTTAGGCGCGCTATGCGCGCGGGAATTTCAAAGGCGCATTTGGTGCAATACCAAATGCGCCTTTCTATGCTCTGCGGGGAACGCGGGAGAGGCCTGTGACGAGCCTTTGGGGCAATAAACGGGGCTTTCCCCATAGAGATGGGGAAAGCCCGCGGAAAGGTTGTTGCTTGAGTACGGGAACGCCTTACTTGGCGCGGTAGTACTGGTAGTGGACGCGCTCGTCGATGGCGAGGGTCTCACGGACCTGGCGGATAACAGAGGGCTCCGCCTCAAAGGCGAAAAGCATGTACTGGCCGTGGGTGAGGTGCTTGGAGGTGTAGGCGAACTCGCGGCGGCCGACATTGGTGGTCTCGGAGACCTTGGCGCCTGCATCCTGCAGGGTCTTGGTCATGGCGGCGGTAAGCTCATCAAGGGTCTCGGCCCCCTTCATGTTCAGGACGATCAGTGCTTCGTACTTTCTCATAGTGTTAAAGTGTAAACGCGGTGTTCAGGAAACGCGGTGCGCTAGGATGCACCTTTTTTCTGGATAATGCAAGCCTAAAGTGTATTTTTCTGAAAAAAAGTGCAGATTTCCGGTTAAATGAGCTTCAGGCGCACCAGGTCCTGCGTATCGATGAGCCCCACGGGCCTGCGGTCTGCATCCAGCACCACGAGGTCGTCTATGCGGCGCTCGCGCAGGGTCTTCACGGCCACGGCGGCAAGCTTGTCCGCCTCCACGAAGATGGGGTTGCGGGTCATGAGCTCTGAGACGGGGCGGGAGCCCACGGCGGTATCCTTCTGGTAGGCGCGGGCGAAATCACCGTGGGTGAAGACGCCGGCCAGGGTGCCGTCCTTCTGGGTAAGGATGCAGGCACCGGCGCGGGCCACGGTCATGGCCACAATGCATTCCAGCACAGTGGCGGATTCCGGGAGCTTGGCGAATTCCTTGCGCATGATATCCGCAATGCGGGTGAGGAGGGCGCGGCCCAGGGAACCGCCGGGGTGGCTGCGCGCAAAGTCCTCGCGCGTGAAGTTGCGCGCCTCCAGCAGGGCCACGGCCAGGGCGTCTCCCATCACCAGCATGGCGGTGGAGGAGGAGGTGGGGGCCAGGTTCAGCGGGTCCGCCTCGCGTTCCACGCCGGTATCCAGCACCACATCTGAGAGCTGGCCCAGCGTGGAGCCGGTCTTGCCGGTCATGCCGATGATGGTCATGTCGAAGCGCTTGAGGAAAGGCAGCAGGGTGAGCAGCTCCGCCGTTTCGCCGGAGTAGGACATGGCGATACAGGCGTCTCCATCCTGCACAATGCCGAGATCGCCGTGCAGGGCGTTCATGGTGTCCAGCACCACGGAGGGCGCGCCGGTGGAGGTGAGCGTGGCGGCAATCTTGCTGCCCACAAGGCCGCTCTTGCCCACGCCTACCACAATAATCTTGTGGCCTGTCTCGATAGCCTTGCGCATAGCGTCCACGGCGGCATCGAACGAGGCGTCAAGCCTGCCGCGAATGGCCTTGAGGGCTTCCATTTCATCATCAAAAACCTGTTTTCCGCGAGTGGTGTGATTGGACATGGGAGATGGTGGGTTTGCTTGGTGGCATTGTAGCAAAAAGCATGGGGAAAGCAAGGGAATTCAAAAGGCCCCGCCGGACTAATTGCCGGGCGGGGCCTGAAATGTTCGCTTGGCAGCTGCGCGCTATCAGAAGTTGACGCGGTAGCCGGCGGCGCCGTTCACATCAGAGTAGCCGGAGCGGAACTCCGCGCTCACGTCAAAGAACAGGGAGCTGGCGCCCTCGCCAATAGGAATCATGACGCCGGCGCCGATTTCCACGCCGAACGCACCGTACTCGCTGCTCTTGATCTTCTGCATGCCGCCCACGCCCGCAAAGTTGGCCTGGGGCGTCACATCGCGGTCACCGG
>JAZLHB010000015.1:0-6303 GCA_045616565.1 Akkermansia sp. | reverse complement strand
TATAACCAAGGCCCCACCCGCCGGAGCGGATGGAGCCTTGACGTATCTCCTGCAAAATTGATTACTTCCTGCGTCTACGCATGCAAAGCCCTGCAAGCGCCAGCAAGCTCAGCGTGCCTGTGGCGGGCTCCGGAATGACCTGTTGATTGAAGGAGCCGGAAACGCTGAGCACGCCGCCGTCTTTGAGGTTGTATGCCAGATTGTAGATGCGAGCGGTCAAATCAGCACCTGCGCTCAGCCCGCCGTTGGTGGTGATGCCAGCACCGTTCTCTGTGGTAACGTAGAACTTTGTTTGCAAGGCGAGTTGCTGAAGCAAATCGGAGGTGAATACTTCCTCGTTGCCGATTCCCGCAGCAATATCCATGGAGAAGCCGCCCTTCCCGCTCAGCAGGGTAGCAAGGGCCTCCCCGCCCACGGCGAATTTCACATTGGCTCCTTCACCCAGGGTGAGCGCGACTCCCTCTCCCAGCATGATGTTGGAATATGTGCCGGAATTCCAGCCGAAGTGCTCGCTGTCTGCGGCAATCTTCCATCCATCCACGCTGAATACAATATCGCCCATGTTCACGGTCAGGGCTTCCGTGTACGTCTGCTGGCCGGGGGAATTGCCTACGATGAGAGTGCCGCCGTTCACGATGACATCTGCAAAGGTGCCGCTGCCTTTCAGCGTGCCCTCTTGCAGCTTAATGTTGCCAAGGGTGCCGCCGTTCACCAGCGTGCCGTCTCCCGTCTTCACAAGCGTGCCCTCACCGCTCATGGAAGAGATGGTCACCGCCTTGCCCTCTGCCACCTCAAGCGTGTTGGTGCCGGTGGTGGCATCCACCTTTACGTTGGAAAGCGTCAGGCCGTCCGTCTGCACGGAAAGCGTGCGGGATTTGTCGGTCTCCCCGGTGAAGACAACCGCGCCTTGGGTGGAGCCGCCTTCCACTATGGTGGCGGTGCCGTCCTTGATGGTGATGTCGCCGTTCACCACGCCCTTCAGCGCGCTGTCTTGGCCAGCGGCTTTCAGCTCCTTGGAGACGGTGTAGCTGGAGCCCTTGTCCACCTCCACGTTGTATATGGGGGAGAAAGTTCCTGTGCCTAGGTCCGTGTAGGCGGCTTCTGTGAGGTATTTATCCAGATGGCATGTGAGACCATTGACGACAGCAACGGTTCCCTGAGCCCACAGGGAATAGGTGTCGTTCCCGGAAGCGTCCTTGGTAGGAGTAAGGAGACCGTGCCACACTTGTTCAGTATCATGCGGGTCGGAATAGTAGAGGTGGGTCAGCAGCCCAGTCTCGGTATCGTAGTCGGCCCCCCAAACTGTAATGTTGTAGCTCTTTTCCGGGATTCGGACGGTATAGGCGCGGCCATCCTTAAAGCCGTTGATAATGTTTGTAGAGAATTCCTCCAGTGAGTTGAACGTAGCGGGAAAGAACTGTGAAACCAAGGAATCTTTCTCAAAAGAGCCGTAATCCTGATTTAACAAGCCATCGTAGTAGTTGCCTGGGTGACCATCGTGTGATTTCCTGCCGTTGTAATAGTACCCGTCTATCCACCACTCAATGGCGTTCTCCGTATAGCCGCCTTGATTATCGAATGCAGCTTTGTATTCAGGATAGACATTACCCTGCTTCGGCGCATTTGCTGGCACGGCATATCCTTGTTCAGCCAGTTGGTCTTGCCACCAGGCAATCACGTTGGACGCATTCGCCGCCCAGCACATGCTGCCCCACATGGTGACATTGTAAGCATCCCGATAATTGTCCTTGTTGTATCCGTCTGCAAAGACGGATACAATCTCCGCCTGGGCCGTCATTCCACCCAGCAGGGCCATCAGTAGAAGTGTTTTCTTCATATCGTGAAGCAGTTGTCGATTACTTCCTCCTGCGGCGGGATGCCAGGGCAACAAGCGCCAGCAAGCCCAGCGTGCCCGTGGCGGGTTCCGGTACAGTGGGGGCGCTGCCGCTTATTCCAGTAGTGAGCACAAGCGCATTATTCAGCATCTTATAGGAGAAGTTGGGAGCTGTCAGCGCGGTAGGCACCTTGGTTCCTGCACCATCCTCAAGGGAGAGCTCAAAGCTGGTCTGCTGGGCCAGCGCGGCCAATTGTTCTTCCGAGAAAGCCCCAGACTGCAGGCCGGTGGCCAAGGTGAGCTCCAGCGTGCCGGTGGCGGTGGTGAGGCTGTTGGCCGCATCCGCGCTCATGGCAATCACTATTTTGCCGTCTGGGCCGATAACGAAGTCATGGCCATTCATATTGATGGTGGAGTACGTGTCAGAATCCCAGCCCACGCTGTTGCCATCATTGGGAGTATCAAGCCCGGCAGCACAGAACACCAGCCTGCCGCTGGAGAGCGTAAGGGTATCCGTGAACTCCTGGTGACCGGGTGAGTTGCCGACAATCATTTCCCCTCCGTCAATGGTCACCATGCCGAAAGTGCCGCTGCCTTTCAGCGTGCCACCTTTTACGGTGGTGGTTAGGGTCATAACGCCATCGTTGGTGTGCTCACCGGATGTGATAACAAGAGCTGCCGTGTTTCCGGTCATATTCTCCACGGCTCCCTTCTTTCCTACAAGGAGGATGGTTTCTCCGCTCAGCGTTGCTCCGGCTCCAAGTTGGAAACGACCGTCCTGCACGTCAACCGTGCCTTTCAGTTCAAGGGCCTCCGTCACCGCTGCGGTGCCGGCTCCTGCCTTGAGCAGATTGCCCTCGCCTGTCAGCTTACCGAAGGACGCGGTCTTGCCTTCCGTGACCTCCAGCGTGTTGCCATCAGCAGCGGCTATTTTGATTTCCTTGGCTATGGTGGAGGTACGCTCCACTACGAGCGTACGGGTGGCTTCCGGGGAGGCGGCGTTGTCGAACGAAAGCACGCCCTCCGTGCTGCCGCCCTTGTCAATCTCAGCGCTGGCCCCGGTGCTGTCCACAAGATGGAGCTTACCGGATTTCAGGGATATATCGCCCGTTTTCTCTCCCTTGGAGTCCACCGGGCTGTTTTCCGCCAGTGCGTTGCGCAGGTCGTATTTCAGGCTGTAATCCGCGCCATCCACGGTCAAGTTCAGATAATGGGAGAACAAATCTTCTTCTCCATCGGCCCCGGTCATGGTCATGCTGTACGTGTCAAAGCGCAGACCCTGCGTCCTCATTCCCGTAAAGTAGTTGACGACACCGTTGCCGTATGCAGGGTCCACACAGAAATCGGCACTGTACATATCATAGAGGCCGTCAGAATTTTTGCGAGGCTTGGCAGTAATGGTCGCTTCGTGAACCACGCCATCACCCCACTTGTAGTTGTTGTCGGAGTACCACATCTTGGTGATGCCTGTTTCGGTTTGATCTCCAACCTGCACCTCGCCGGTCTCCACGCCATACACGGTCATCACATGCTCTCCTGCGCAGAAGCAGAAAATCCAGCCATCCTGCATCATATCCACCACTTCGGCAGAATACGTGGAAAAGGTCGTCGGATTCATCGTGCCATAAACGGATTTGTAGACCGTATATTGGTCGTGCTTGCCCGTAATGAAACCACTTCCTTCCAGGTGCGGGTAGTAGCCCACGCCTTTTTCCTTAAAGGCAAGACCTGCATCGCGCATATATTTATCGGGAGTGATTTCACGGATTTTGCCGCTCACCCAGAGTTCCATCGGCAAATATGCAAATGTGCGGTCGGTCCACTGCAGGCGCATCGTTTCCCACACGTCATAGCGCTGGGGAACATTTTTGGGTAGAATCACAGCCCCGCTTTTGGAGACGACCTCCTGCCACATGGCTACAACGTCCGCAGCCCCAACCACGCCGCACATATCAAGGTCCTGTACTCCGTCATGCCACTCATAGAGGTACTTCTTCTGTGTAATCATGGTGTCGGGGTCGTTCTTGTCCACACCAGCAGACCAATATTCTTCTGCTTGAGCTGTGGCGGTCATGGTACCCAGCAGGGCCATCAGTATCAGTGTCTTTTTCATTTTTTATGTCGGTTGTTTTCTGGTGGTCGCGGGGGAATCCCGCCTGGCGCGGCGAGTCTACAGGAGTTCAACCGCCGATGCAAGAACAAATTTTGATTGATTTCAAAAAAAGGGGCCCGCGCAGTGCCGCAGAGCTGCTGCCGGCATGGATATAGGAGGGCAAAAAGCCCTTCCAGCCTATGCGGGCGGGAAGGGCTGCCATTCTGCTCCCGGGCGTGAAAACACTTTCTTCTGCTCCGGCTCCGCGCGTTGCGCTACGCCGAGACAGAGGCGACTTATTTGCGGCGCCTCCTCATGCAAAGCCCGGCAAGCGCCAGCAGGCTCAGCGTGCCCGTAGCGGGTTCAGGGACGGGATAGGGCGGGATAGGCGGGTCCACCCCCGTGAAGGTTCCAACCATTTGGATGGCGCTGGGGCCGTAGTAGTAGCTGCCGTTGTTGAAGTTGTAGCCAAAATTGATGAGATTCGTAATATCTTGCCCGGCCTGCCAGCCGGTGCCAGCCAAGGCATCCTCATCATCTGCCACAAGGATTGTCGTGTGCTCCTTCATGCCGTCAAGGTAGGAATCCAGAAAATCGAAACTCCTGAACTCATTGATCAAGTCCAGCGTGAAGCTGCCTGTGGTGGAGAGGGCATCCAGGGCATCACCCACCGACATGGATGACGATGGATTTGATGCCGTCCTCGCCTTTCACGCTGAACCTTTGGCCGTACCCCATGTCAATCCATGAATAGGTGCCGGAATCCCATCCGTCGTTGGCTGAGGCCTTAGTTTCCCAGCCACCCACAAAGAACTCCAGGTTGGCGTTGCTGAGGGTCAATGTTCCCTTAACGGTGACGCAGCCCGGTTTTTCACCGCCAACGGCAAGCGTGCCCTGCTGCACGTTGATGTTCATGAAGGTACCGTCGGCTTCCAGCTCACCCCCGTTGACGACAATATCGCTCAGGGTGCCGCCGCTCGCGAGAGTACCCCCGCGCACTTCGATAGAGGTCTGGCTGTTGCCTATTTCCAGCGTTCCCTTCCCGGTTTTGACAAGGGTGCCCGGCCCCGTCACATCCCGGGCGGTCAGGGTGACACCCTCCATCACCTCCAGCAGGTTGGTTCCACTTGTGGGCGCTGCCTGAATCTCCCCGGCGTGCAAGCCGTCGTACACGATGTTGTTGATGCTCTCCGTGCCTTCCGGCAGGGTGTAACCTGCGCCCACCTTCTGCTTGAGGATGACGTTGGCATTGTCGTCCACATAGTTGAGGTATTTGACATCATTGCTCAGCGTGGGGGTAAGCACCACCACGGATTCCACGGACCAATTCTGGCTGTATTCCAAGGCAAGAACCTGCTTGCCACCCAATTCTTTGACAATGACCGGCTCCGTGCGGATGGCGGGAATATCCGGCTTGTTTTTGGTATCATCAGAATCCGCCAGGTAGAGGGTTGTAATCAAGCCGTTTTCGTCGCATTCCACACCCCAAATGGTTTCCGCGTGCCCTAGCTGGCCGCTGATGAAGTTGACACCCACGGCGTAGCCCTTGTCGATGTAGCTCGTCAGCGCCTTGGAGAGATCGGTGGCATTGCTGTAAGTCGAGGTCGAAAGGGTAAGGATATTCTGCTTTCCTGTTTCCACTGTCCCTCCGGCGAGATTCTCCTTGTAGTGACCGCCGGGGTTGGTCACACCGGGTTTCAGGTGGAGCTCGTAGTCTGCCGAGCCTGTACCTGTTCCGTCAAACCACCATTTGAGCCCCGTGCCGATGATGCCGCTGCCGTTGACAAAGGTATCGCGGTATTCGTCCCAAACATCTGACAGTTTAACAGTTTCATTGCCGTTCTGCACCTGCCACCAGGTGATGAGATTGCTGCATGTGGCGGCCCAGCACAAAAGGCTGTCGTCTTTATCGTACCATGACTTGTTGGCATCATACCACCCCGTTGCTGTGCCCCACTCCCCTGGGTTTTGGAATGTAATGCCTTGGACAATGTGCTGCTCGGTTCCCTCTGCGGTCAGCGGAGAGAGGGGCACAAGTGCGGCTATCAGGGCTAAGAGGGACAGGGTTCTTTTCATGGAGTATGGCGGTGTGAGGAGAGTGACACGCGTTGCTTGAGGAAGCCTACCGAATTTTCGCAGCCGTGGCAAGATAAAATACATGCCGCGCCTTTTTTTACGCGTGTGCGTGTGTCCCAATAAATGGATTCGTGTTTTGCAACGGGTTGATGGGCAATCATTAGGAAATCCGCAAAATTTGAAGCCCCCTCCTTTGAATTTTGTCAGTAAAGGCCGCCGGAGATATGCGGACGGGATAGCGGAGCCACCCCGCAGAGCGGGGTTCACGAGCCGCGTCATTTGGGCGGTGGTTACCCCACGG
>JAZLHB010000014.1:0-5026 GCA_045616565.1 Akkermansia sp. | reverse complement strand
CCGGAACGGGGGGTGCTACCAAAAATTCGCCGCGGGTGTCAACCCGTGGGTACCGAGGGGCCTAACGCTTGCCTCGGCGTAGCCCGTAGGGCGAAGACGGGTCTCCGCCGGGGAACCCCGCCTTGTCACGCCATTGGCGGGACGGAAGGCGGGGCGGCTCCGCTATCCCGTTGCACATCTCTCGCCGCCTTTACTGACAAAATCCAAAGAGGGGGGCTTCAATTTTAGGCAGTTGCCCTAATATTTGCCCATCAACGCGTTGCAAATCAGAAATTCAATCATTGGGACACATGTGCCTGTTGGTTCATTCCTGAAAAATCGGTTGCAGGGAGGGGGAGAGGGGCGTATACTGGCGGTAGAAAAGCAAACCGTTATGCATACACTCCGCTACACGCCGATTTCCGCCACGTTCTACAAGCGCAACCGCGACCGCCTGGCCGCCAAGCTTCCGGAGGGCAGCCTGGTGGTTATCCATTCCAACGATATCTACCCCACGAATGCCGACGGCACGCTGGCGCACCACCAGAATGCCAACCTGTTCTACCTGACCGGGATTGACCAGGAGGAAACCGTTCTGCTGATGCGCGTGGGCAAGAAAGGCCGCCACCAGGATACGCTCCTGCTGCGCGAGACGAATGAGAAGATTGTGATATGGGAGGGTGCGCGCCTTTCCCAGGCCGCCGCCACCAAGATGAGCGGCATCAAGGATGTGCGCTGGACCCAGGAGTACAACGCCCTGCTGGCGGAATGGGTGCCTGCCGCTCCCGCCGTGTGGCTGGAGGCGGATTGCCACCCGCGCCGCTACACCTATGTGCAAACCCGCAACGAGCGCATGAAGGCCGCCCTGCTGGCTTCCTACCCGGATGCCAAGTTGCAGAGCGTGTACCCTATCTTGGCGGAGATGCGCCTGGTGAAGCAGCCGGAGGAAATGAAGCAGCTGCGCGAGGCCTGCCGTATCACCGGTGAGGGCTACGTGGACACCCTGCGCTGCGTGGTGCCCGGCATGGGCGAGTGGGAGATGGAGGCCCTGCTGAGCGCCGGCTATATCCGCCGCCGCGCACGCAAGTTCTCCTTCCTGCCCATCATTGCCAGCGGGCCTGATACCTGCGTGCTGCACTACATCTCCAACCACAAGAAGTGCAAGGACGGCGATCTCATCCTCTTCGACATCGGCGCGGAATACGGCGGCTACGCGGGCGACATGAGCCGCACCGTTCCCGCCAACGGCACCTTCTCCCCCCGCCAGCGGGAGGTGTACGAGGCCGTGCTCGCCGTGCACAAGTACGCCTGCAAGATCATGCGCCCCGGCCTGAAGAAGAACGACTACGAAATCAAGGTGCGCAAATTCATGGCCAAGCAGCTTGTGAAGCTCGGCCTGCTCACCCGGGAGCAGGTGGACAAGGAGCGCAAGAACCCCACCTGCGTGCGCAAGTACTACATGCACGGCACCTCCCACCCGCTCGGGCTGGATGTGCACGACGTGGGCCCGGACAACCCCGTGTTCGCAGAGGGTCAGGTGTGGACCGTGGAGCCCGGCATCTACATTGCGGAGGAGGGCATCGGCATCCGCATTGAAACGGATGTGCTCATCCACAGGGACCGCGTGGAGGACCTCATCCCCAACGCCCCGCTGGAGGTGCAGGATATCGAGGATATCATGGCCGGGCGCAAGTAGGCCGGCTGCGGCTTACAGCGGCATGCGGAAGCGCCTTCCCGCCGGGAAGGCGTATTCGCTGCTGCGCCGCGCATCCCAGTGCAGCAGCAGCATGGCCCCCAGCAGAATCAGCCGCAGCACCGTATCGGTAGGGTAGTCCACAATCTCGTGCGTGGTGCCCAGGCAGTTGCAGCTCAGCTCCAGCCCGCGCATCCACCCCTGCATGTAGAAAAACACGAACACGGCGCACATCACCGTGCCCCAGAGCGTGGCCCCGCTGTAGTGCCACTTGGCCAGCAGGCACACCGCCACCACCAGCTCCATGGCTATGCCCACGCAGGCCAGCGGCGTGCTGCACCACAGCGGCAGCACATCGCTGCGCATGATGAAGTTCGCCGTGTCTCCCACCTGCGCCACCTTCATCAGCCCAACCACCAGGAAAAACAGCCCCATGCCCACCCGCAGCAGGGTGGTCATCCAGTGGCTTTGCTCTTCCGTTCTCACGCCCCGCATTCTAATCCATCTCCACCGCCCCATCAAGCACAATGTCTGCCGCGCGCACCTTGACTCCGCGCCGCGCCTGTGATACCATGCCCAAGCTATGAGAACCATCGACGCCCGCATCGAGATTCCCATGGGGAGCCGCAACAAGTACGAGGTGGATGCCAAGACAGGCCGCATCCGCCTGGACCGCGTCCTCTATTCCTCCGTCTACTATCCCGCAGAGTACGGTTTTGTGGAGGATACGCTGTACCTGGACGGCGACCCGCTGGATATATTGGTGTTCACCTCTGCGCCCACCTTTCCCGGGTGCTATGTGGAGTGCCGCGTGATTGGCGGCATGGACATGATAGACTGCGGTGCGCCGGACGTGAAAATCCTGGCCGTGAACGCCGGGGATCCCCGCTACGACCATGTCCACACCCTGGACGACCTGCCGCCCCACTATCTCCAGGAAATCGAGAACTTCTTCCAGACCTACAAAACCCTCCAGAACAAGGAAACGGAGGTGAACGGCTTTTTTGATGTCGAAAAGGCCTGGCAGATAATCGACAGCTCCTTCCAGCGCGCCCGGCAGCAGGGCGCGGAACAAAACCGCCCCTGATTGCGCGGGATACCCCGCATGGCCGCTTTTCTTTCCGCGCGGGAACATTGACGCGCGGCAGGGAATCGTGTACAATACGGGCATGACAAGCTATACGGCACCGGCAAAGATCAACCTGTCGATCAGGGTGAGCAGCAAGGAGCGGGAGGACGGCTACCACAATGTGGATATCCTGATGGCACCCATCGACTTGAGCGACACCCTGGAGTTCAACAACTCCCGTACCACCACGCTGACGTGTGAGATGCCGGGTGTGCCCACGGATGAGAGCAACCTGGTGTTCAAGGCTGTGCGCGAGTTCGAGAAGGTGTACGGCCGCAAGGCCAAGCAGCGCATCAACATCATCAAGGCCGTGCCGCACGGCGCCGGGCTCGGCGGCGGCTCGTCGGATGCCGCCACCACGCTCAAGGCGCTCAATGAAATCCTGGGCACCAACTACGCGCCGGAGGAGCTGCAGGCCATGGCCGCAGCCATCGGCAGTGATGTGCCGTTCTTCCTCAACCCCGTGGTGAGCCGCTGCACGGGCCGCGGGGAGATTGTGGCGCCCAAGCCGGAGCTGGCCGGCTGGAGCCGCCCGCTGGTGCTGCTCAAGCCGCAGTTTGCGGTATCCACCCCCTACGCGTACAAGAACCTCACCTGCTCGCGCCGCCTGAAGAACATCAACTACGGCACGCAGAAGCTAGACGACATCAATTTCGTGAACGAGCTGGAGCGCCCGGTGTTTGCCAAGTTCCCCGTGCTGGCGGCCATGAAGATGTGGCTGCTGGAGCAGGAGGGCGCCCGCGTGGCGCTCATGAGCGGCTCCGGTTCCTCCCTCTTTGCGCTCACCGATACGCCGGAACAGGCACGCGCCATTGCTGAGAAGGCCAGGCAGGAGCTGGACCCCACGCTCTTTGTGCACTGCGGTGTGGTGAACCCCCAGCCCTGAGCGCCGCATGGATTCGCAGTCCCTTGATTCCCGCATCCTGTCCGTTGCAGAGGATTGCGTGGCGGGGTTCCACCGCCGCCCCTTTGCCGCCGTGGCCTCCGCCTGCGGGGTGGAGGAAAGTGTGGTGCTGGAGCGCTTGCGGGCCCTGCTGGAGCAGGGGCGCGTGCGCCGCGTGCGCCAAACCCTGCTCTCCACCTGCCTGGCGGAGGGCGCGCTGGTGGCCTGGAAGCTGCCGGAGGACACCCTCCACTCCGCATTCGACTGGCTTTCCGCAAACGACCCCTTCACCGGGCACATCGTCATCCGCCGTGCAGACCCGCCCGCCGCACCCGGGGCGGACTACCGCCTGTGGACCACGCTCAAGGTGCCGGCCGGCAGCGGTTCCGTGCAGGAGCACTGCCGCATGTTGGCGCGCTGCACGGGCGCGGAGAATTGGGTGGTGATGCCCGTGGTGGGCATGTTCACACTGGGCGTGGGGCACACCCGCCGCGCCCGCCTGCAGCCGGGGGACCGCATGCCGGAGCCGCCGCGCATGCAGGTGCCGTGGCGCCCGCAGCTGAGCGCGGAGGATTGGCGTGTGCTGCTCTCACTCAAGGAAAGCCTGCAGCCGCACGAGTTCGTGCCCTGTCCGTGGGAGACGCGCGCCGCCGCCATCGGCATGGATGCAGAGAGCTACTGCCGCGTGGCCGAATCGCTGGATGAACGCGGCGTTGTCGGCCGCTTTGCCGCCTTTCTGGATCACCGCGGCACGGCAAACAAACACGCCGGTACGGGCTATGCAGCCCTGTTCCACTGGGCGGTGCCGCCGGGCATGGAGGAGCGCGCGGGCGCGGCTATCGGCTCCCATATCTGCATGACCCACTGCTACTGGCGCAGCGGCGCGGAGAAGGTGTTCGGCGGAGCCCAGATCATGGGCGTGGCGCATGCCGCCAGCCGTGAAACGCTGGATGCCCACAAGGCCGCCATGGATGCCTATCTGGCGGAGCAGGGCATCCCCCTGTTGCACACGGTGGCTTTCCGAAGCGAGCGCGCGGAAATCCGCCCCAGCGAAATTTCCCCTGTCGTGTACGCCGAATGGCGAACAGATGTGTCCCGATGAGCTAGGGGAACCTATGATTGATAATACGCAAGGCGAATCTTGGAGGTTACCCGGCGGAGACGGGTCCCCGCCGGGGAAAACGGCCGACGGCGGTAAGGCCGGTTGGCCAGCCGCGCAGCGGCTGCCCGCAGGGTGAGGGCGCGTGAGGCGCGCCCGAAGCAACCCGCCCTCCGGGCGGGTGGATGACGTCTCCCGCCCGCATACCTCAGAACCACCAAGATTCGCTTCGCGTGCCATCCG
>JAZLHB010000013.1:0-18200 GCA_045616565.1 Akkermansia sp. | reverse complement strand
ACCTGGCTGGGCATTTCCCTGGGCAACGGAGACCGCGTTTCCATGCTCGATTCGGACATGGTGGTGAACCTGAAGCTGGCGGACGAGCTCATCTGCCCGGCCTACTACCTGAGCAACGTGGGCAGCGGCGGCACAAAGGTTACCCTCGCCCAAAACGGGGAGAACGTGGGCATGGTCTTCATAGCCCTGTATGCCATTCCGGAACCCAGCACATCCACGCTTTCCCTGTTGGCGCTGGCGGCCCTGGCCGCGCGCCGCAGAAGGAAGGCGTAAGATATGCAAAAACAATTATCAAGCCCTGTCTGCCCTGTGGCAGACGGGGCTTTTTTTCATGCCGCAGGGAGCAAACAATAGGCTTGAACAAGGGGGAAGGGGAGAGTATAATACCGCCCGCGCATGAACAATAGGGCGTTACAGATAGGTTTGGCCGGGCTTGGCACGGTGGGTACCGGGGTGTTTGAAACCCTGTGCCGCAACCATGATTTGCTGCAGGCCCGCACGGGGATTCCCTTTGCGGTGAAGCGCGTGGCGGTGCGCGACATCCACCGCGAGCGCGATGTGGAGATAGACCCGGCCATCCTGACAGAGGATTGGCGCGAGCTGGTGGAGGACCCGGAAATAGATATCGTCATTGAACTGATAGGCGGCACGGGTGTTGCCCACCAGCTGGTGGAGGCGGCGTTGCGCGCGCACAAGCCGGTGGTGACAGGCAACAAGGCCCTGCTGGCGGAGTTCGGTGCGGAGCTGTTCCGCCTTTCCGCAGAAACGAAGACGCCGCTGTATTTCGAGGCCTCCTGCGGCGGGGGCATCCCCATTATCCAGAGCCTGCAGAATTCCCTGGTGTGCAACTATGTGCGCCGCATTGCAGGTATCATCAACGGCACCAGCAACTATATCCTCTCCGCCATGGAGCGCAAGGGCGTATCCTACGAGGACGCCCTGGCCGCCGCCCAGCGCAAGGGCTATGCGGAGGCAGACCCCACGCTGGATGTCAACGGCTGGGACGCCGCGCACAAGGCTCTCATCCTGGCCATGCTGGCGTACGGCACCCCGGTTTCCCCGGAGAACATCTCCGTGTTCGGCATTGAGCGCGTGACCCCCACGGATTTCCGCTTTGCCAAGGAACTGGGCTACAACATCAAGCTGCTGGTGGTCATCCGCCACCATGAGGAGCGCAACGCGCTGGAGCTGCGCGTGCAGCCCAGCTTTGTCTCCCACAAGCACATGCTCTCCAACGTGTACGGCGTGTTCAACGCCATAGCCGTGCACGGCGACATTGTGGGAGAGACCATCTTCTACGGCCGCGGGGCCGGCAAGAACCCCACCGCCAGCGCCGTCATAGGAGATGTGATGCTCGCCATGCGCGATTGCCGCCACCCGGAGCACCACAGCGGCTTCCACCCCTACACCAAGCAGCTCTCCCTGCTGCCGCAGGAGGAGACCGTAACCCCCTACTACGTGCGCTTCCACGTGGAGGACAAGCCGGGCGTCATCGCCATCATTGCCGCAGAGCTCGCCAAGTTCGATATCGGCATCTCCGGCACCATGTCCAGCGCGCGGCGGGATGAAGGTGCCAAGAACTCCTGCGATTTGGTGTTCATGCTGCACGCCTGCCCGTGGGGCAAGCTTTGCGAGGCCCTGCGCGCCCTGCGAGCGCACGAGTGCATAGGCCCGCACCCCGCTGTTTTCCGCATTGAAACCCTGAACGAAGAAGCATAACCCATGGCATTGATTGTACAGAAATACGGCGGCTCCTCCGTGGGCACCATCGACCGCATCCGAAACGTGGCCCGCAGGCTGATTGAGACGCACAACGCCGGCAACGGCGTGGTGGCCGTGGTCTCCGCCATGAGCGGCGTTACGGACAAACTTATCGGCCTGGCGCACGAGGTGAGCGAGAATCCCCCGGAGCGCGAGCTGGACATGCTCATGGCCACCGGCGAGCAGCAGTCCATTGCCCTGCTTTGCATGGCTATCACAGAGATGGGCTACAAGGCCAAGAGCTTCACCGGGCGCCAGGCGGGCATCTGCACCTACGGCAACCACACCCGCGGCCGTATCCGCAGCATTGACGCCACCGCCGTGAAGGACGCCCTGCAACAGGGCTGCATCTGCATTTGCGCCGGGTTCCAGGGTGTCACCGCAGACGGCTCTATCCAAACCCTCGGGCGCGGCGGGTCGGATCTCTCCGCCATTGCCCTTTCCTCCGCCCTCAAGGCGGATCTCTGCCAGATTTTCACGGATGTGGACGGCGTGTACACCTGCGATCCGCGCGTGGTGAAAGACGCCCGCAAGCTCTCTGTGATATCCTACGACGAAATGCTGGAGATGGCCTCCAGCGGCTCAAAAGTCATGCAGGCCCGCTCCGTCGAATTCGCCAAGAAATTCGGCGTGGTCTTTGAGGTCCGCAATTCCATGAACAACAACCCCGGTACCATCGTGCAAGAAGAAACATCCGCCATGGAGTCCCTCGTTATCAGAGGCGTCTCCATCGAACGCAACCAGGCCCGCGTCACGGTCTCCCACATCACCGCTCCCGTCGCCTACACCGCCATCATCCTCTCCGCCCTGGCAGAGGCTGACATCAACGTGGACATGATTGTCTCCAACACCGCGCACGACGGCTGCGCGCGCCAATCCTTCACCATGAACATGAGCGACCTTGGCGCGGCCCAGGCGGCGCTCAAAAAGGTGCTCCCGCAGCTGGGGGAGGGTGCCCGCCTGGAAACGGAGGCGGGGCTGGCCAAGCTCTCCGTGGTGGGCGTGGGCATGCGCTCCAACTCCGGCGTGGCGGCCACCATGTTCCAATCGCTGGCGGATGCCGGCATCACCCCGGGCATGATCGCCACCTCTGAAATCCGCATCACCACCACGGTGGAGGCTGCGGATATCGAGCGCGCCGCCTGTGTGGTGCATGAGGCCTTCCATCTCAACACACCCCAGGCTTGAACGATACGGGCACAGCGCCGGCTGCGCGGCAGCAGCAGCCCTCCACGGAGTTCAAGCCCGTGGTGAAGGGCCTTGCATACTGCCTGCTGGCGGCCGCCGTGCTCGCATCCGGCTACATTACCTTCCACCTGGGATACGAGCAGGGGTACGGGGAGGCCGCCGCCTCTGAAAAGGTGTCTCAGGCGCTCAATTCCGCCGCCGTGCGCAACCTCACCTGCTTCATGCAGTCCTCCACCGCGAGCGACGAGGACCTGGAGGCCATGGTGCAGAACCCGGATGCGGCGCTCTCCTGGATCAAGGACGAGCAGATACGGCGCGAGGCGGAGTGGCTGCTGGCGCAGAGCCTGCTGCAGCGCGGCCGCGTGGGGCATGCGGGCAAGCTGCTTTCCTCCCTTTTCCGCAGGGTGCCCAAGGACAGCGTGTGGGCGCGCCGCTCCATGAGCGTGGGTGATGCCCTGTGCGAATCCGGCAACCACGCCACCGCCCTGGCTTTCTACAACTACGCCGCAGAGATTTTCGCCGCCGCACAGGCCCCGCAGGAACAGGTCGGCGCCCTCTCCCGCATTGCCGCCGCAAGCATTGCCGGCAGCAAGGACAACGATGCGCTCATCCAGCGGCTTACCGCCCTCTTGCATGAGACGGAGCCGCTCGGCCCCGCTGCGGATCCCCTGCGCACCTGCATTCAGATTTACCTGGGCGGCTGCCACCGCGCCCTGGGGGATGAGGCCGCCGCCACCCGTTGCTACGATGCCGCGCTGCGGACCGCGCAGAGCGCAGACCCCGCCCAAATGAGCCCCGCCGCCCGCGTGAGCTGCGGCGCGGCCTATCTGGTGAAGGGCGACAGCGCAAAGGCGGAGAGCCTTTTGCAGAGCGGTGAGCGGGAGCTGGGCCACAGCCCCGCAGACACACTCTGCCGCGTGCTCGCCCTGCGAGATTTGGCCATACTGGCGGAACAGCGCGGTGAGCACCTGGCTGCCCTTTCCCTCCTTAACCGCGCGCAGGGTGTGGCGGAGGGCACCGTGCCCCGCACGGATTTGTTCTGGCCCTGCTTCTACGACCAGCGCGGCTGGATTCAGCTCCTCACCGAGCAGTATGCCGCCGCCCTGGATGATTTCTCCCGCGCGCTCGCCGATTCCCGTGACCCGTCCCTGCGCGCGCAGTCGCTGGAGGGTTCCGCACGCTGCCAGATGGGTCTGGAGCGCCCCGCAGAGGCCGTGCGCCTGTTCAACGAATGCCTTTCCCTGCGCACCGCCAGCCTGGCCCGGGACAAGGATTCCCTGGCCCGCGTGTGGATTCTGCTGGCCCAGGCGTATGAGCCGCAAAACAAGCCGGAGCAGGTGGCAGCCGCCTATGGGCAGGCCCTTTCCCTGCTTCCGCAGAATGCCGCCAACTACCGCACCGCCGCCTTTGGCCAGGCCAAGGCCTTGGGGGATGCCGGGCTCTGGCAGCAATCCCTGGATGCCTGGAACGCCCTGCTGCCGCAGGTGAAGGGCGAACCGGACGACCTGGCAGAGGTGCAGGAAGGTATCTCCGCCTGCCACGTCAAGCTTCAAACAACACCGGAACCGCAGGCGGACGCCCAGCCCAAGCCCGCCGCCGCTCCCGCCACGCAGCGCGTCCGCAGCACCAAGCGGGGCGTGCGCCTCAAGAGACACCGCTGATTTTTTCCTTCCCATGTACAACCGTTACCGTCCACCCCGCAAGGGAACATCCCTCCTGCCCAAAGTTGCCATCGGCATCATTGCATTCAGCCTGTTGCTTTGGCTGGTGTTCGCCAAGGGAGGCGCCATGTCGGATTTCTTCCGCGGCGAGCGCGTGGTGGTGGCCAGCAACGACGAGGCGAATGCCACGCTCACCCGCCTGCTGGGTGATTTGTACGGCGACAAGGCGCGCCTGCTGGATTTGGCGGTCAACGAGCGCACCCGCCTGGGCTGGATCGGCAACCGAGAGACCCAGCTGCAGGTGCGCTCCCTGCTGGTCTCCCGCCTGATTGACAGCGACCTCTGGACAGAGGCCGCCGCCCTGGTGCCGGAAATCCTGCCCACCGCCTCCGTGGAGGATTTGGACCGCATTGCCGCCGCTGCCGCGCAGCACAAGGATTTGGACATGGAGCAGAAGGCGGACCGCCGCCTGCAGGAGGTGCTGCTCAAATCCCCCCAGAACACGGAGCTTCTGCTGCGCTCCATCCGCCGCGCCGCGCAAGGCTGCATTGCCGCCGGGCGCAATGACGAGGCCGTGCGCATCATCTCCGTGCTGGACGGTCCCGCCGTGATGGCCCGCCTCAACACGGCGGAGCTTGCCGTTGAGGCCGCATCCCTCCAGATGCTCCGCGCCGGCGTGTGCGAGGTGAAGGACCCCGTGCTCCAGCAGGTGCGCAACATCTTGGAGAAGGCCAAGTGGCCCGCCTGCGAGGCCGCCTCCCACCTCATGCTCGACGAGGTTTCCAACACCCTGCGCGACAATCCCCGCCTGAACAACGCCGGGCTCAAGGAGCTGGAGGAAAAGCTCCTCCACTGCCGCAAAATCATGATGGAGTTCCCGGACCGCGAGCACCGCCTGCCGGACTGCTACCGCCTGCTCGGCGACCTCCGCATCCGTCTGGGCGACTACGAGGGCTGCGCCAAGGCTCTCTCCCTGGCGGCGGCGTTCATTGAAAGCTATGGGGAGATGACACCCAAGATGGAGCTGGAGCTGCGCCGCGTGCGCACCAAGGCCAATGTGGCGCGCGGCGCGGAGGAAGACGCCGTGCTGGACTACAAGTGGCTGCTGGACCATGAGACCGAGCCCGCGGAAACATTCAAGGCCATTGCCTACCTCATCGACCACACGGAGGATTCGGAACGCGCCAAGCTGCTGGAGCGCTGCTGGACCTTCCTGGATGCCAACCCGCGCATTGCCCAGGCGAACGCCGGGGCCCGCTTCAAGGTGGCGGATGCCCTGGTGGAATACTATTCCGCCAAGCCGGACTACCCGAACGCCATCAAGTGGCTCCGCATCAACCGCGACCTCACCGAATCCGCCCACCCGGATGTGACCGACGGGAAATCGCTCCAGGCCAAGTACGACCTCGCCCTCATGCTGCGCAAGGCCAAGCAGGACGGTTCCGCCTCCGCCGCCCTGTACCAGATTTGCGAAGCCATTGAGAAGATGAGCGAGGCCGACCGCGAGAAGCTGGACGCCGCCGCTCCCAAGCTCTACCGCAACGCCGTGCGCGAGTACGCGCGCACCCGCTATATCATGAACGACACCGCCCGCGCCAAAGCCTGGGTGAAGAAGATTAAAGAGGGCTTGCCCGATAAGGAACGATAACGCACGCCATGTCATCCCTCCACAAAAAGAGCCTCATTGCCACCGCCGCCATCTTCTGCTGCCGCTTCACCGGGCTGCTGCGTGAGATTGTCTACACCCGCCTTTTCGGCGCCACGGGCGCGCTGGATGCCTTCATGACCGCCTTCCGCATCCCGAACATGCTCAGGGACATGTTTGCGGAGGGTGCTCTCTCCCAGAGCTTCACCAGCGTGATGAGCAAGGTGGACGAGCAGAAGGGGGCTGATGCCGCCTGGAATCTTGCCAACCGCATCTTCACGCAGCTCACCTCGCTCATGATTTGCCTGGTGGCCATCGGCGTGATGCTGGCCGGCACCTTCATGCAGGCCCTCTACCCGGAGCGCGCCCAGCTGGAGATTATCGCCCCGCCGCTGGAGCTTCCCGCCGGAACCAATGAGAACGACTACACCTTCCGCGCCACCTTCCAGGGCTTGCAAACAGACAAGGACGGCTTCAAGGTGGCAACCTTCGCCACCGTGGAACCCATCGGTCTGCTGCTGGACAATCAGGCGTGCATCCGCCTCAAGCCAGTGGAGGACCTGAAGACGGGGGACCTGGTGCGTCTCTCCACCACCTCCAGGAAAGGCTGCCTGCAGGTGGAGCGGCGCAATTTCATGGGGCTGGCCACAGACCTCTGCCGCATCATGTGGCCCTTTATCCTGCTGGCCTCCGTCTCCGCCCTCTGCATGGGCGCGCTGAACGTTTTCGGCATCTTCGGCATCCCCAACCTCGCCAGCGCCGCCTTCAACATCACCACCATCGTCTGCGGTGCAGGCATCGGGTACTACATTGATCCACATTACGGCCCGCAGGCCCTGTACGGATTCGCCATTGCCGTGGTGCTGGGCGGCCTGGCCCAGATTCTGGTGCAGGTGCCCAGGCTGCATAAGGAAGGGTGGACCTTCGAGTGGAACATCGGCATTTCCGCCCGCCACGGCTGGCACTTCAAGGATCCCTTCTCCCGCCGTGTGTGGTGCCTCATGCTGCCCGGGGTCATTGCCGCGGGCATCACCCAGGTCAACGTCTTCATCAACACATCCTTCGCCCTTTACCTGGAGCCCGGCTCCGTTACCGCCCTCAGCTGCGGTTTCCACCTGTGGCAGCTTCCCGTAGCGCTCTTCGGCGTGGCCGTGGGCATGGTGGTGCTGCCCACCGTTTCGCGCATGACACTCACCTCCGGCAACGGAGAGATAACGGACCACCTGGCAAAGGCGTTGCGCTTCATGGCACTCTTCGCCGTGCCCTCTGCGGTCTTCCTTTCCCAGTGGGGCATGGAAATTGCCAGCGTGTTCTTCCAGGGCGGGCGCTTTGATGCGGATGCCGCGGAACTGACGGGTGCTGTGCTGGCAAGCTATTCCCTCGGCCTGCTGGGCTATGCGGGCATGAAGGTGCTGCAGCCCATTTTCCTGGCGCTGGAGAAACCCTGGATTCCCGCGTTCCTTGCGCTTGCGGTTTGCGCGGTGTCCATTTGCCTGAACTATGTTTTCGTGATGGTGCTGGGCATGCCGGCGCAGTATCTGGCGCTCACCACCTCCGTGGTCACCACGCTGAACTTCCTGTTCTACTTCTTCTTCCTGCGCCGCATGCTCGGCGGCATGTCCTGCGGGGTGCTCATTCCCGGTGTGCTGCGTATCTGCGCGGCGGGCGCGGTGCTGGCGCTGTGCTGCTTTGTGGCGCGTTCGTACCTCTTTGACGGCTTCACGGATTGGAGCTTCATGATGCGCTTCCTGGCCATGGCGCTGGGCGGCATCGTGGGCGCTGCCCTTTATGTGGGGGCGTGCTTCTTCTTTGATGTGCCGGAAATCGTGGATTGCACCGCCTACCTGCGGAAACGCCTTGCAGGCGGTGGCGCCAAATAATTTATTCCTTTGCATGCGCGTGCCCGTTTTGATATAATCCAAACAACGGCATGCACATGTTCAGGAGAATTGCCAGGTTCTATATGGATGGATTTCGCGGGATGACGCTGGGGCGGACGCTCTGGTGGGTTATTCTGGTGAAGCTGGCGGTGATATTCCTGGTGCTGCGCCTGTTCTTCTTCCAGCCGTACCTGCAGGGCACGGATGCGGAGAAGGGAGAGTCTGTGGGCCGCGAGCTCTCGGAAAGAATCACCACGCAATAATTCACTATGGAACCTAACGCATACTCTGATTTGGTGGATTGGTCCCGCGCGCAGTTTGCGCTCACGGCCATGTACCACTGGCTCTTTGTGCCGCTCACGCTGGGGCTGGGCCTGCTGGTGGCCGTCATGGAGTCCTACTACTACCGCGTGCGCACGGAACGCTGGTTGACGCTCACGAAATTCTGGATGAAGCTTTTCGGCATCAACTTCGCCATCGGCGTGGCCACGGGCATCATCCTGGAATTCGAGTTCGGCACCAACTGGAGCAACTACAGCTGGTTCGTGGGGGATATTTTCGGAGCGCCCCTTGCCATTGAGGGCATAGCCGCGTTCTTCATGGAATCCACCTTCCTGGCACTCATGTTCTTCGGCTGGAAAAAGCTTTCTCCCGGTGCCCACCTGGCTTCCACGTGGCTCACCGTTGCGGGCGCCACCCTTTCCGCCTGGTGGATTCTCGTGGCAAACGGCTGGATGCAGCACCCCGTGGGCATGGAGTTCAACCCGGATACCGTGCGCCATGAGATGGCCAGCTTTGCAGATGTGGCGCTCAACCCCGTTGCCGTTGCCAAGTTCATCCATGTGGTCACCTCTTCCTGGTCCCTGGGGTGCGTGTTTGTGGTGGGCATTTCCTGCTGGGTGCTGCTGCGCCGCGGCGCAGAGGACGAGGTGCGCAGAATCATGCTCAGAAGCGCGCGCACGGCTGCGGCAATCGGCTTGGCGTCTACCCTGCTCACCGCCTGGACCGGGCACTACAGCGGCACCCTCATGGCCAAGTACCAGCCCATGAAGCTCGCCGCCGTGGAGGGCTTGGCCAAGGGCGGGGAAGGGGAGGACCTTGTGGTGGCCGGCCTGGTGAACGCCGGCGTGGACTGGACCACCGCCTCCAATGATGAAGCTGTCGATGCGCAGCTCACCCTGCCGTGGGGGCTTTCCATCATGGCCACCGGAGAGGTGGACGGCTTTGTGCCGGGCATACGCGATGTGCTGGAAGGCTACACGGATGCGGATGGAAAGGCGGTGCCCTCCGCCCAAGAGAAGATGGCGCGCGGGCGGGAGGCCGTGAAGGCGCTTTCCGTCTACCGCAAGGCCAAGGCTGCGGGCGACACCGCCACTGCGGAGGCCGCGCGGGCCGCGCTTGCCGACAATGTGGAGTATTTCGGCTACGGCTATATCAAGGACCCGGCGGAGCTGGTGCCGGATGTTCCGCTGCTGTTCTATTCCTTCCGCGTGATGGTGGGTTGCGGCTTCTTCTTCCTGGTGCTGTTCGGCGCGCTCGCCCTGTTCGGCAGCCGTCTCATGGAGTGCAGGTTTGCGCAGTGGTGCATATGCCTCACCCTGCCGCTGGCCTGGCTGGCTTCGGAAACGGGGTGGGTGGTGACCGAGGTTGGCCGCCAGCCCTGGGCTATCCAGGATATGCTGCCCAACTGCGCGGCGGTTTCCGCCCTGCAGACGGGGACCGTGCAGACCACCTTCTGGATTTTCGTGGTGCTGCTCACCGTGCTGGTGGCGGCGGAGCTCTGCATCATGTGCCGCGTGATTGCCGCCGGACCCGATACCAAACAGAAAGGAGAATAAGCCGTGTACGAGACTCTTCAACAATATTGGTGGTTCCTGGTTTCCCTGCTGGGGGCGTTGCTTGTCTTTATGCTCTTTGTGCAGGGCGGGCAATCCCTGGTGTGGTCGCTGGGCAAGAACGAGGCGCAGCGGCGCGTGCTGCTGCTGGCCACCGGGCGCAAGTGGGGCATCACCTTCACCACGCTGGCCACTTTCGGCGGCGCGTTTTTCGCATCCTTCCCGCTGTTCTACTCCACGAGCTTCGGCGGCGCGTACTGGGTGTGGATGGCCATTCTGCACACCTTTGTGGTGCAGGCGGTTTCCTACGAGTTCCGCGTGCGGCGCGGCAACCTGCTGGGTGCCGGCACCTTCTCCGTGTTCCTTTTCATCAACGGCCTGCTTGCCCCGCTGCTCATCGGCACGGCGGTGGGCACCTTCTTCAACGGTGCTGAATTCGTGGTGGACAAGGCGGCCCTCACCTCCGGCGCCGCCCCGGTCATCTCATCCTGGGCCAACCCGCTGCACGGGCTGGAGGCCGCGCTCAACCCGTGGAACCTCTGCCTGGGAGCGGTGCTGGTGTTCCTCTCCCGCCTGCTGGCCTGCCTGTATTTCCTGAACTGCGTGGCGGACGGCGAGCTGCGGCTGGCCGTGCGCCGCCACCTCATGTACGAGGCCGCACCCTTCCTGGTGTTCTTCCTGCTCTTTGTGGGGCATTGGCTCACGCAGGACGGCGTGGGCGTGACGGATGGCGGCATGGCGTACATGGAATCCTGCAAGTACCTGCACAACCTGCTGGCCATGCCGGCGGTGGCCTGCACCCTGCTGGCGGGCGTGGTTCTGGTGCTGCTGGGCATTATCCGCCCGCTGCTCACGGTGAAGCACCGCGGCATCTGGTATGCGGGCGCGGGCACCGTGCTCACCGTGCTGGCCCTGCTGCTTTGCGCCGGGTGGAACAACACCGCGTACTACCCCAGCATCGTGAACCTCCAGAGCTCGCTCACCATACGCAACAGCTGCTCCAGCGAGTTCACCCTGCGCACCATGGCCTACGTCTCCATCCTCATTCCCTTTGTGCTCGCCTACATCGTGTGGGCCTGGCGCGTGCTGGACCGCGAGCCCGTGAAGGAATCCGAAACCAACGAAGACTAACCCGCATGCCGCAGGAAAAAGCCATCGACTACTTCCACCGCGGGTACAACTGCGCCCAATCCGTCTTTGCCGCCTTTGCGGGGGAACTGGGCCTTTCAGAGGCCGCCGCCCTGCGCCTCCCCTCCGCCTTTGGTGCCGGGCTGGGCCGCATGCGCGGCACCTGCGGCGCTTTCTCCGGCTTGGCCCTCATAGCCGGATTCAAGCACGGCAACCTCTCCCCGGAGCCTGCGGACAAGGAGCGTATCTTTGCCCTCACCCGCGAGCTTGCGGATGAATTCCGCACGGAATTCGGCTCCCTGCAGTGCCGCGAGCTCCTGCACCTGCCGCCGGATGCGGTGGAGGGCACCCGCCCCTCCGAGCGCACCGCCGCCTACTACGCCGCCCGCCCCTGCGAGCGCTGCGTGGCTTTCTGCGCCGCCAAGGCCGCAGAAATCCTGGAAACCAATTGAACGCTTCCCCCCCCTGCTGCGTCCAACTGTTATATGCCTCCTTTCCTTATACGCATCCGGGCGCTTGTGAAGCGCGTGGTCAAGAGCACATGGATGGTTCCCGTGCTCTGTATCGCTGCAGCGCTGGTGTACGCCGGGGTTGTTGCTCTGGATGCAGCACTGGGGAGCACCTCTCCCGCGTGGGAATTGGCGGGAGAGCTGGCTGCCGGCCTGCCCCTGCTCGCGCTTCTCCTGCTCGTAATATGGCTCGTGGGCAGCATGTTCCTGAAACAGACCAACGGGAAACGCGGCCTGCGCGTGCTCTTTGCTTTCCTCGGCGGTGGAGCGGCCCTTGTCATTGGTGCCGTTACCACGATCTTCTTCACGTTTGCCGACATCGATCACAGGGCGGACGGTTGGCGCGTGCCGGAGGGCGTGGCCCTGGAGGTGCCGCAAAATTTCTGGGTGGAGGATACGGCTCCGGATATCGTGAAGCGCATTGTTGGCAGATGCAACAACGAGCGTTTCGGTGAAGTAACGCATGTCCCTGCAGAAGGGGATTTCCCCCTTCGTGCCGCGCATTTGGAGATGTTGGCCAGTCAGCACCCGGACCTGCTGGGCGAACTCTACAGCAGGGCTACGTGCTTGTCTCAAACGGATATTTTCTATGAAGATGCGTGGGACTCCAGCAACGATATGGGCGAATACAGCTACAGGTGCCGCGCGTGCCTGCAAAGGAAAGGCCAAAACGGTTTGGAGGAATTCTGTTTCTCCAAGGACTTCGCATACACCCACCCTCTTGCCAATGGTTGGGAACTCCGCATTCTGGTGCACCGCTTCACCCAGCCGAACAAGGCCAAGGACCGCCCGGAGGCTATCGAACGCCTGAAGGGCTGCATCATGCAGCGGTTGGATGAGAACTTCGCGCAGTTGGCGGCTGCTCCCACCCGTGAAACCGTGGATGCCATCGTCCCGCTGCCGGCGCGCCCGAGCATCTGCCTTGGACAGGATGGACAGCCCGGCATCTACAGGCTCTCCCTGTTCCTGCCCAAGGATGCCAGGGACGACGGCCATTACGAAATCCGCGCCTTCGAATACGAGAGCGGCAAACAGCTTTCCCTTGATAAAAGGGCAGATTACCTCCAGTTTGTCGGCGAGCCCGACGATCGTACCGTCACCAGCGAGCTGTTTGATTGCCGCGCCATCACTGTCAATCACTTTATGGTGTATACGGGCAACTGGAACCAGTACTACGGCAGCCGCTGGGAAATCTGGTTCGTTCCCTACAAGGGAGACCCCGTCAGGCTCGGCTCGCAAAACTTCCTCATGCAAGGCTGGATGAGATAGGGGGAATTCACTCCCTGGTTGGTAAAAATCTGTACTCTGCGGGAAGTATTTGCTATAATTCCCGGCAAACCCATCATTTTGGTGGGGCTCATGGGGTGTGGCAAGACCACGGTGGGCAAGCTCATCAGCAAGCGCACGGGCATGCCCCTGCTGGATATGGATGCGCTGATTGAGGAGCAGATGGGCATGAAGATTTCCCAAATCTTCGCAGAGCAGGGGGAGGAACATTTCCGCACGTTGGAAACGGCCCTGCTGCGCTTCTGCTGGAGCACCCGCAAATTCCGCCCCCTGCTGCAGACAGCGCACCGCCGCCTACTACGCCGCCCGCCCCTGCGAGCGCTGCGTGGCCTTCTGCGCCGCCAGGGCTGCGGAAATCCTTGCAAAAACGCCCCCTCGGAGAAATCATCGCCACTTTTTGATCCTTCTCGCGCCAGGCCTAGCAAACGCAAAGGAGAGGAGGGCAGATAGGCGCGAGGTGGCGGCGCGGGGGAAGGCCGTGCCCTACTGCACAATCTTGAGCGTCTTCACGCAGCCGTCGCCCAGCTCTGCGTTGAGGGCCTGGATGAGCTTGGGGGTGAGGCGCAGGAGCTCGTAGCGCACGGCGGGGTGGTTCACCCACACGCGCGCGGTGTGCTTGGATACGGATTGCAGCTCCGTAAAGGCTGCCAGGGAATCGCCCACCGCTTTTTTCCAAATGGAAGCCAGGATTTCCGGGCGGATGGTTTCCTCCTCCAGGTGCATGCTCTCCAGCACCTCGCCCAGCAGGGATTGCACGCTGCGCATGTTGGCGGTGACCTTGAGCTCCGGGCAGGCGCAGATGAAATCCGCCAAGGCCTGGTCGCGCGCGCCCTGCGCCAGGGTGCGGGTCCGTTCCGCGTGGGCGATCCCGTCCTCCCCCTTCACCATGCGGAAGCGGGGCAACTTGCGGCTGCGGGGTGCGGCGCCTGCGGCGGGAGTAGCGGGCGCGGCGCTCTTTTTCTTGCGTGGGGCCGGCATGCTCACGGGAAAGAAACAACCCGGCGGTACTGCCGCCGGGTTGCATGAAATCCGGTTGGGAAACGGCTTATTCGCCGTCGTCGCCGATGGCCTGCACGGGGCAGCCCTCCAGTGCCTCCTGGCAAAGGGCAATTTCTGCTTCGCTTTCAGGCTGCTTGCAAACGAAGGAAACACCCTCGTCGTCGTCGCGTGCAAAGAAATCGGGCGCGGTCTCGCGGCACAGGTCGCAGTCGATGCAGTTGCAATCCACATAGAACTTGCCGGGTACGTTCTTCTCGTTCTTGTCGTCAATATCTGCCATAGTAGAAGTATTGTTGAGTTAAGCTCCACCTTTCTACCCCTTTTTTCCCGCCGATGCAATCTTTTTTATTGCCAGCACGGCAAATTGACGGCACAATAGGGGCATGCCAGAATCTGAAGCAGGTAAAGAGCCATACGTTTCCCGCACGCAGCAAAGGAAGATAGATTTCCGGAACCATGTGGGCAAGGGAGCCGGTTTTGTGGTGCTGTTGATTGTACTTGCGTTCGTTGTGTGGTTTGCATGCAACGTGCCGGGGTATCCGTGGCGCCAGAACGATGTGAGCCTGCCTTGGCGCGGCGAGGGCGTGGAGGTGACGGAGGCCAAGGCACAGTGGAATTCCTCCAAGGGAGACGAGCGCATGGAGCTGCGCGCCCTCCTGTACCCCACGCTGCATGCCACGCTCGGCAACTGCTCCGGCAGCGGCTACCTGCATGTCGTATTCAAGAATCCCTCCGGCCACCAGGTGGGGGATGTCTGCCGTATTCCCTACAAGGACGGACAATTCATCGAGACCTACCAGGGCAACATCCAGGCGTCCGGCAAGGAGGCCACCTTCCTGATTGAGACCGGCATCAAGGACCGTGACGCCTACCTGCTGCACAAGCTCAATATGGACGAGCCGCTGTGGCGTGTGGACGTGTACAACGTGCCGGAGGGCAAGGACGAGATTCAGGAATTGGGGCATGTGAGCATCCCCGCTGAAGACTTTCCCGGCTTATGAGCAATGAAGTGGCAGCCGCCCCCGCTCCTGCTCGGCGGCGTTTTTGTTGGGACTGGCTTTGGAGCCTGCTGGGCGGCGCGTTCATGGCGCTGGCGTACCCGCCGTATGATTTCGGCAGCCTGGTGTGGGTGGGGCTGGTGCCGCTCCTGAGCGTGCTTTGGTGCGGAAGCGCCGGGTTCTGGCGCGGGTTCCGGCAGGGCTGGCTGTACGGCATGGGCTGGTACTGCGTGAGCTTTTGGTGGATTCACAACGTGGGCATTGTGTGGGATATCCCCATGCCCGTGTTCCTGGGCATAGCCTTCCTGCCGCTCATGGCTCTCTATTCCTGCCTGCCCGCGCTTTGGGGCGGCGTGGCCAACACGTGGCTGCGCCCGTGCACCGTGCCGCAGCCGCAAGTGGCGGATTTGCCGCAGGCGGAGCGCCGCAACCATTGGGCTGATTGGGCCTCCGCCGATTGCCTGTGCACGCTGCGCTGCGCGCTGGGGCTCGGCGCGCTTTGGGTGTGCATTGAGTGGCTGCGCGCGAGCGGTACGCTGGGATTCAGCTGGTGCAGCCTGGGCACCGCGCTGTACGATGGGCTCTCCATGGTGCAGTGGGCGGCCTTTGTGGGCACGAGCGCGCTGGCGTTCATCCCGGTGTTCACGGTGGTGGTGCTGTGGTGCGCGCTGCGCCGCACGATTCTTCATTTCAAGGGCTGCGGCGTGGGTTGCCGCCCTTGGGATTTCTACGGTACGGTGGTGGTGCTGTTCATCCTTTTCTCCGGCGGGCTGTTCCTCTCCCGCCAATACTCACCGGGCGTGATGATGAAGCGCCCGGAGGTGCTGCAGCTGCCCGTGGTGGCCGTGCAGGTCAACCTGGACCAGAACGAGCGCATGGAAGGCGGCAGCCTTCAGCCGCACCTCTACGGGGTCTACTTGCGCGCCACCAAGTCCGCGTTCGACCAAATCCAGCAGGACACCGCCAAGCGCGCCGTGAAGAACCCGGATTTCGCCTTCACCCAGCAGCTGCCCGTGTGGGTGGTGTGGCCGGAAAGCGCCATGGGCTGCCCCTTCCTGCGTGATGAGGCCACCCGCCAATTCATTCCGGACACCTACACGCAGGATATCTTCCTGGGGCCGGAGGGCCTGCCGAAGGTGCGTGAGCTGGTGCGCGGCATGGGCGGGCAGGATTTCGTGCTCTTCACCGGGGTGGATGAATTCCTCTTCCGCGCGGCGGAGGATGGAACCATGAAACCCGCCGGCATGCTCAACTCCATGGCGGTGATGACCGCCGGGCAGGAAACCGCCCTCACCGCCTCCAAGCAGCATCTCATGCCCTTCGGGGAGTACATTCCCTGGGTGGAATCCATCGAGTGGCTCGGCGAGGCTTTCTCCGCCATCACCGGCACCCAGGTGGGCGACCACATCCTCCCCGGGGAAGGGGATACGCCCCTCAGCGTTCCCGTGCCCGGCACGGATGAGACGGTGGATGTCATCCCCGCCATCTGCTATGAGGACACCGTCTCCCCGCAAGTGGCCAAGTTTGTGCGTGAGGGCCCGCAGGTCATCGTGAACGGCAGCAACGACGCCTGGTTCCGCGAATCCGCATGCGGTGAGCAGCAGGCTCGCGCGGCTGCCTTCCGCTGCATTGAGCTGCGCCGCCCCATGGTGCGCGCCGCCAACCGCGGCCTCACCTGCACCATAGCGCCCAACGGTGCTTTCATCCACGCCTTGCGGAAGGGGGACGGCAGCCCGCACCGTGACGGTTTCAGCTATGGTGTGCTGCCTGTGGACCGCGAGGCCCCGGTGACGCTGTACGCGGCCTGGGGTGATTGGGCGGTGTGGCTGTGCCTGCTGCTGGTCCTGGGAGCGTGCGCTCCCGCCGCGTATGCGTTTTTCCGCAGGCGTGCGTAATCAGCGCGCCATGTCGCGTATGGCTGCGGCGGCGGCCTGGACAAGCGGGGGGCCGTTGTAGATGAATCCGGTGTAGAGCTGCACCAGGGATGCCCCTGCGCGGATTTTGTTCACGGCATCCTCTGCAGAGAAGATGCCGCCGGTGCCGATGATGGGGATTTCCCCGTGCAGCCCCTGGGCAAAGGCCTCCAGGGTTTCGTTTGCCCGGTTGTAGAGGGGCTTGCCGGAAAGGCCGCCGCTCTCCTTGGCGGCGGGGTGGTCCGCCACGCCCTCCCTGGTGGTGGTGGTGTTGGTGCAGATGAGCCCGTCCAGCTGGCAATCCAGGAACACGCGGCTCAGCTCCTCGATTTGCCGTTCGGACATATCGGGGGAGACCTTCATCACCAGCGGCACATAGCGCCCGGTGTCTGCGGAGAGGTTGGCTTGCTCGCTCTTGAGCTGGGAGAGCAGGTCCGCTGCGGAATCCGCCTGCGCCAGCTCCTGCAGGTTCGGCACGTTCGGGCAGGAGAAATTCACCGCCACATAGTCCGCCACGTCCCACGCCGCGCGCAGGCAGCTCACATAGTCGTGCTTGGCCTCCGCGTTGGGGGTCACCTTGTTTTTGGAGATGTTCACACCCAGCACGCCGCGGAAGTTTTTGGTGGCCCGGATATTCTCCACCCCGCGGTCAATGCCGGGGTTGTTGATTCCCATGTGGTTGATGATGGCCTGCTGGGGAATGCAGCGGAAAAGGCGGGGCTTGGGGTTGCCGGGTTGCGGGCGCGGCGTGAGCGTGCCCACCTCCACGAATCCGAATCCCAGGTGCCCGAAGGCGGCCACGGTGTTGGCCTCCTTGTCCATGCCGGCCGCCAGTCCCACGCGGTTGGGAAACTCCAGCCCCATCACCTTCACGGGGTCGTTCACGCGCGGTCCCGCCACCAGCGGGAGCATGTGCAGGCGCTCCGCCATGCGGAGCCCCGCCAGGGTAAGGGTATGGGCGCGCTCCGGATCCAAATGAAAGAGAGCGCTCTTGGCTAACTGGTATAACCGTGGGTTCACGTGTCTGGTGGGTGTAATTCGCGGGGCGGGCATGTATTCAATCCCGCCGTTTGCGGGCATTGTATGCCATTGCCTGCTCCAATGCAAGGAAAATCCTGATTTCCGCGCGTGCGTCGCACATGTGTCCCAATAAATGGCTTCATGTTTTTCAACGGGTTGATGGGCAAACGTTAGGGAAATCGCCCAAAGTTGAAGCCCCCCTCTTTGAATTTTATCAGTAAAGCCAGCCAGAGACGTGCAACGGGATAGTGGAGCCACCCCGCCATCCGTCCGCCTCCGCCAAGGCTACGGCGTGACGAGGCGGGGTTCCCGTGCCGAGACCCGTCTTCGCCCTGCGGGCTACGCCGAGGCAAGCATGCCGCCGTTGGTTACCCAC
>JAZLHB010000012.1:0-37405 GCA_045616565.1 Akkermansia sp. | reverse complement strand
GGGCGGGCTTGGGGGAGCGGCATGTGTGTACATACACGGCGCGGGCGGGCTTTGCTTTGAGGGAGCGTCTTTGCGCACGCGCGTGTGCATCCGCGCAGACGCACTGGGTGCTTGACATGGGGACAGGGGGTGGTACCCTTTGCGGTAATGTGGAGCCGGGCGCAAAAAGACGCGCGGCACCGGATTTTAACCTAACAGATAAGATATGAACCATATCATTACTCCCATCATCGCGCTGGCACTCACAGTGCCGGTCATGCAAGCCCAAACAGCAGCCCCGGCTGCACCTGCGGCGCCTGCCGTGCAGGAGACGGCGCCCGCAGTGGCGCCGCAGCAGCTGAAGGCCCTGCAGCAGGACCCGCAAATCCTCTCCGGAGAGCTTCCGAACGGCGTGCGCTACATCATCCGCCCGACGACGGAGCCGGCAGGCCGCGCAAGCATCCGCCTGTACACAAACCACGGCTCGATGAACGAAGATGAAAAGACGACGGGCCTCTCCCATTTCCTGGAGCACATGATGTTCAACGGCAGCCGCCACTACAAGCGCGGCGAGCTGATTCCCGCCATGCAGAAGCTGGGGTTGGATTTCGGCGGCGATGTGAACGCCTACACGGGCATGGAGCATACGGTGTATATGATGGACCTGCCGGACCTGAAGGACGAGACGGTTGATTTCTGTTTCACGGCCCTGCGTGATTTCGGTGACGGTTCCCTGCTGGAGGACGACGCCATCGACCACGAGCGCGGCATTATTGTGAGCGAGCTGAAGGCGCGCGATTCCGCAAGCTACCGCGCCAGCATCGAAGCCATGCGCTTCCTGATGAACGGCACGAAGGCGCCGGACTACCTGCCCATCGGCAAGGAGGAGGTCATCCGCGGCGCAAGCTACGAGACCATCCGCAACTTCTACAAGGAGAACTACCTGCCGCGCCGCATGACGGTCATCGTCACGGGCGACTTCAAGCCGGAACAGGCCAAGCAGTGGGTGCAGAAATACTTTGGCGATATGCGCGACGTGCCCGGCAAGCCCAACGAGGACCGCGGCAAGATCAAGGACCTGGGGCCGGGCCAAGTGGTTATCCCCAACCCGGAGAACGCCCAGACCAACATCTCCATCAACGTGGTGGACAACTACACCCCCCGCCCGGACACCATCGAGCAGCGCGTGAAGGATTTCCCCGGCAGCATGTGCCGCGCCATGCTCAACCAGCGCCTGGCCCGCATGACCCGCCAGCCGGATTGCCCCTTCCTGGCAGCCCGCATTGCCAAGGGAAGCGACCTGCACGTGTTGGATGCGTTCAGCGTGAACGTGACCTCCGAACCCGGCAAGTGGAAGGAGGCCCTGCGCGCCGTGACGGAGGAAGTGCGCCGTGCCGCCAAGTACGGCTTCACCAAGCAGGAGCTGGACGAGGTCATCACCTCTGCCCGCACCGGCCTCACCCAGCTGCAGAGCACTTGGACCACCGTTTCCGCCAAGGAAATGGCCAGCAACATCATTGACTGCCTGGACGAGGAAGAGGTTATCACCGCCCCCGCAGAGGATATGCGCGCCTTCGAGGAGGGCGTGAAGCTAGTGCAGGCTCACCCTGAACTCTGCCAGCAGGAGCTCGTGAACGACTTCAAGAGCGACCGCGCCAGAATCATCATGACCGGCACCGTGCCGGAGGGTGTGGATGCCGACCAGGTTCGCAAGGCATACGACAGCGCCTTCAAAAACGAGGTGACCAAGCCCGCCGAGCAGAAGGAGCTCAAGTTCGCGTACGACCAGGTGGGCGAGCCCGGCTCCGTCATCGTGCAAGACACCATCGAGGACATCGGCGTCACCACGCTCACCCTCTCCAACGGCGTACGCGTCAACCTCAAGCCCATCGACTACAAGAAGGGCAGCATCTCCGTCTCCGCCGCTGTGGACGGCGGCTCCCTGCGCCTGGCCGGCACGCCCGGCCTGAACACCATGACCGGAGCGGTTATGGACATGGGCGGCCTGGAGGCGCACTCCGTCACGGATCTGGAGCGCATCCTGGCCGGGCATGTGGCACGCGTGGGATTCGAGGCCTCGCAGGACCGCTTCATCTTCAGCGGCGGCACCACGCCGCAGGATTTGGAGCTACAGTGCAAGCTGGTGGTTGCGCGCATCCTGCACCCCGGCTGGCGCAAGGAGGGTGAGATGCTGCTGCGCCGCGCCCTGCCCGCCCAGTACAAGCGCCTGCTCACCACGCCGAACGGGGCTTTCGCCATGCAGTCCGGCCGCGCCATGTTCGGCAACGATGCCCGCTTTGTGGTGCCCGAGCAGAAGGAAGTGGAAGCCTGCAGCACCGAGATGGTGAAGAAGGCTCTCACGCCCTACCTGAAAGACGGCGCCATGGAGGTCACCATCGTGGGCGACTTCAAGGTGGCGGATGTGCTGCCGGTGATTGAGCGCACCTTCGGCGCCATGCCCAAGCGCGCCGCAGAGTTCAAGCCGCTCACGGACGAGGAGCGAACGGTCAACTTCCAGGAATGGGGCCAGCGCAAGTTCCTGCGCTACGACACCGAGCTGGACAAGACCATTGTGGCCCAGGTGCGCCCGGCGGGCGACGGCTCTGACCTCAAGCGCAACCGCCGCCTGGAAATCCTCTCCGAGATTGTGCACGAGAAGCTGTTCGACGGTCTGCGCGCCGAACTGGGCGAAACCTACTCCCCCACCGTGGGAGTCACCGCCAACCGCAACTTCAAGGATGCCTCGTTCATCACCTGCGCCTCTGCCGGCGTGAAGGGCAACCGTGAGAAGGTGAACGCCGCCATCGACATCATCCTCAACAAGATCGGCCAGGGAGAAATCTCCCAGGAAGACGTGAACCGCGCCGTGCTGCCCATGATTACCGGCATCGAGAAGGAATTCCGCAACCCCGGTTTCTGGGGCGGCATCCTCACCAAGCTGCAGAGCGATCCCAAGCCCCTGCAGACCCTGCGAGAGGTCCTGCCGGACCTCAAGTCCGTGAAGCTGGAGGAAATCCAGCAGCTCGGCAAGGAGGTGTTCGGCACGGACAAGGCCAACTACTTCTTCACCGTGCCCAAGGATTTTGACAAGGAGGCCGCCCCCGCCGCAGAGGAGCAGCAGCAGCCCGCCGCGCTGCCGCAGGCGGCTCTCACCCTGGGGCCCAAGTGCCCCGCCACCAAGGGCGCGCCCTACCACATCGTGGTCACCAAGGCCACCCTGGCAGACAAGGGCTGGAGCGAGGTGGTGGAGGCCCTCAAGGCCAAGCACAAGGGTGCCATCGTGCATGAGGTGGCAGACCTCAAGCAGGACACGCTCAAGAACGCCCTGCACGGCACGGAAGCCCACTATGTGGCCTATGTGCTGCGCCCGCAGGAAATCACCCAGCCGCAGGTGAACGTGCTCAACCGCGTGGCCCGCCAGCTGGACGACGACCCGTGGGGCGACTGCCTGTGGGGCATGGTGACGGGCTACGCGCCCAAGGACGCGCTGCGCATTGCCAAGGCCACCAAGCCGCTGGTGGTGAAGCGCATCCTGGGCAGCACGAACGTGGATCCCTCCCGCTACGAGCACAGCTACTGCATCACGGACTGGGAGGGTTTCCCCATCTTGGAGCAAACCGGCTACACCAAGCCCAAGGAGACCAAGTACGACCCCAAGACCCCGGAGGGAAAGAAAATCTATGAGGAAGGTGTGCAGGGGCTTTTCGCCAACCAGCTCGCCACCCAGAAACCCCAGATGATTGTCTCCGCCAGCCACGCCACGGAGTTCAACCTGGAGATGCCCTTCGGCAAGGGCATCATCTTCCCGGCAAACAACCGCTTCTACCAGCTGCCCGCCAACCGCATGAAGGACTTTTCCGTTGCGCTCGGCAAGGCCATGCAGGGTGACCAAAAGGCCCTTGCCAAGTTTGCCAAGGACAACAACTTCCCCGTCATCGAGCCGGACGGCGAGACCCGCATCTGGATGCCCGTGGGCAACTGCCTCTTCGGTGATGCCTACGGCACCAACCAGAGCATGGCCATCACCGCCATCTCCGCCTACACCGGCAACCAACTGGTGGGCTACACCGTGCCCTCCTGGTACGGCAAGGGCGGCTGGGGCACGCTCGACCTCTTCTCCAACGGAGTGGCAGGCATCACCCTGGCGGAGGCCGTGGCCCTCAACAACCAGTTCATCCTGCACGAGACCATGCAGCTCAACCCGAACCTCATGAAGATTTCCTTCAATGATTCCCGCTTCAACCCCCAGAAGCTCGTGGGCCAGCTGCTCAACAACCGCATCCCCCTGGATGAGGAGAAGCTCAAGGACTACCTCGGCCTCATCCATGACCGGGATGTCATCGCCTTCTACGGAGATCCCGCCTGGAGCGCCACCGTGGACGAATCCCACGTGCAGTCCCCCTACTCCGTGAAGTGGACCGGCAAGCGCCAGGTCACCATCACCGCCAACCGCGATTCCAAGCAGCGCTGCGCCGTCTGGTTCCCGGACAACAGCATCGGCCACGAAGGGGCCACCGGCTGCGACGACAAGACCGCTGTCTTCACCAATGATTTCATCCTCTTCCCCACCATGGACATGAAGAAGGGAGAAACCAAGGTGGTGAACATCCGCTGACGAGCGGTGCGAAACGCCATTCCAAACGCCCGCCCGGTGCAACCCCGGGCGGGCGTTTTTGCCTTGCAAGCCGCGCGGAAAGGTTGTAGGATGGCCGCATGATGGAGCGAATCATCATGGGCGGGCCCTTCGGGCTGGAGCTGCCGCAGGTGGACAACTTTCCCTACACCGAATCGCCGTGCTGCCTCTTTGTGAACAGCGGGCGCGCAGGGCTGCAGATGATTCTGGAAAACCTGGATGAGAAGCCGCGCCGCGTGCTGGTGCCGCGCTTTGTGTGCGATACCGTGCTGCAGCCCATGAAACGCCTCGGCATCCCGGTGCGCCGCTACCACTGCGACGACCAGCTGCGCCCGGAACTGCCCTATGATTTGGGGGAGGACGACGTGCTGCTGCTCGTAAACTACTTCGGCTTCACGGGCAAGGCGGCGGAACAGGCCGCACGGCAGCACCGCGGCAAGAGCATCATTGATGCCACCACCGCGCTTTTCTCTCAAACGCTGCGCCCTTGCTTTTACAGCCCGCGCAAGTTTTGCGGCGTGGCGGATGGCGGCGTGGCATGCGATCCCGCTGCCTTCCCCTTGGTGCCCGGAGACCAGGACACCTCTGCCGTGAAAGCCCTCTTCCTGTTGGAAAGCTTCGAGGACGATTCCGGGGTGGTCGGTCCGCTCGTAGACGTGGCGGAAAAGGATTTGAACGGAGAGGCCAAGGCCATGTCCCGCCTCACGCGCCGCCTGCTCGCGGCATACGATTTCGCAGAAATCGAGCGGCGGCGCCTGGAGAACTACGCCGCCCTGCACCGCCGGCTGGGCGGCATCAACCGCCTGGAGCTACCGGCGGAAGCTCCCTCCGCCCCCATGTGCTACCCGCTGGTGAGCGGTATCCCGGACCTGCACGACAGCCTGCTGGACGCGGGAATAGCCCTGCCCCTCTTCTGGCCGGAGGTGGTGAAGGCCACCCGCGCGGATTCCGTGGAAAACCGCCTGGCCCGCACTCTGCTCCCCCTCCCGCTGGACCAGCGATACACCCCGGAGGATATGGAGCGCCTCGCCGGCCTCATCCTCGGCAAATAAGCCCCGCGCCCAGCGCGGGCAAGTGCAATTCCACCACGGGGCATCATTTTTTCTCCGTTCGGGCTTGCATTTGACGGGATGTGTGCTAACATGCTTCCCAGTATGAATTCCGACCTCCAAAAACTGGTGCAAGCTGGGAAAATTCCGGCCGACTTTGCAACCAGACTTGACAAGTTCTCTCCCGGAAAATACGTAATGCACCAAGAGATGGGTGTGGGCAAGGTGACAGCCTGGAGCCTCCCCCAGCAGAAGGTCAAGATCGCCTTTGAGGGCGGCAAGGACCATGTGATGGGGCTCAAGCTCGCATTCAATTCCCTCACCGCCATCCCGGAGGGGCACTTCCTCATCTCCTGCTACGACGACCCCGAGGGCTGCTACAAGCAGGCGACCGACAAGAATACCATCCTGGATTTCATGCGTTCCCTGATTGCCGGTAACAAGTCCCTGCGCGAGGGCATCGACGAGGTGCTGCCGCTGCAGCCCGAGGACATGGAGCGCTTCCTGTGCGGCCGCGTGATTCCCGAGGGCGAGTGGAAATCCTGGTGGGAGAAGGCCCGCGCCGCCATGCGCGAGGATCCGGGCTTCCGCCTGCCCACCAAGCGCGGCGAGGCCATTGTGACCCGTGAGGCCGCTTCCGCAGCAGAGGCCCTGCTGGCAGACTACAGAGACGCCACCACGCTGGAATCCTGTGTGCGCATTCTGGACCAGGCCCACCTGGAGGTGCTCAAGGGCGAGTACGCCATTGTGGCGCAGCTTGTGAAGAGCATGGAGGAGGACATTCACAAGGGACACGAGGAACCCCAGCGCGTGCTGGAGCTCATCATCATCCGTGATGAAATCCTCTCCACCGTTGCCAACGGAGATGAAGCCAAGCAGAAGCTCGACGAGGCCCTGCGCGCCGCAGACGACACCACCATCACCACCCTAGCAGAGAAGCTCAAGACCATCACCTCCGAGGAAATCGTGGGCTACATCGGCGAGCTCAACGCGTCCCGCCAGAAGGAGGTCTACAACGCACTGGCAGAGGGCTACGGTGATTCCTGCCTCTCCTACGCCATCAACATCTTCCTCTTCGGCGGCTCCAAGGTCACCGCTCCCGTGGCAGACTTCATCGTCTCCAAGGGAGCCAAGGACCAGCTCTTCTCCGTCATCTCCAACGGCCTTTCCCGCCAGAACCTGAGCCCGGACGTGCTGCTGTGGGTCTGCAAGGAGCGCAACGGCGTAGCCAAGAAACTGGTGGATTCCGCCAAGATGACGCTCGGCTCCGCGCTGATTGCCGCCATTGAGCGCGACTTTACAGAGGGCGGCCCCAACCGCGCGCTGCGCCTGCGCAACCTGCTGCTGGAGGACAAGAGCCTGGCTCCCCACCTGGTGAGCGGCCTGAGCGAGCAGGAGGCACGCCCGTTCGCCAAGGCCATCTACAGCTCCTCCGTGCTGCCGGAGCTGGACCGCAACCTCCTTCTCGCCAACATGATGAAAGTGCAGGAAACCCTCCACGACATCGTGAAATCCCGCGCCGGCAACAAGGAGAAGCAGACCATGTACGTCTCCCTGCGCTCCTTCGCCGCCCGCAAGGCGGAGTACGAGGACCTCATCAACGTGCGCATTCCCAAGAACAAGCACGACCTGGAAGTCACCCGCGCAGAGGGCGACCTCCGCGAGAACGGCGGCTACCAGGATGCCAAGGCCACGCGCCAGGTGCTCACGCGCCGCTCGGTGGAACTTTCCCGCCTGCTCTCCCAGGCCGTGCCCACGGACTTCTCCAGCGTTTCCTGCGAGGAGGTCAACATGGGCACCAAGGTCACCTTTGTGACGGAGGAAGGCCAGGAAGTGGTGTACATCGTGCTCGGTGCCTGGGATTCCGTGCCGGAGCAGCACATCATCTCCTACAGCTCCCGCCTGGGTGCCAAGCTGCTCGGCCACAAGGTGGGCGAGGTGCTGCGCCTGCCGCTGGAAATCGGCGGCGAGCAGGTGAAGATGACCATCAAGAGCATCGAGCCCGCCCCCAAGGAGCTCATCTTCCCGGATGAGACCCCGGAGGAGGCCTGATGGGACTGAACCTTTAGGACAACGCGCCGCACGGCGCAGAACACCCAAGGGCAATCCGGCTGCATGCCGGGTTGCCCTTGCCGCTTCCCGGCATGGCTAAAACAGTTTGAGAACATGCTTTCTAACATCCGCACGCCGCGTATGATGGACTGGTATGAGTTACCTTGTTTCCATTGGCTTGCTGGTACTGGTGGCGGGATGGGCGCTAAGCGTCTACAACCGCTTGCGCTATATGCGCGAGCAGGTGGCGGAGGCTTGGGTGCAATGGCTGAAGGCCACGCGGCAGCGCAATGCCTATGTAGAGGATTTTGCCGCCGCCGTATCGCTCGTGCTCCCACCGGGCGACATGCTGCCGCGCAGCTTGCGGAAGCTGGCTCAGGATTCGCGCATGGCGCTGGCGCAAGCCACGGCGGGACAGCACGATTCCTCATCCCTGCGCGCCGCACTCACGGAGCGGGAACTGCGCCATGTGCTGCGCCGTTTCGAGCCAACGCTGGATTCCCTGACCGCCCAGCCCTCCAACGAGCACCTGCAATTCCTTGGAACGCAGGTGAATCTCCTCCTCTTTCACCAGAATCAATACGCCCGCGTGTTCAACCGTCTGGCGGCAGATTACAACACGGCGCTGCAAGAGGTTTCCGGGCGCATCCTCGCACCGGTCTTCGGGTTCGGCGAAGCCTCCATGCTCGAACATGAAAAGACCGGGGATTAGCGCCCCGTTACAATTCCCCGCGTGCTTTCAAATCTGCGGTGATGGCCTCCATGATATCCTGTTCCGGGCGGAAGTTGGCATCATGGTGGGAGGAGCGGATGAGCGGGCCGCTGGCCACATGGAGAAAGCCCTTGGAGAGCGCGAGCTCGCGCAGCTCGTCGAACACCTCCGGGCGAACGTATTCCATCACCGGCAGGTGGCGGGGTGAGGGGCGCAGGTACTGCCCCATGGTGAGCACGGTGACGCCGTGCTCGCGCAGGTCGTCCATGGTGCGGGAAATTTCCTCGCGGGTCTCGCCGAGGCCGAGCATAATGCCGCTCTTGGTGACCACCATGCCGGGACCCATCTCTGCAGCGCGCTGCAGCACATGGAGGGATTGGCGGTACTTGGCGCGGAAGCGCACGATGGGGGAAAGGCGCTCCACGGTTTCCAGATTGTGGTTGAAGATATGCGGACGGGCGTCCATCACGGCGGCGAGGGCTTCCTCGTTGCCGTTGAAGTCGGAGGTGAGCACCTCAATCACCGTGGAGGGGCTGGCCTTGCGAATGGCGCGGATAGAGGCTGCGATGTGCGCGGCGGCGCCATCACGAAGGTCATCTCGCGTGACCATGGTGATAACGGTGTGGTTGAGTTTCATGTGGGCCACGGCCTCCGCCACCTTGCGGGGTTCTTCCGGGTCCAGGGGCTTGGGCTTGGCGGTGCGGGTGGCGCAGAAGCCGCAGGCGCGGGTGCAGACATCCCCGCACAGCATGAAGGTGGCTGTGCCGTGGCTCCAGCACTCACCGCGGTTGGGGCACATGGCCTCCTGGCACACGGTGACAAGCTCATTGTCCTTGATGAGGTGGGAAACCTCCGTGAATGCCCTGCCCTTGGGCATCTTCACCTTCAACCAGGAGGGCTTGCGCGTCATTTCCTCGCTCATATCAATAATCGCGGTTGAGCAGGTAGTCGTTGATGGACAGCAGGGTCTCCCGGCGCTTGGGAGAGAACACCTCCAGCGCGGCGCGGGCGGAGGCGGTGAGGTCGCGCGCCTCCCGGCGGGCCTGCTCCATACCCACCAGCGCGGGGTAGGTGGCCTTGTGCACGGCGGCATCCTTGCCGATGCTCTTTCCGAGCACCTCCGGGGAGGAGGTGATGTCCAGGATGTCGTCGATGATCTGGAAGGCGAGCCCCAGGTCGCGGCCGTAGGCGGTGAGGGCGTCCAGCTGCTCCTGGGTGCAACCGGCCACCATGCCGCCGAGACGGGTGGAAGCCATGATGAGCGCGGAGGTCTTGCCGTTGTGGATGGCGCGCAGCTCATCCACGGAGAGCTCGCGGCCCTCGCCCTCCAGATCCAGCACCTGCCCGCCCACCAGGTTCAGGCTGCCCGTGCGGTAGGCAAACTCTGCCACGTAGTCTCCCACGGTGTAGCGCTCGTTGGACGGCACGCGGGAGAGGATGGCAAAGGCCTCCGTAAGGAGCGCATCACCCGCCAGCACGGCCACGCCCTCGCCGAACACCTTGTGGTTGGTGGGGCGGCCGCGGCGCATGTCGTCATTGTCCATGCACGGCAGGTCGTCGTGGATAAGCGTGTAGGTGTGCAGGGTCTCCAGCGCGCAGGCGGCGTTCAGGGCGTCGTCCTCATCACCGCCGCAGGCCTTGGCGGATTCCATGCACAGCAGGGGGCGGATGCGCTTGCCACCGGCGAAAATGCTGTAGCGCATGGCCTTGTGGAGCGTGGCGGGCTGCACGTCCTCTGCGGGCAGCAGCTCGTTGAGCCGCGCTTCAACGCGCGCGGCGGTTTGCTTGATGAGGTCGGCAATGGTGTCCATGTTTACTTTCCTTTCACGAGAAGTTCGGCAATCTGCACGGCGTTCAGGGCTGCGCCCTTGCGCACCTGGTCGCCCACCACCCAGAGGCTCAGGGCGTTGTCGATGGCGCTGTCCATGCGGATGCGGCCCACCAGGCAGTCGTCTCCGTTGGTGGAATCCAGCGGCGTGGGCCACAGGTTGGCGGCGGGGTCGTCCACCAGGCGCACACCGGGGCGGCCCGCATAGCAGGCCTGCGCGCCCGCCACGTCCACGGGCTTCTCAAACTGCGCCACGCAGGAAATGGAATGGCTGCGGTACACCGGCACGCGCACACAGGTGCAGGAAACCTTCAGCTCCGGCAGGGAAAGAATCTTGCGGCCCTCGTTGAGCATCTTGAGCTCCTCCTTGGTGTAGCCGTTGTCTGCAAACTTGTCAATCTGCGGCAGCACGTTGAAGGCAATCTGGCGCGGGTAGGTGGAAATCTCCACGGGGTGGCCGTTCACAATGGCGCGCACCTGGTTTTCCAGCTCTGTGATGCCGTGCTGGCCGCTGCCGGACACAGCCTGGTAGCTGCTGGCAATAATGGTCTTGAGCCCGTAGCGCACATGCAGCGGGTAGAGCGCCATGAGGGTGACAATGGTGGTGCAGTTGGGATTGGCAATAATGTTGCGCGGGTGGTTGAATGCGGCCTCGCCGTTGATTTCCGGCACCACCAGCGGCACATCCGCATCCTGGCGGAAGGCGGAGGAGTTGTCCACCACCACGGCCCCGGCCGCTGCCGCTATGGGCGCGTACTCGCGGGAGATGTCACCCCCGGCGGAAAAGAGCGCCAGGTCCACATCCTGGAACGAATCCGGCGTGAGCTCCTCCACGGTAATCATGCCGCCGCGGAAGGCCACCTGTTTACCGGCTGAACGGTGGGAGGCCAACAGCTTCAGGGAAGCCAGCGGGAAATTCCGGCTTTCCAGACAGGACAATATCTCCACGCCCACCGCTCCGGTGGCGCCCACTATCGCAACTCTCGGGTTGTTCATCATGCTAGGTTTTCTTTCCGCCTGCGGCCTCGCGCCGCACGCGCGTGCAAGTATACACAACCCGCGCCCGTTTTCAAGAGAAATGTTGTATAACTTTTCATGCTTGTGCGCCACACGATAGCGCGGTTGGAGCTTTACGTTTTGGGGCGGGTGTGGTAGGATGGCGCTCTCATGGGAACGTTCTGCATACTGGACGGCATGGCGCTCATCTACCGCGCGTTCTATGCCTTTATCAACTCGCCGATGCGCAACTCGAAAGGGCTGAACACATCCGCCATGTTCGGCTTCGTGAACACGGTGGTGCACCTCATCGAGAAGGAGCAGCCCACTCACATTGTGGCGTGCCTGGACCCGAGCGGCCCCACGTTCCGGCACGAGCGCTTCCCGGAGTACAAGGCGAACCGCCAGGCCATGCCGCAGGAGCTGCGCGATTCCATTCCCTGGATTGCGGAACTCTTGGCGGCCATGCGCATCACCACGCTGCGCCAGCCGGGGTTCGAGGCAGACGACCTCATCGGCACGCTCACACGAATGGCAGACGAACAGGGCGGGCTGGAGAGCTACATGGTATCCAAGGACAAGGACCTGGGGCAGCTGCTCTCCCCCTCCTGCACGTTCCGGCGCCCCGGCAAGAAGGGGAGCGATTTCGAGGTGGTGACGATGGAGGCTTTCCTGGAGGAATGGGGCATCAGCGAACCGCGGCAAATCATCGACATCCTGGCGCTGATGGGCGACGCCTCCGACAACATACCCGGTGTACCCGGTGTGGGAGAGGTGACCGCCAAGAAGCTCATTGCACAGTTCGGCAGCATTGAGAACATGCTGGCCAACACCGCCGACATCAAGGGCAAGCTGCGCCAAAAGATAGAGGAAAACGCAGAGAACGCCCGCCTTTCCTACGAGCTGGCCACCATCCAACGCGATGTGCCCCTCAACATCAAAATTGAGGACTGCAAGCGCCAGGAATTCGACACCGACGCGCTGCGGGACATCCTTTCCAAGCTGGAGTTCCGCGAGCTCGCCCGCAAGCTCTGCGGAGGCGAGGCGAAACAGGGCGATGCCGACTTGGGCGAGCTCTTTGCCGCCACCGCACCCAAGAAGGAGGAAGCGCCGGAAGGCCCCGTGCAGATGGACCTGTTCTCCGCCCCGCAGATGAGCGATATTTCCAACACGCCGCACCAATACCACCTGGTGGCAGACGATGCCGCGCGCCGCGAGCTTGCCGCGCTCCTGGAGAAGGCGGACCGCTGGGCGTTCGACACGGAAACCACCGGGTTGGACCCGCTCTGCGACCGCATCCTGGGCATGTCGTTCTGCCTGGAGGAACATGAGGCGTACTATGTGCCCGTGGACACGCCGGAGGCGCTGGAGCCCTTCCGCGCAGCCTTTACGGGAGGCGCGGAAAAAGTGGGGCTCAACCTCAAGTTTGATTTGCAGGTGCTGCACACCGCCGGGCTGGAAACGAGCGGGCCGTACTTCGACGCCATGCTGGCCCACACCGCGCTTTTCCCGGAGTTGCGACACAACATGGACGACATGGCGGAAGCCCTGCTCGCCTACCGCACGGTGAAACTGGCAGATATCGCCCCCGCCAACGGCAAGGAGCTGGACACCGCCGCCGTGCCCGTGGAAACCATGGCCGACTACGCCGCAGAGGATGCCGATGTGACGCTGCGCCTGGCGAACGCGCTCGCCCCCAAGCTGAAGGAGTCCGGGCAGGACGCGCTCATGCGCGACATCGAGTTCCCGCTCACGCCCGTGCTCGCCGCCATTGAGGAAGAGGGCATGCGCGTGGAACCGGGGCTTTTGGAGAAGGCATCCGCAGAGCTGGGCGGAAAGATTGAGGAAATCCGCGCACGCATTGATGCCATCGTGGGAGAACCCATCAACCTGAACTCTCCGCGGCAGCTCGGGGAGCTGCTGTTCGGCAGGATGAAGCTGCTGGAAAAGCCCAAGAAAACCCGCACCGGACAGTATGTGACCGATGAGGAAACGCTGCGCAAGCTGGAGGGCAAATCCCCGCTCGTGGGCGATATCCTGGAGTACCGCGAGCTCACCAAGCTCAAGGGCACCTACCTGGATGCCCTGCCCCGCTTCATCTCGCCGCGCGACGGGCGCATCCACTCCACCCTGCTGCAGATGGTGACCGCCACCGGGCGCCTGGCCTCCCAGAACCCCAATTTGCAGAACATCCCTGTGCGGTCGGACGCCGGAAAGCTCATCCGCCGCGCCTTCGTGGCGCGGGACGAGCACTACGCCATCCTCTCCGCAGACTACTCCCAGGTGGAATTGCGCCTCATGGCCGCGCTCTCCGCAGACCCCGCCATGGTAGCCGCCTTCCAAAGCGGGCGCGACATCCACGCGGAGACCGCCGCCCGAATCTACGGAATCGACCACGCCGATGTGACAGCCGACATGCGCCGCGCCGCCAAGACCGTGAACTTCGGCATCATTTACGGCATCTCCGCATTCGGCCTCTCCCAGCGCCTCAACTGCCCGCGCGGCGAGGCCGCAGCCCTCATTGAGAGCTACTTCACCCAATTCCCCGGCGTGAAGGCATACATGGACAAGCTGGTGAGCACCGCCACGGAGAAGGGATACGCGGAAACGCTGTGCGGGCGACGCCGCAACCTGCCGGATTTGCGCAGCGCAAACGCCAACCTGCGCAGTGCTGCGGAGCGCACCGCCATCAACACGCCCATTCAAGGCTCTGCGGCGGATATGATCAAGATTGCCATGGTGCGCGTGGCGAACCTGCTCCAAGGCCGCAAGAGCCGCATGATTATGCAGATTCACGATGAGCTGCTCATCGATCTCCACGAGGACGAGCATGATCTCATCGAGCAGATAAAGGAAACCATGCGCAACGCGCTTCCCCTGCCCAACGGCGTGCCGCTGGAGGTGGAGGCCAACACCGCCCCCAACTGGCTGGACGCCCACTGATTTTACCACTCGACAATTATGATTACGCTTGTAGGACTCGGATACGATATCCACCGCTTCTCCGAAACACCGCGCCCGCTCATGCTCGGCGGCATCCAGGTGCACCCCGCCTGCGGGCTCGCCGGCCACAGCGACGCAGATGTGCTCTGCCACGCGCTCGCGGACGCCATCCTGGGCGCCATCGGCGAGAAGGATATCGGCTACTGGTTTCCGCCCAACGACCCCGCGTGCGAGAACATCAACTCCCTGCTCATTGTGCGCAAAGCCGTGGAGCTACTGCAGGCGCAGGGCGGGCACGTGGTGAATGCAGACTGCGCACTCATCGCAGAGGCTCCCAAAATCATGCCCTTTGTGGCAGACATCAAGGCATCGTTGGCCGCAGTGCTCGGCGTGCGTCCGCAACGCGTGGGCGTGAAGGCCACCACCAACGAGAAGCTCGGTGCCATCGGCCGGGCGGAGGGCATGGCCGCCTTCGCCACCGTATCCCTGGCCCTGCCGGAGGAATAACGCCATGAACGCAGAACTGGAACTCGCGGCCTATGCCGCCGTGCAAAACCTGAAGGCCGCCGGGCTCACCGCCGCCACAGCAGAAAGCTGCACCGGCGGGCTCATCGCCGCCCTGCTCACCGGCGTGCCGGGTGCCTCGCAGGTCTTCCGCTACGGCTGGGTCACCTACTGCAACGAGGCCAAAGAAAACATGCTCCACGTGCCGCACAATGTACTGGAGAAATTCAGCGCCGTGAGCGAGCCCGTGGTGCAAGCCATGGCGGAAAACGCACGCTCCCAAGCCGGGGCGGACCTCGCCGTGGCGGTCTCCGGAAACGCCGGCCCCACCAAGGGAGCCCCCAACGAGCCGGAGGTGGGCACCGTCTGCATCGCACTCGCCCGCCTAGGCCAACCCACCCGCACGGAAACCATCTTCCACCCCGGCCTCCCCCGCGCCGCCTTCCGAAACCTGGTTGCCACCAGAGCCCTGAACCTCCTGGCGCAGGCAAGGTAAGACCCACAGTCGCAAATCAACTGGCATTTTTCAGCGAATGGGGCATGCCAGTTTCAACCCGCTTGACGGTAATGTTGAAAAGCCGTATTTCTTATAGAAATTCTTGATTTTCCTGTTTTTTGCATCTACGATGATGAGCGCTCCGGCGCCTTGGGCGGACCTTTGTGCTATGTTCATCATGGCATCTCGCAACAAGGTGGCACCCAAATGCTGTTTTTGGTATGCTTTATCTACTGCCAAACGCCCTATCAACCACGCAGGGATGGGAAACACCATATCGTATTGATTCCTTTGTTCAGGGGAAAGCCTGCTTATTTCAATACTCATGGGAGATATAGCGTAAAAACCAACCACTCGCGCATTATCTTGGTCAATAAGCAGCTTAACCGCACTCAGCCCCTGCTCTGCAAAACGTGCGGCATCCTCCATTAGGAAATCGTTTAGAAAACTATCCCCGCAATCAAAGGGTGCCGATGGCAGGGAAATATTTCCAAGATAGGCGAATGCCAGCTTCATTTCACATCACCCTAATTGAGGAATAGACGCGTGAAGCTCTCTCACTGCCTCCAACGCAGGATTGGGGCGCTGCTCCACACTTACCATCCGCACAATGAAATCTGCATCCGCCTTATTCAGCCGATGCCAATCACTGCAAAGCACCTTGCACTTTTTCCCCTTGCTCTTGCCAGCTCCTTTAAGGACCGCGCTTCGCCCGCGAACGCTGTGCTTGGCAGAGCGCCCCTTTGCGCAATTCCTCTTTAGGACGGCCTTCATCTCGGCTCTTAAGATAGCAAACACAGGATGGAAGTCAAGGATATATTGCGACCACGCGCTGCAAGACTTGACTCACCCCTCAAAAGATACTAGACTGATTCCATGCTGAAACAAGGCTCCCATCAGTGAAAGCTATGCAAGAGAAACAACTACCCATTAGCCTCCTCTTGCAGGAAAACAAGCGTCTGTTGGAGGAAAACGCGCAACTGCGGAGAGAGGTGTCAGAACTGCGGGCAAAGTTGGCACAGCAGGAATCGGTTGAATCACCGGTAGATTACTCGGCAGAGATCCCCGTCACCCCGGAATCCGCCGCATTCCTCTTTTCCCTGTTTCGCGGGCGTACAGACGTGTTCAGCCGGCGAGTGGTGCGCAAGGACGGGAAAGCGGCGTACTATCCGGTGTGCTCCAATTTCTGGAAGGCGGGGCTCTGCCCGCGGGTGGAGGGCCAAAGCGACGTAAGGTGCTTTTCTTGCCCGGCGCGTGCGTGGGAACCCATCAGCAAGCGGGCCATCATGGCTCACCTGCAGGGCGGAACAGAACAACGCCCGCAGGTCCTCGGCATCTACCCCCTGCTGGAGGATGAAACCTGCCGACTCCTTGTTTTCGATTTTGACGACCATGATTCCGAAATGGAACATTGGCGGGAGGACGTGGATGCCCTGAGACGCGTCTGCGACATGAACAAAGTGCCTGTGCTTGTTGAGCGATCGCGTTCCGGCAAGGGAGCCCATGTGTGGATGTTCTTCGAGGAAAACATCCCCGCATGCGTTGCCCGTACGTTCGGCAGCGCCCTTCTAACCCAAGGAGCCAAGCAGGTCAACCAGAAAAGCTTTGCAAGCTACGACCGCATGATTCCCGCACAGGACCACTTGCCGGAAGGCGGGTTGGGCAACCTGATTGCGCTGCCGCTTCAAGGACTTGCCCTAAAACAGGGAAACAGCGCCTTTGTGAATGCGGATTGGATGCCATGCAACAACCAATGGCAAACACTACTCGACGTCCAAAAATTGTCCAGGGCCTTTGTAGAAACCAAAATCAAGGAGTGGACAGAGCATGGGGAACTCGGACCGCTATCACGCCTGCGCTCAGAGGAAACCGCAGGCGATGCCGATGCAAAACCGTGGGAGACAAGCCGGTTTTGCCTGCACAGGGATGATGTGGCAGCACCGCTCCAACTGGTGCGCGCCAACATGGTATGGATTGCCAAGGAGAAAATCAAGCCAAGGTTGCTCAACACGCTCCGCCGCATGGCGGCGTTCGGCAATCCCGCATACCACCAAGCCCGCAACCTGGGCTTTTCCGTGGCGCGCATCCCGCGCATTATCCCGTGCCACGAGGAAACGGAAGGCTATCTGGGGCTTCCACGCGGGCAGTTCGAGGAACTTGCCGACATGCTGAATCAATGGAAGATTCCATACAAGGAGACCGATAACAGATGCGAGGGCCGCAGCATTGATGTGGAATTCACAGGCAAGCTGTACCCCACGCAACAGGATGCGGCAGAGAGGATGCTGCAACACGACAACGGAATCCTGTGCGCGGCAACGGCATTCGGCAAGACCGCCGTGGGTGCTTATCTGGTCGCCCAAAGAAAAGTGAACACGCTGGTGCTGGTGCACAACCGCGAAATCATGAAGAACTGGGTGGATGACTTCAAGAAGTTTCTGGACATCCGCGAGGAACCGCCCACCTACCTGACAAAGCTGGGCAAACCGCGCAAAAGGAAAAGCGCCATCGGCTGCATCTACTCGGCGCATGATTCCACCACAGGCATCATCGACATCGCCATGTTCACCTCTCTGAAAGAGGATGACGAGCGCCTCAAATCGTACGGCATGGTGCTGATGGACGAGTGCCACCACGCGGCGGCAGCGAGCGCGGATGCCGTGCTGAAACGCATCAACGCGCGCTATGTGTACGGCCTGACCGCCACCCCCAAGCGGGACGATGGCATGGAACAGAAAGTGTTGATGCAGTTCGGACCGATACGTTTCCGCTTCACGGCTCGCCAGCGGGCGGAAATGCAGGATGTTCAGCATCTGGTCTATCCCAGGTTCACCCAGCTTGTCCATCTGGGCAACACTTGGAAGATAAACGATGCCTACCGGGCTCTAATTGCCGATGAATGCAGGAATGCCCTGATTGTCCATGACGTACAGGAAGCCCTTTCCAAGAGTCACACGCCCCTGGTGCTGACCAAATTCAGGGAACACGCGGAAACCTTGCGAAAGCTGCTGGAGGGAAGCGCGCAACACATCGTGGTGCTACAGGGCGGCAGGAGCACGAAGGAGCGGGAAACCATAAGGGAACAACTGGCAGCCGTCCCGGTTACGGAAACGCTTGTGGTGATTGCAACGGGACAGTACATCGGCGAAGGTTTCAACTACCCGCGACTGGACACGTTGATGCTCACAACCCCGATTGCCTGGGAGGGCAACGTGGAGCAGTACGCAGGAAGATTGCACAGGGATTTCAACGGAAAGACCGTGGTGGCCATATACGACTACGTGGATGTGCATGTGCGCATTTTGGAGAAAATGTACCACAAGCGTCTACGCACATACAAACGCATGGGATATTCGATATGCAACTTTGCAACGGATGACCCGGCACGGGAAACCCGCAGCATATTCGGCGGGGATGACTACGAGGCATATTTGGAACGCGATATTCTGGAGGCAAGTGAAAGCATCGCGATATGCAGCCCGGGCATCAACCGCGACAAGGTGCAGTGGCTCACCAGCACAACTGCGGGACCAATCGCGCGAGGCGTTCACGTTGTTGTTATTACGCTGCCTGCCTCAGATTATCCCGAAGAATACAGAGCCAAGGCAAGCGAGCTCGCGGCACGCATGAAACGTATGGCGATTGATGTCGTCCCCGTACCTTCAATCCATGAACACCTTGCCATCATCGACCAATGCACGGTCTGGTACGGCAGCACGAACATTCTCTCACGCAGCAAAGAAAACGATATCATCATTAGGTTAGATGACGGACGGATGGCTCAGGAGCTCAGCCTGCACTTGGGCAAACTATCGAACGGGAACGGGCAGGAGCAGCGGTTGCTGCCCCTGCCCGTATGTTGAACACCAGCCTCAAATGGCGCTGATGGGGAAGGCTATGGCGCCGCGGGTGAGATCCTGGGGCTTGGTGATGGGGCTGAGCACCATACCCGGGGCAAGCTTGCAGCGCCCGGCAGGGATGGCTTGGCTGTGCCGCAGGTCCTGGATGTGCGGGTACTCGGTGGCCTTGACCTCCAGCGGGTAGAGGATGTTGCCCTCCTGCAGCAGGAAGTCTACCTCCGCGCCGGAGGAATCACGGTAATAGGTGATATCCGGCGAGATACCGCGGTTGGCATAGTTGCGCAGCAGTTGCGCGTACACCCAGGTTTCCAGCATGGCTCCCGCCAAGGGGCTTTGCTCCAGCTGCTCCACGGTGTGGATGTTGTTCAGCCAGGAGCAGAAACCGGTATCGCGGAAATACAGCTTGGGCGTTCGCACCAGGCGTTTGGAGGTGTGGACATAGTACGGTTCCACGAGAGAGATGATGCCGGAGGCTTCCAAGATGGATACCCACGCCTTGGCAGTCTTGTCCGTCACCTGGGCATCTCGCGCCAAATTGGAAAACACCAGTTGCTGCCCGCTGCGGGAGGCTGCGGAGCGCATCAGCTTGACGAAGGCGCTCTTGTTGCCCACTTGCGAGAGGTCCTGCACATCTCGCTCCACATAGCTGCGCAGGTAGCTGTGGAAGAAATCCTCCTCGCTCATGCGCGGACGCATGATGAGCTCCGGGTAACCGCCGCGAAGAATGCGCTTGAACAGCTCGTGCTTGTCGCACACGGGTGCGCCTTTCACACTCGGCGAGGCTGGGTTGAACGGCAGCACGCGCATTCCCTTTCCTTCCACCTCCCACTGCGACATACTGTCAAGCTCCAGGATACCGAGCCGTCCCGCCAAACTCTCCGACACACCCTTCATCAGCCGGAAGTGCTGCGAGCCGGTCATCCAGTACATGCCGGGACGGCGGTTTTCATCCACTTTCAGCTTGATGGCTCGGAACAGGGCGGGTGCATACTGGATCTCATCGATGAGCAGCGGGCTGCCCATGCGCTCCAAGAACTGGCGGGGCCGCGTCTGGGCTTCCTCGGCAAGCTCCACGTCGTCCAGGCTCACGAAGCGCATCCCCTTGGGCATGATTTCACGCAGCAGGGTGGATTTGCCCACCTGCCGAGAACCCGTCAGCAAGACGCACGGGAAGAACGACGAAAGTCTCCGGATGGTACTCGTCATGCTGCGTTTCAGGTATGGTAGGGATTTGACCATGGTTCTCTGCGCGCGTCAGGCGCGGTTCCTTTCACGCGCATAATGAAGCCACTTCTCTCCTTTGTCAAGCAAAAATTCAACATTTTTGGAATTTAATTCCGGAATAACAGGTTGCTGTATCCGGTATATCCGTAATTAATTTACGGATATTCTACAGTTGAATTCCGGAAGTTCCGGAATATAATTCCGACAATTCCGGAGTGTCACTCCGGAATTGCAAATTCAGCTTGGGACTCATTGACCCTCAACGCGCTCAGAGCATGCAATTTTTCACGCCCTTGCCGAAAAGGCGTGAATTCGGGCCATTTTCGTCTGAATTTAAGGCAAGGAAAACGGCTTGCCGGATTCAGGAATCATCCCAGCGTGGTATCGGAAAGCAGGGCGGTCATGCGCTTGATGGCGCGGATATAGCGCACGCTGGCGGCGGCGGGTGAAATATGCAGGAGGGCGGCGCATTCATTGTTGCTGAGCTCCTCGAAATGGCGCATGGCAACGATATCGCGGTCGGTTGGGGAGAGCTGAGCCAAGACCTTTCTGACAATGGAGCGGCGCTCTTCCCTGATAAGGTGGGAGAGGGGGCTGGTGAGGGTATCGGCAAAATTGGCCCAGGCGTCGAGATTGGCTTCAGGGGAGACCTCTTGGCGCACATCACGGCGGGCGGCAAGCACCAGGCGGCGGCCGGCGGTTACGATAGCCTGCATGGTCATGGTGCGCAGCTTGGCATACACAGGCACATCCGTGTGGCGCGCAAAGTATTCCGCATTGCGGCAGCAGTGGAGGTAGGCCTCCTGCAGCATGTCGTCCGCACTCATGCGGCGGCGCAGTTCATCCGACATCTGGAGGTTGACAAGACGCAGCAGGCGCGCACGGTTCTCCAACCAGGCGGCCGTGAGCGTTTCCATCCCCTTTGCATTGTCGTCTTCCATGCTTGCAAGCCAGATAAGGATAAGAGCGCAGAATGAGGCAAAATATCAACAAGCGGTGCAGATTCAGCGGTTGCGCGCGGAGCAGACCGGGCAAGTGCACTCTGCATCCTTGCGGATGAAGCGGTAGCCGCAGATGCGGCACACGCGGGCGGCGCGGCGGCGGCGCATGCGGCGCAGCTTGGAGGCCACCTGCAGCGGGATGCACACCAGCAGCAGCATGACCACGCCGCCCCACACCACGACCTCGAAGAAAGAATGCGGAGACCAGGCGGCTATCATGGCTGCGGCTCCTTTCCGTTGTTGTCCTGCACCGGCAGCATCACGCCTTCCTCCTTGAGAAGCACGGTGGATTGCGGCATGGAGGGAATATCCCCCATTGCGGGCGGCGGGAGCATGGAGGGTTTCTGCGCAGGGGGGAGCTCCACTTGCAGCGCCTCGTCTGAGGCCGCCCCGATAAACGGCAGGGGAAGCGGATAGCGCAGGGAAAGGAAGAAATCCGACCCGTGGTCGGAGCGGTAGTCGATGGTACCGCGGCCCACCGGCTCCACGGGCTTGGGGGTCTCCACCGGGGCAAACCACAGGAACGCGCCGAACGCCGCCAACGCGGGAATCATGAACAGCGGCAGGCAACCGGCTGCCGGGCGCTCCTTCCTATCCGGGAACAGGCTGTCTTGCTCCGTGCTCATCAATTGTTGGCGGGCAGCCCTGCAAAGCTGCATGTAAACTTGTGGCGCAACACCATGTCCGCCAGCTCCTGCATGGTGCCGGCCGGCACGGCGGCATCCACCACCAGGGTTACGCGAACGCGGGAAGGCGTGTCGCAGTCCCACTTTTGGAGGTACGCTTCAAAGCCCTTCACGCCACCCGGAACCTCCTCCGATTCCACGTACACGCGCGGGGTGTCGCCCGGCGCCACGGACACCACATGCCCCGCATCGCGGTCGTACATGCCCATGATGAAGTGTGACTCTGCAGGCCTGACACGCATGCCGAAGCGCGGCACAATGTGGTTGGGCAGCAGCACGGTGAGGCACAGCACGAGAAAGAGCCCCACGCACGCCACAATGACGATAACGGGGCCGCGGTCCGGCAATCTTTCGTGCGGGAGGCGCATGGCGTGGTTAGTCCTGCTGCTTGTTTTCGGGAGCTGCGTTCATGCGGGCATCACTGATGATATGCACGCACTCCATGCCTGCGCGCTCCACGCTGTTGACAATTTTGCGGGCGCGGGAGGCCAGGTACATGTAGAAGAGGTACGCGGGGATAGCGAAGGCGAGCCCGGTGGCGGACAGCAGAAGGGCCTGCTGCAAGGCATCCACCACGGCGGGCGGGGCTGCCGCACCGTCTGCCACGCCGGGCGTCTCATAGAAATCCATGAGCCCGAGCAGGGTGCCAAGGATGCCCAGCAGGGGCATCACCGTGGCGCACATCTGCAGCAGGCGCACATGGCGCTCAATGCGGTACACCTCCAGCTCGGCGGCACCCATGGCAATCTCCCGCAGCTCCTGGCGCTCCAGCTTGGGGCGGGCCAGCACGGATTCCACCACGCGGGCCATGGGGCCGGGCAGTTGGCGGGCCTCGTGCAGGGCCTCCGCATACTCGCCGGAGCGGATGAGCGCGGAAAGGCCGCGCAGGAAATCACCGCTGTTGATATTGATGCGGTGATAGTAGAACAGCCTTTCCGCCACCACGGCCAAGGCCAATGCGGCAAAGAGGAGGATGAGCCAGAACATGGGCCCCATGGTGGATATGGTTTCCAGCATTGCTTTACGGTGTTTGGTTGAAGGTTTTTTTCTATGCACCGCGCGGCGCGGGCATCAGGCCTGCGGCTTGATGCTCTCCGCGCCGAAATACGGCACCAGGGCCGCAGGGATGCGCACGGAGCCGTCCGGTTGCTGGCACTGCTCCAGCAGGGCCACATACAGGCGCGGCAGGGCCGTGCCGGAGCCGTTGAGCGTGTACGGGGTGCGCACCTTGCCGTCTGCATCCTTGTAGCGCAGCTTCATGCGGCGCGCCTGGTAATCCGTGAAGCAGGAGCAGCTGGAGACCTCCAGGTACTTGCCCTGCCCCGGCGCCCAGACCTCGATATCGTAGGTCTTGGCGGAGGAGAAGCCCACATCGCCCGTGCAAAGCTCAATCACGCGGTAGTGCAGGCCGAGCTTCTGCAGAATGCTTTCTGCGTGGCCGGTGAGCTTCTCCAGCTCGTTCCAGCCGTCCTCCGGCTTGCAGATTTCCACCAGCTCCACCTTGTCGAACTGGTGCACGCGGATCATGCCCTTGTTCTCGCGGCCGGCAGACCCGGCCTCACGGCGGAAGCAGGGGGTGTAGGCGGTCATCTTGATGGGCAGCTCGCTCTCCTTCACAATCTGGTCGCGGCAGAGGTTGGTCACAGGCACCTCTGCGGTGGGCACCATGAACATCTGGTTCTCCTCCAGGCCGTACATATCCTCCTCGAACTTGGGGAGCTGGCCCGTGCCGTACATGCACTCGCGGCGCACCATGAAGGGCACGCCCGTCTCCTGGTAGCCGTTCTCCAGCGTCTGAGTATCCAGCAGGAAATTGATGAGCGCGCGCTCCAGGCGGGCGCCCAGGCCACGGTATACTATGAAGCCGGAACCGGAGATGCGCGCGGCGTCCTCAAAGTTCAGCAGGCCCAGGCGCGTGCCGATTTCCACGTGGTCCTTCGGTTCTGCAATCTCCGGCTTGCTGCCCCACTGGCGCAGCTCCGGGTTGGCCGTGTCATCCATGCCGATGGGGGCGCCATCGTGCGGCATGTTGGGAATGGAGAGCAGCAACTGCTCCTGCTCCTCACCTGCAGCGGTGCAGACGGCATCCAACTCCTTGATGCGGTCGCCCACCTCGCCCATGCGCTTCTTGAGCACCTCCGCCTCCTCGCGGCGGCCTTCCTTCATCATCTGGCCGATGAGCTTGGAAGAACTGTTGCGCTCCTGGGAGAGCGCCTGCTTCTCCGTCTCTGCGGCGCGGCGCTTCTCATCGCACTCCAGCACCTTGTCCACAAGCATCCAGTGGTCTCCGCCGCGCAGGCGGACACGTTCCTTAACATATTCAGGCTTTTCCCTGACAATGCGGATATCTAGCATAACGCGCCTATTATACGCCCGCGCGCACGTGTTTCAAGTGCAAAAACAGGAGAGAAGCGGACAATACGCCGATTGGGGAGTGCCTATGTGCCCATGTCTACTTCAGAAATTCCACGCGCCGCGCCTTGTGCATTTCCAGCCCGTCCGGCAAATCGGCGGGAGAATTTGCGCCTTTGCGCGGAACCACGTTCAGGTAGTAGCGGGTGCAGGCGGATTCATCCGCGTCTGCGGGCGTGCGACGTTCCTCGATGAGATAGGAACCGAGGGGAAGGCGGAGGTTCTCCACCTTGTTGCCCGCCACCTGCGCCAAGGGAGGCGCGGCGGTATCGGCCGGCTCTTTCTCCAGCTTGTACAGGGCCAGGGAAACGGTACTCCCCTCCGCCTGCAGGGTGAGGCTGAAGGTGCCATCTCCCCGCCCCCGCGGGATGATGAGGCTACCGCTCAGGAAATGGATAGGGCCATCGTCCATCCCCAAATGGATGTTGTATGTTCCCGCAGGGCCCAAGATGCTGAACATGGCCGGGCCGTCTTCTATCAAATTGCCGCTGAAACAGGAGGTGAACCGGGCATAGATGCGGGCAACGGGACGCAGGCTGCCGCAAAAAATCCCCGCGTCCGTCAACTCGATACCCCCGCTTTCACAACCGGTAATACCAATCTCGTACTCACGCTCCGCGTGCTCAAAGTACAGGATGGAGCCGGCCGCAGCAAGCAACAGGACCAGGGGGATGCCGTATAGCCAGCGCCGCCGCGGCTTCTGATTGGTGTCGTCCGTTGTATTCATATCTACCCCATATAATACGCGGCAGGGCGCAAATGTACAAAAAAAATGAAAAAAAGTTCAATTTTTTTCCACATGCGCGCGCGCCTTGTTTCAGCGCACGCTGTTTGCGCTTCACAAAGCGGAGCGGTTGTGGTATGGTTCCGCGCATGGCAAACAAACCTGTTGTACTGATTATCCGTGATGGCTGGGGCCGCAATCCCCAGGGACCGGAAGTGGCCGCCAAGACCGGCGATGCCACCGTGCTGGCCGATACTCCCTTTACCGACAAGCTGCTGGCCACGTGCCCGCACGCCATGCTGGGTGCCTCCGGGCAGGACGTGGGTCTGCCGGACGGCCAGATGGGCAACTCCGAGGTGGGCCACCTGAACCTGGGTGCAGGCCGCGTGGTGTACCAGGACCTCTGCCGCATCACCAACGCCATTCAGGACGGCTCGCTGGCCAAGAACCCCGTGATTACGGAAGCCTTCGGCAAAGCCAAGGCCACCCGCCTGCACCTCATGGGCCTGGTGTCCGACGGCGGCGTGCACTCCCACATCGACCACCTCATCGGCATTGTCAAGATTGCCGCAGAGGCCGGCGTGAAGGACATCTTCATCCACGCTATCATGGACGGCCGCGACACCGACCCCAAGAGCGGCGCGGGCTACCTGCAGCAACTGCAGGATGCCGTGGCTCCCTACGGCGCCAAGATTGCCACCGTGGTGGGCCGCTTCTACGCCATGGACCGCGACAAGCGCTGGGACCGCGTGAAAGTGGGCTGGGACGCCATTGTGCTGGGCCGCGGCGAGGTGTGCAGCTGCACGCCCGCAGAATATGCCAAGAAGAGCTACGAGGCAGACGTGACCGACGAGTTCATGAAGCCCGCCGTCTTCGTGGAGGCCGACACGCAGCGCGTGCGCGACAACGATGTGGTGTACTTCTTCAACTTCCGCGCAGACCGCGCACGCGAGTTCTCCCGCGCGCTCATCTACCCGGATTTCGACGGTTTCGACCGCGAGTGCATGCCCAAGGTGCACTACATCACCATGTCCGAGTACGAGGCTTGCTACCCCTCCCCCATCGTCTTTGAGCAGGAGAAGCTCGCCAACATCTTCGGTGAGGTCGTGGCCAACGCCGGCCTCAAGCAACTCCGCATTGCAGAGACAGAGAAGTACGCACACGTCACCTTCTTCTTCAACGGCGGCGTGGAAAACCAGTTCGAGGGCGAGGACCGCATCCTCGTTCCCTCCCCCCGAGAGGTGGCTACCTACGACCTCAAGCCCCAGATGAGCGTGGCCGAGGTGGCCGACAAGTTCGTGGAGGCCATCGACAAGTACGATGTGGCCATCATGAACTTCGCCAACCCGGACATGGTGGGCCACACCGGATACCTGGAGGCCGGCATTGCCGCCTGCGCCGCCGTGGACAAGGCCCTGGAAAAGTGCGTCACCAAGATTCGCGAGCTGGGCGGCTGCTGCCTCATCTGCGCAGACCACGGCAACTGCGAAAACATGATCAACCCGGACGGCTCCCCCAACACCGCGCACACCACCAACCTGGTGGCCCTCATCTACTGCGGTCCGGACCAGGACAGCGTGAAGGTGACGGACGGCATCCTGGCGGACATCTCCCCCACCCTGCTCCACCTGCTGGGCGTGGCCCAGCCCGCAGAGATGACGGGACACAGCCTGGTCAAGTAAGGCATCGGGAACATCTTTCCCCACCGGGGCAGCCCCATGCGGGCTGCCCCCTTTTTTTTGTGTGTGCGCACATTGCGCCCCAATTAGCTGGGGGAGATTCCCCGCTGTTTCTGCTTGTACGGGCCGGGCTGCGGTGGTAGGATGGCAATATGGAAAATTCGGCACCTTGTGAGGAAGCGGCGGAGAAAATCATCCGCGGGCTGCAGGAGAAGTTGCGGGAGTGTATCCGCAAGGACGGCTGCGGGCCGTTCATGGCGGCCGTGTACCGTGCAGACGGCACGCTGGTGGCCAAGGCCGCCAACACGGTGGTGCAGGAGCGCTGCAGCAACTGCCACGCAGAGATGAACGCCATCCGCGCCGCACAAAAGGCCTTGGGCACATATGACCTGGCGCCATTCAACCTCTCCATCTACATCACGGCAGAACCCTGCATCATGTGTTTGGGCGGCATCATGTGGTCCGGCATCAAATCCGTGTACTACGGCGTACCCAGTGCAGAGGTGGAAGCCATCACGGGTTTTGACGAGGGATTCAAGCCGGACTGGCAGGAGCAGTTCCGCAAGCGCGGCATAGCCGTGCACGGCGGCATTGCGGTAGAAGCGGGGCGGCAGGTGCTGAAGGAGTATGTGGCCTCCGGGCGCGCCATCTACAAACCGGGGTCCACCGCGTAGGCAACCGGGCACGCGCACATTGCGCTTGCGCGCGCGGGCGGGGGATGGTAACATGACGGCATGTTTACGCTTCGTTACCTCTTGTTGACCCTCCTCACACTTGCGGGGATGGCCCAGGCGCAGTTCTCGTTCGACCAGATGGGGGCACCCAGCTGTATCACGGCCAAGGGCAGTGCCAGCCAGACCTCCTACAAGGCCGGGGAGCCTTTCTATATTGCGCTTGATGCCGATATCAAGCAGCCTTGGCACGGCTATTTCCGCAACCCCGCCACCGTGGGAGATCCCATGACCGCCGAGCTGAAGGCCCCGGAGGGCTTTGAGGTGAAGGGGCCGTTCTTCTCTGCGCCGGAGCTGCACAAGGGCATCATCGGTGTGGCATACACCTACCAAACCCCCACGATTGTGTGGCAGGTGACCCCCTTGCCCAATGCCCCCGAAAAAGCCAGTTTCACCGCCAGCTGCACCGCTCAGGTGTGCTCTGATGAAGGTTGCAACCCGCCCGAAACCCAGAGTGCCACCATTGAACTGACCGCAGGCGACGGTGCGGCCAACGCCGATTGGAAGCAGCAGGAGCAGAAGGTGGAGACGCTCAGCGAGTCCGAGACCCAATTCACCATCAAGCAGGAGATGCAGAAAGCGCCCGACGCGAACGGCGCGACCGCAGCGGCGCAGCCTCCCACATACACCGTCACCATCGAGCTGCCGGGAATTCCCCAGGATACCAAGAGCGTGTATTTCTTCTCCAACGACAACAGCATCTCCCCCACCGAGGAGCAGACGTTCGCCAACGGTGTGCTCACCCTGAAGCGCAACGACAACTCCGACCCCATGTACCCCGTGAAGGACGAGGCCCTGGTGGGCAAGCCCCTCAAGGAGCTGGCCGGCATGCTGGTGGTGGACGGCAAGATATACTCCATCAACGGCAAGTTCGAGGTGCCGCACGTATCCCCCTTTGAGAACATCCCGGCAGGGCTCGGCAGCGTGCTGCTTTACCTGTTCCTGGGCGGGCTCATCCTGAACCTGATGCCCTGCGTGTTCCCGGTCATCGGCCTGAAGGTGATGAGCTTCGTGGAGCTGGGCGGCGGCGACCGCCGCAAGGTCATCATGCACTCCCTGGCCTTTGTGCTGGGCATTCTCGTTTCCTTCTGGATTATCTCCGTGCTCATCGCCATCGTTTCCAACCTCTCCGCGCTCGCGGAGCAGCCGTGGACGCAGTGGCTGAGCACGCTGTGGTATGATGGCGGCTCCACCTCCCGCTCTTGGGCGGAGTGGATGCAGAACCCGTGGATTGTGTACGTTATCCTGCTGCTGCTGCTCGTGCTGGGCCTGAGCATGTTCGGCCTGTTCGAAATTGGCGTGGGCGCCACCGGCGCCGGGCAGAAGCTGCAGAGCAAGGGCGGGCTCACCGGCTCGTTCTTCCAGGGGCTTTTCGTGACCGTGGTGGCCACGCCGTGCAGCGCGCCCTTCCTGGGCACCTCCCTCCCGGCGGCCATGTCCATGCCGGCGGTGTGGATGGTGGTGGCGCTCACCTTCATGGCTCTGGGCCTGGCCTTCCCGTACATTGTGCTGGGCTGCTTCCCCTCCCTGGTACGCATGCTGCCCAAGCCCGGCCCGTGGATGGAATCCCTGAAGCAGGGGCTTTCCTTCCTGCTCTTCGGTGCCGCAGCCTGGTTCGTGGATGTCTACCTGGTCTTCTGGCCCAAGTCTGAGAACACCACCTGGGTGCTCGTCGGCCTGGTCATCATCGCCTGCGCCTTCTGGGTGTACGGCCGCTGGTGCCCCATGTTCCGCAGCAAGGGCTCCCGCATCTCCGGCTCCATCATTGCCCTGGCCCTGCTGGCCGGCGGCATCTGGATGTCCGTGCCCGTCTTCAGCGCGCACGAGTGGCGGGAGTGGTCCCCCACCGCCATGCAGGATGCCCTGGATGAGGGCCGCCCCGTGTATGTGGACTTCACCGCCAAGTGGTGCGCCACCTGCCAGTCCAACAAGAAGCTGGCATACACCGATGAGGTGTACAAGGCCTTTGCCGACCACGATGTGGTGCTGATGCGCGCGGACAAGACCAAGCCGAACGCGGATATCGATGCCGCCATGCGCAAGCTGGACCGCAGCTCCGTGCCTGTGAACGTGCTCTACATCCCGGACAAGGAGCCCGCCGTCACCAGCGAGCTTCTCACCGCCCCCTACATGCTCGATTTCCTGAACGAGCAGTTCAAGGACGATGAGTCCGAGGAACCCGAAGAGGGGCAGGATGAGCAGGAGGAGCAGCAGACCGCCGACGAGGAGGTGTGATTCGCAGCGCCTGCTGCGGCATACAAAGGATTGAGCGCACCAAGCGCAAAAATCTTTCACAGGGGGTGTCCGGCATTCTGCCGGACACCTCTTTTGCCACTCAGGCACGGCTGATGGCCTTGCGGAGGAGGAGGGTGCTGACGCGGTAGAGCTCCGTGCGGCTGACCACGCCGCACAGGGCGCGGGTGGTGGGATTCACCACGGGAAGGGAGTTGAGCGCGGTGTTTTGGAAAGCGCGCAGGGCCTCCGGCATGCCGTCGGATGGGGACAGGGTGGGAGCATCCGCGCGCATGAGGCTGCCGGCAAGCGGCGGGGTGTTGGCGACGGCATCCGGCAGTTCGGCTGCAACAATCAGCCCCGCATAGCGGTCCTGCGCATCCACCACGGGCACGTTTTCGTCCGGGTGGCGGAGCATCTGGTGCAGCACGCGGTCCAGCGGGGCGGAGGTATGCACCAGCATGGGGCTGCGGCGCATCACATCCGCCACGCGCATGGCGGCGGGGTCCGCGTTCAGGGCGGAGGCGGCGCGGTCGTACAGCGAGCCGGCAGGCAACAGGCGCGCCACACCGTAGGCCACTGCCACGGCCACCATCACGGGGAAGATGAGGGAGGCGTTCATGGTGAGCTCAATCACCAGCAGCAGCGCAGTGATGGGTGCGCGCGCCGCCACGCCGAAAAAGGCGGCCATGCCCACCAAAGCATACGGCAGCACACCGCCGCCCACGCCCAGGGCATCCGCCCCGGTGCCGAACAGCGCGCCCAGAAAACAGCCCACCATCAGCGTGGGCATGAGCATGCCGCCCATGGTGCCCACGCCGAACACCACCGCCACCAGCAGAACCTTGCAGCCCAGCAATGCCGCCATGTGCGGCGTGGAGAGGCTGCCCTCCACCAGCGCGGCAATGGCCTCCTGCCCGTTGCCTACAATAAAGGGATCTTTCCACGCCACCAGCCCCACCAACAAGCCGGCGGCCGCCATGCGCGGCAGCAGCCACGCGGGGCGCCCGTTCAGGCGGCGGCGCATCCATGCCACAAACCACACCCAGCCGCGCGCGCAGAGCGCGGCAGCCGCCGCCAGCAACACGCACAGGCAAACTTGCGAAAGGCTGCCGAACACCGCATCCGCCGCATACAGGGCATCCGTGCGCCCCAGCAGCCACATGAGCGCGTAGGACGCACAGGAGGCCGCCAGCAGCGGAGCCATGTAGCTGATGCTGAAGGTGCCCACCAGGACTTCACACACAAACAGGCAGGCGCTCAGCGGCGTGTGGATGGCCGCAGTCATGCCCGCCGCCGCACCGCAGCCCACCAGCAGGCTCAACCGCGCCGGAGAGACATTGAGCAAACGCCCAGCTGCGGATGCCGCCACGGCGGAAGCCTGGATGAGCGCGCCCACCTTGCCGATGCACGCGCCGCTGCCCAGGGAAAGCACGGCGGAAAGGCTGCGCAGGAAACCCTGGCGGCGCGGCAGGCGCCCGTCTCCCAGGGAGAACGCCTCCATATATTCCGGCATGGGGCTCTTGTCCACCCGCATGGCCAAGAGCAGCACCAGCGCAGCGGGAACGGCCCCGGCTGCGGGAAGCAGCACGCGCGCCCACTCCGGCAACCGCATGAAGCAATCCACGCGCGGGCACCACTGCCCGGTGTAGAGCCACTGCACGGCATCAATGCCGTAATCGAACAGCAGTGCCGCAAGCGCGCCGGCGAGCCCCAGCAGCAGGGCCTGCACCAGCATGGCCTGCCGCTGCCCGATGTGAAGCGCGCGCATCACCCGCAGCAGGAACATCCGGCGGTGGTAGCTGGCGCGGTCCATACACTGCCGGGCAGGTTACGCCACCACGCCGTCGCGGATGGTGAGCACGCGGTCGCCGCGGGCGGCTATGGTGGCATCATGGGTGACAACGACAAGCGTTTTGCCGCCCTGCTCCGCCAGCTCGAAAAGAAGGTCGAGTATCTGCGCGCCGTTGCGGGAATCCAGGTTGCCCGTGGGCTCGTCTGCAAAGATGATGGAGGGCTCGTGCGCCAAGGCGCGGGCAATGGCCACGCGCTGCTGCTCGCCGCCGGAAAGCTCGTTTGGCAGGTGGTCCAAGCGGTCGGCCAACCCCACGCGCTCCAGCAAGGCGACCACGCGGTCCGTGGCCTCGCGCCCGGCCACGGCGGTGGCAAGCGAGGCATTCTCCAGCGCGGTGAGCTCCGGCATGAGCATGTAGTTCTGGAAGATGAATCCCATAGTGCGGTTGCGGAAGCGGGCGCGCTCCTTGGCGGAGAGCGCGTAGATGTCCGTGCCGTTTATCACCACCCGGCCCTGCAGGGGCTGCTCCAGCCCTGCGAGGGTGTACATGAGGGTGGTCTTGCCGGCGCCGCTGGGGCCGCAAAGGAAAACCTTTTCCCCGCGCTTGATGTGGAGGTCCAGGCCGTGAAGCACCTCCACCTGCTTCTTGCCGATGGAGTAGGAACGGTGGAGATTGGTGGCGTGTATCATACTCGTTGAAGTTCGATGTTGTCAATCAGGCGCACATCGCCGAACCAGGCGGCCACGGCCAGCAGGGCCAGGCGCCGCTCATCCGTCAGCTCGTGCAGGTGCTCCGCGTCCACCAGCTCTGCGTAGTCCACGCGTACACCGGGAATGCGCTCCAGCTTGTGGCGCACGGCGGCCGCCACCTCTGCGGCGGGCTTGCCCTGCGCGTAGTCGGCGCGGGCCTCCAAAAGGCACTTGTAGATGCAGGGCGCGGCGGCGCGGTGCTCCGGAGTGAGCCGCGCATTGCGGCTGGAAAGCGCCAGGCCGTCCTCACCGCGCACAATCTCCGCGCCGTGCAGCGTTACGGAAATATCCATATCGCGCACCAGGCGGCGCAGGATGGCAAGCTGCTGGTAGTCCTTCTTGCCGAACACCGCATCCGTGGGCTGCACCAGATTGAAAAGCTTGGCCACCACCAGGCACACACCGGCAAAGTGGCCGGGTCGGCTTGCCCCGCACAGCACGGTGGAAAGGTGCGTTTCCTCCACGGTGATGCTGCGGTCCGCGCTGTACATCTCCTCCGGATTGGGCATGAAAAGCACGCCCACCCCGTTGCTGCGGCAGGTTTCCACATCATCCTCCGACGTGCGCGGGTAGGCTGCCAGATCGTTTGCATCATTGAACTGCACCGGGTTCAGGAACACGCTCGCCACCACCGTGCCAGTATCCGCCAGCGCGCGCGCCTGGCGGAACAGGGAGGCATGCCCCTCGTGCAAGGCCCCCATCGTGGGCACCAGCACCATCCTGCCGGAACCACGCAGCGGGGCAAGCGCCGCACGCAGCTCCTCCTTTGTCCGTGCAATCTTCATGCCCACATTCTACCACGCCTCTCCCCCCGTTCAAGGGCGAATTGCGACCACCGGGCAGTCCTGCGAACATAACCAAAGGGCCAATCTCCGCCAAAACAGTCAAATCCCCACAGCACAAACTGCTTGCCATGGGCGGCGGCGTGTGATACCATGGGGGCACTAGGTTATGAGCAAGGAAACGGCATTTCTCGGCGCCAGCACCATCTTCGGCAAATACTGGACACAGCGGCAGCCCTTCGACTATCTCATTGACAAGGACAACTTCAAGTTGACCTTCGGCAAGAGCTACCGCATGATTGTGTACCTGGACAGCGCGGTGGCCAACGGCCCCGCCGCCACGCGCAAGGATGTGGAGGGAGACACGCGCGCCACCAAGTACCTCATCAACCACCTGACGGACATCAAGCCGGAGCTCACGATATTCGTGACCACGTGCGACATGCTGGAGCCCACGGCGAACGAGAACACGCCCACCATCAAGCAAAGCGCGGACCCGTATGTGCAGAACCGCATCGACATGTACGAGGCGGTGAACCGCCAGTACGGGCGTGTGCTCAACGTGCACCTGCCGGAAATAGCCAGCAACGAATCCGCAGCGTTCAACGAGATGTTCACCACGCTGCTGAAGCGGGAGAAAGGCACCAAGAAGCTCCCCTACGCCCCGAACGAGCTGCACCAGTTCTACTTTGCCAACCGCATCATGGGAGATGTGAACCGCTGCATTCCGCTGGGCATACCCTCCATCATTCCCGCGCCGCCGCCCCTCACCACCGCAGAGCTGGTGGAGGCTATTGCCCCGGAGATGGCCAACCGGCTCCGCGAACCGAAGGAAGGCGACCCCTACGGCTCCAACCGCACCTCCATCCATTCCTTCCAATGGCTGGATCCCAAGGACGGCTACCTGGTGAGCAAGGAAGACCAGATTGCACTCCTGCGCGCCTATTTCCGCCAGGACCTGCTGCTTTCCCTCTAAGGCGAAATGGCGGACTTGAACAAGATGGGCGGGCAGTTTGCGCGCTTCTTCGTGGTGGGCATAGCCGCCACGCTGATCCATTGGGGAACCTACATTGCGCTCAACCGCATCTTCGGTTTGGCGGAGGGGGACAAGCTCGCCCTCACCATCACCTACTCCATCGGGTATGCCGTGAGCTTCATCGGCAACTACATCCTCTCCCTCAAGTGGACCTTCCGCACCAGCGGGAACGTGAAAAAGGGGCTGGGATTCGCATTCAGCCACGCGGTGAACTACGGCATGCACATAGGCCTGCTCAACCTGTTCCTGTACTTGGGAGTGGGCGCGCTCATGGCCCGCTGCCTGCGTGCGGCGGCACCGTGGCTGGTGGAGGCGCTGCCCGTGCTGGGGCGCGGGGAGGATATTGTGCCCTTTGCGGTATATGTGGTGGTGGTTCCCGTCAACTTCCTGCTGGTGCGTTTCTTTTTGACCCGCGGGGATGAGAAAAAGGCTTGACTAAACAGGGCTCCTTTGCTACCCTGCGCGGCGTTATGGCAAAAGTACCTGTTATTCAACTTCGCAAAGGCCACGCGGTCAACTACAACGGTGATATCTGCGTGGTCCGTGAAAGCCAGCTGAAGACTCCCCCCCGCATGGCTTCCTATGTGCAGATGACCATCCGCAGCATTGCCTCCGGCAAGGACTACAACCTGCGCCTCACCTCCAACGATTTCCTGGAGGGCGTGATGCTCACCCGCCAGGAGATGGAATTCTCATACGTGGACGGCATGGGCTACCACTTCCTGCACCCGGAGACCTTTGAAGACGTCTGCGTGAGCGAGGACATCGTGGAGCCGGTGAAGCTCTACCTCATCGAGGGCAACAGCTATGTGCTGCTTTTCACGGACGAAGTGGTATGCTCCATCGAGCTGCCGGCCGCCATCACCATGGAAGTGGCAGAGGCACCGGAGGGCGTGAAGGGCAATTCCGCCAACAACGTGTACAAGAGCGCCACCATGACCACCGGCCTGGTGGTTCAGGTGCCCCTGTTCATTGCTCCCGGCCAGAAGATTTCCGTGAAGACGGAAGACGGCTCCTACCTGGGCCGCGTGAACGACTAACCCCGGTCGCAATCGGTTTTCAACAATGCCCGACTCAACGAGTCTGGCATTGTTTTTGCGTACGAACAGCAGGGGAAACGGCTATCGTCAAGCGGTGGCCCTGCCGGATTCAACAGAGAGCTTGCGCAGCCATTCACCCTGGGGATGCCCGGCGGCCTGCCCGGCGGTAAAGGGCATGCGGGGGCGCCAGTTGGCCCCTCCTTCCGTACCGGGGGTGTTGAGGCGCACGGGCAGGTCGAACAGCTCCGTCCACATGAGGCATGCGTAAAGGGACCTGCTCTGGAGGAGGGCGCGGATGAGCGCGTCCTTGATTTCCGCGCACCAAGGCTTCATGATATGCTCCGGGGTGAGCCCGGCGTAGTCGCCAAGCCAGCAGAGAACGCGCGCACAGTCACGCCCGGTGAGAATGCGGCGGCGCAGCTCCTCCGGGGGGAGGGAGGTATCCATCACGGCGTCGCGCGCGGCCTGCACGTTGGCGAACCAGTCGTTCCAATCATTGCAGAGGGGCGGAAAATCGTGGGTGGCGTAGGTGGCAAAGGAGCACGGGTTGTAGGTGGACCCCTTGACAATGCTCTGCTGCGCATCTATTTCCCAATGCGGAATCTTGAAGCCGGCAATGCGCAGGAAGGAGAGATCCGGCCGCACATAGTCCGGCACGCAGCCCAGGTCTTCGCCAATCACGATTTGCTCCGGCGCGGCCTTGATGAGCTGGCGCAGCAGGTGGTCTCCCTGCATGAGGTTGGCCTTGCGGTCCGCGGCCTCCCAGTCCGGGCGGGGGCGGAACCCTGGGCGGCGGCCACCGCAGCGGGCTGCGGCTTCATCTGGCGAGAGGTTGAGGAATTCCGGATTGCGGTCCGGCATCCAGGGGAAGGCGTAGATGCGGTAGAAGCCGAGGATGTGGTCGATGCGGTACATGCGGAAAATCTCCGCGAGCTTGCGGACGCGGCGGTTCCACCAGGCGAATCCCTCCCGCTCCATGACATCCCAGCGGTAGAGGGGGATACCCCAGTTCTGCCCCCATTTGGCGGTGAAGGGGTCCTCCGCAAAGTTGCCCTCGGCGGGCGCGCCGCCGCTCCAGTCCATATCAAAGAGGTGGCGCTGGAAGAAAACATCCGCGCTGGCCACGGAGATGCCGATGGGCACATCACCCATCAGCATCACGCCGCGTTCATCCGCATGCTGGCGCACGCGCTTCCACTCCCGCGCGCATAGCCACTGCAGCCACTGCTGGTACTGCTTCTGGAGGCGCGCCTCCTCACACTCCACGGCCATGCGGCGGATGGCATCCGGGTTTTGCTCCGGCCAGTTCCACCAGGCGGCAGAGCCGAAGGCGATGCTCGCCACGCGGAAACATGCGTAGTCGTCCAGCCAATCCTGGGTGGAGCACCATGCTTGGAATTCCTCTCGCGCGCTTTCCAGTGCGGCGCCGTGCAGGAAATTTTTCCACGCCGTGCGGAAGAGGGAGCGCTTGTAGGTGCGCACGCGTGCATAGTCCACCAAGTCCCGCCCGCCGGGCAACTGCAGCGGCGGCAGGTCTGCGGGGTAGGCATCAAACTTTTCCGGCATGCCGGGAATGCGCTCCAGGGAAAGGTAGAGGGGCTCCAGTGCCACGGAGCTGATGGCGGAGTATGGAGAGGGCGCATCATCCTCGCCAAGGGCGTTCACGGGCAAGAGCTGCAAGAATCCCACGCCGTGGTCCGCAGCCCAATCAATCCACTCTTCCAGTGCCGTCAAATCGCCGATACCGCCATCGCCTTCCCTCCGCAAGGAGAACAGCGGCATCAACACTCCGGTCTTTCTTTCCTGCTTCATGTTGGCACATTCTAGCACACGCACGCGGCGGTGACAAATGCAAAACGGCGCGCAGTTTTGACGGGACGAAAAATCCGCACGGAAAGCCCGAGACGAAAAAAAATTAAGAAAAACGAAATTTATTCTTGTCAAATAATCTTGTATGTGTTATTTGGGGAGAAGGTCATGCGTGCGTAACACCGCGCTTCATCTTGACCTGCTAAAAAAACAACATACAGTTATGGCTACTGCAAAGAAACCCGCAACGAAGGCTCCGGCCAAGAAGGCTGCCCCGGCTAAGAAGCCGGCCCCCGCCAAGAAGGCTGCTCCCGCTAAGAAGGCACCGGTCAAGAAGGCCGCTCCGGCCAAGAAGGCTGCCCCGGCTAAGAAGCCGGCCCCCGCCAAGAAGGCCCCCGCCAAGAAGGCCCCCGCCAAGAAGGCCGCACCGGCCAAGAAGGCCGCACCGGCCA
>JAZLHB010000011.1:0-13431 GCA_045616565.1 Akkermansia sp. | reverse complement strand
CGGCGGCCGTGGTGCCACCCCCCGCCCCCAAGCCTGTGGTGGCGGCTCCCCACCCGTCCGCGCCCAACCAGCCTGCAGCCCCGGCGGTTGCGCGCCCCGTGCCGCAGCAGCCTGCGGCGGCACCCGCCGCGCAGCCAGCGCCCAAGGCCAAGCCCAAATACGCCACCATGCCCGGCCAAAACCGCGGCCTGCATATCCGCCGCTGATTTTTTCCGCCCATGCCCAAGCAACGCCTGGATGTGCTGGTTGTCTCCCGCGGGCTCTGCGAGTCCCGCGAGCAGGCCCAGCGTCTCATTATCGCCGGTGAGGTGGCCGTGAAAGACCAGGTTATCACCAAGCCCGGCACCAAGGTGGACGACTCCCTGCCCGTCACTGTCAAGAACAAGCCCAAGTATGTGAGCCGCGGCGGGCTCAAGCTGGAGGGCGCGCTCCAAGCCTTCCCCGTGCCGGTGGAGGGCAAGGTCTGCCTGGATATCGGCTCCTCCACCGGCGGGTTCACAGATTGCCTGCTGCAGAACGGCGCCGCCCGCGTGCATGCGGTGGATGTGGGCACCAACCAGCTGGTGTGGAAGCTGCGCACGGACCCCCGCGTTATCGTAAAGGAGCAGTTCAACGCGCGCTACATGACCCCGGAGGACCTGGGCGAGAAGGTGCAGCTCATTGTGAGCGACGTCTCGTTCATCTCCCTCACCAAAATCCTGCCTGCCGCCTACGGCTGCCTGGCGGAAGGCGGGGACCTGCTGGTGCTCATCAAGCCGCAGTTCGAGCTGCAGCCGGAGGACATCGGCCCCGGCGGCATTGTGCGGGACCCCGCCCTGCACCAGCGCGCCGTGGAGAAAATTCACGATTTTGTGGTGAATGAGCTCCACCGCGAGTGGATGGGCGTGGCGGATTCCCCCATCAAGGGGATGGAGGGCAACAAGGAATTCCTGGCCTGGCTGCGCTGAGAGCCTCCTACCGGCCGCAAGCCGCCTCTATGGCGGTGGAATCCATATCCTCCTGGCCGGCAATGAGCTGGGCGAGCACAGGCAGGCCCGTGCAGCGCTCAATGAGCCCGGCGTTGGTGACACAGGCGGTGTCCCACTCCTCTGAAGTGCTGTTGAGCACCACGCCGCAGCACCTGGCACCCGCCAGGCGGATGGCGTTCACGGCCATGGCCACCTGCCCCACCGCACCCAGACGGTTCCCCGCCACCAGCAGCACGGGCAGCTGCAGGCGCAGCGCCAAATCTCCCATAATGACACCATCGGCCAGGGGCGTGGCCCAGCAGCCGCAGCTGTCCACCACCACAGGCGTTCCCTGCCCCGCCATGGCGCGGTAGCCCTCTGCCAGGGCATCCAAGTCAATCTCGCGTCCCTCCAGCTCTGCGGCCATGAGCGGCGCGGCCACCGTGCGCAGGTGCACCGGGTTCACCAAATCCAGAGAGAGCGAGGGCATTCCCATGGCATCCCGCAGGTCGCGCGCCTCGTGGCGGTCGCCGCAGCATACGGGCTCATAGCCCATAGCCGCAATTCCCCTGGCGCGCCAATCGCGCAGCAGCGCGGCGCATATATGCGTCTTGCCGCACCCGGAATCTGTTCCGGCAATGAACAATCCCTTCATGGCACGCGGTTATTCCGGCTGGCTGAACAGCACCTCGTTCACCTCCCACACGGGGGTTTCCTCATCGTCCACCAGCTTGTTCAAGCCGAGCCACACCAGGATGGCAATGCCGAGGCACACGAGCTTGGGTTTCCAGTTATGCGTCAGGATGTTGACTATTTTCTTCCGTATTTGCATGGGAATTCAAGAGTTCGGTTAATCGTTCCTTCAAGAGGGAGTCTGAAACATCCCGCTGGATGCTGCCACCCACGGCCAGGGAGACCGTGCCGGTTTCCTCGGAGACGATGATGACCGCGGCGTCAGAGCTTTCCGCCATGCCGATGCCGGCGCGGTGGCGCAGCCCCATGGTGCGGTCCTTGAGCTCCTTGTTGGAGACGGGCAGGATGGCCCCGGCACACACGATGCGCCCGTCGTCCACAATCACCGCACCGTCATGCAGCAGGGTCTTGGGAAAGAAGATGGTGCCTATCAGCTCGCGGGAGTATTCCGCATCAATGCGCGTGGCGGTCTGCACATACTCGTCGAGCTTGTTGGTGCGGCAGATGCAGATGAGGGCGCCGATGTGCTTGCTGGCCAGGTACTGCACGGATTCCACCACCTTGGAGATGAAATCGTGGCGGTCGGACCTGCGGCTGAAAAGAGGCTTGATAAGGCGGTTGGAACCGAACTTGGCCAGTGCGTTGCGGATTTCCGGCTGGAAGAGCACCACCACCAGGATGCCGGGGCCCACAATAAGCTCCGCTATCTTCTGCAGCACGTGCGCCTCCGTTATCTGAACCACAAAGTAGCACAGGAGCACCAGCACCACCAATCCCGCCAGGATAGCGCCGCCGCGCGAGCCCCTCACCATGCGGTAGAGCTGGTAGAAAAGTACCCAGAGCACCAGCACTTCAAAGGATGCCCTGAGAAAATCGATGACGGTCATGCCCCCATTATACGCAACCGCCCGCGCAAGGCAAGATAAGAATTGCATGCAGGGCCGCGCTCTGGTAAAATGCACCCGCCTTTCCGGCATGAAAACGCTAGACCGCTACATCCTGCGCCAGCTCATCGGCATCACCCTGCTGGGGGTCATGTCGCTCACCATGCTCATGCTGCTCGGGCAGCTTTTCAAGGAGCTTCACACCCTGCTGGTGGAGAGCGGCGCACCCCCGCGCATTGTGGTGGATTTTGTATGCCAGGTGGTGCCGTTTTCCCTGACCTTCACGGTGCCGTGGGGTTTTTTGACGGCTGTACTGCTGGTGTACGGGCGCCTGGCAGCGGACAACGAGCTGAGCTCCATGCGCATGGCCGGGCTTAGCCTGTGGCGCCTGAGCGCGCCCGCCATTTGCCTGGGCGTGGCGCTTTCCGCGCTCTGCTACTATATCAACATCGAGGTGGCTCCCAAGGGCAAGCAGGCCATGAGCGAGCTTGTGATGCACGCCGCCATGGACAACCCGCGCAACCTCCTGCGCTCCAGCCAGAGCGCCACCAAGCTGGACAAGGTGCAGCTCTATATTGAGCAGCGCGAGGGGGACGACCTGAAGGGGCTGCACGTGTACCCCGTGGGAGATGACGACGAGGTGGCCGCCACGGGCGGGGATTTCGACGCCATCCACGCGCAGACCGCCACCATCGGCGAGTTCGACAACTCCACCCGCATCCTCAACCTCACGCTCCACAACGCCACCATCGAGTTCTCCAAGGGCGCGGAAACCAGCCTGCCCGTCATCAGCAGCATGCCCCTGCAGGTGCACATCCCCATCCGCACCCACCGCAAGCTCAAGCCCAACCGCTTCACCAACACGGAAATTGCCGCAGAGCTCGCCCACAAGGAGCTGGTGGACACGCTGGATGCCGATGCCATGCGGCGGTATGAAAAGGCCGCGGAATCCGCACGCGCCTTCCCCTGCGCGAAACGCCTGTGGGCAGAGGCCCGCCATGATGCCGAATACTACACCGAACACATGAACAAGAAAACACACCTCTCCTTCAAGACGGAGGGTATGCACCGCGCCTCCTTTGCCTGCGCTTGCATCGTCTTCTCGCTCATCGGCGTGCCCCTGGCTGTCACCGCCCGCCGGCGCGACACCTCCACCGGTTTCGCCCTGGGCATTTTGGTGGCGGCGGTGTACTTCATGGCCCTGGTGTTCTGCGACCTTTCCCGCAAGAGCGACGGCGTAGCCCCCTACATCATCCTCTGGCTGCCCAACGTGCTGTGCGCCGCCTTTGCCATCTGGCAGCACCAGAAAGCCAAATACCGCGGCTAGGATCAGTTTTGCCCGCATATGTCTCCGCAGAGGTGCGGTTTTGGCTCGCCAAGGGTGGGGTGGCGGGTGTATAATAGGCGTCAGTATTCGGAAATCCATGAAAAGGAAACCCATTTTGAGCATCATCCTAGGCGGCGCGGCGGCGCTGCTGGCCTCATGCAGCCCAGAGCCGTACCCTGTGCATTTCCTGACGGAGGCAGACTCCGCAGAAGCGGGCATGCGCTTCACCATTCCCTACAACGGGCGCTACTACACGCGCATGCCCGTGCTCACGCTTAAGAATTTTGAGAAGTTCAGCTCCTTTATGGACATGCAGGACGGCTCGTACGGCGTGCGCCTGTACACCAAGCCGGAATTCCGCATGCGCCTGGCCACCATCACCATGCAGCACCGCGGCAAGCGCATTCTGCCCGTGCTCAACGGCCTGGCTTTCACCCCCATGGTGGTGGATGTGGTGAACGATGGCCAAATCGTCATCTGGAACGGCCTGAACGGCTGGGATTTGAAGAAGCTCGGCGAAAACCTGGAGCCCGTGAACCCGGAGGTGGAGAAGAAGCGCTACAAGGAGGAAAACCCGCGCCCGATTCCCCAAGGCGGGCGTGACCCGCGCCGTCTCGGCCCCGGTGCCTCCCGCTAACCGCCGCCTCCCGCTTCCATGAGCCCGGTGCGCCACATCATCCCCCTGCTCTGCGCCTGCCTTGCCCCCGTGTGGGCGGCGCAGGACCTCGTGTACCGTCCGCCCACGGACAACCACGCCATCTTCGAGAACCGTCCCGCAGACTACTTCATGTACTGCGACCGGACCTTCGAGGGCGAGGTGAGCAAGCCCTGGGAGGCGGGCACCTACGGCATGGTGCGCAATCCCTTCCGCACCATGGACGGCAAGGTGATGTTCAGCCGCTTTCACGAGGGGATCGATGTGAAACCGCTGCGGCGGGATGCCGCCGGGGAACCGCTCGACGAGGTGCGTCCGCTGGCCCCCGGCCGCGTGGTGCATGTGAGCGATGTACCGCGCAACAGCAACTACGGCAACTATGTGGTGGTGGCACACGAGGTGCCGGAGGGCACCATCTACACCCTCTACGCCCACCTGGCCAAGGTGAGCTGCGGCATCGGCCAGCGGGTGGGAACCGGCAACACCATCGGCATTCTGGGCCACACAGGCGCGGGGCTCAACCGCGAGCGCTCCCACGTGCATGTAGAGGTTTGCCTGCTGCTCAACTCCGCGTATGACCAGATGGGCATTCCGCTCAACAAGCACGGCATCTACAACGGCATGAACCTCATCGGCCTGAACGCCGCGGATTTCCTGCTGGCCTGCAAGGACGGCAAGCCGCTCTCCCTCACGCAGTACATGGCGGGGCTGCCGGAGCACTACCGCGTGCGCGTGCCCTGTGTGGGCACCATGGATTTGCTGCACCGCCACCCCTTCCTGTACAAGGGCGACTGGTCAAAGCGCCCGCGCTCGCTGGAGATTGCCTTCACGGCAGAGGGCGTGCCTATTGCCGTATACCCCGGCAAGGAGCCCGCATCCGCGCCCGTGCTCATCTCTTGCAAGCCCATGCCCACCGTGCAGCAGAACTGCACCGTGAACCGCGTGAAAAACAGCTCCGCAGATGCCGCACTCACCGTTTCCGGCATCAAGTACATCAACAACATGCTCTTCATCCCCGGGGTGACCGCAGCCGCGTCCGCCGGCAAAGACAGCAAATGACACCCCGCATCCTCCAGCTCGCGATTGCCCTGCTGCCGCTGACTGCGGCCGCGCAGGAGACAGTTGCCACTCCCCCTGCCGCAGCAGAGGAAGCACCAACCAAGGTCACCGCGCGGGAAATGCTCTCCAAGGCTTGGCAGGGCGGCGACAGGGAGTGCTTCCTTTCTGCGGCGGAAGGTATGCTGCATTCCGGCAATGCGGAGGTGGCCGCCCTGGCCGCCGCCGCGCTTGCGGAATACCGGCTCTGCGTGATGCAGGAGGCCGATGCGCCCGAGCTCGACACCTTGCGCCAAATGGCGGAATCCGCACCCGCACTGCGCCCCACGCTGGCCTGGCTGGAGGCGGAGCAGTTGCGCCTGCGCGGTGAGCTGGATGCCGCTGCCGCCGCCTGCAGGCAGATTGAGACCAACCACGCCAACCCCACCACCGTGCGCCAGCGAGCCCGCCTCATCCTTGCCGATATCTACTACGCCAAGGAGGAGGAAGCGAAGAAGGCCGGGGATTCCTACACCGCCGTGCAGGCTCCCGCACCGGAAGTGAAGCCCCTTCACGATGAAGATGCGGACGAAGACGAGCTGCCGCGAGAGGAAACCCTGCAGACCCTGGAGGGCAAGGGTGAGGAAACGCTCCTCTCCTTCATCACCGCCAACCCCAATTCCCCCCTGCTGGTGGAGGCTTTCCGCCGGCTCAAGGCCCACCGCGCCTTTGAAACCAGCGAGTACGCCCGCGCCGCGCTCAACGAGTGGGTGAAGGACACCGCAGAGCACAAGCGCCGCGCAGCGCTCTCCCTGAGCGTGCTCCAGCACCTGCTCAACCGGGACGACATGCCGGATGCCCCCGTGGACACCTCCTGCGCTGCCACAGCCGCCACCGCCCTGACCCAAGAGCCGGCCACCGCCGGCATTCTGCTGGACCAGATGCGCAGCCTCTACCTGCGCGGAAGGGAGGTGGAGGCGCGCGCCCTGCTCGGATCCCTGCCGGAACCGTTGCCATCAGAGGAAACAGCCGCTGCCGCCAAGGTGTGGCGGCTTCTGCTCAACGAGCCGCAGGGAGACTGGGAAGCCCTGCTCTCAGGGGAACATTCCGGCGCGCTCCAAGACGTCATCCGCCACAACGCCTTCCTCGCCGCCTTGGCGGAAGGGAAAGAGATGGAGCAGGATAACCCGCAGCTCAACCTGCTCACCGCACAGTACATCCTTTCCGACCCCGATGCGGACGCCACCCGCCTGGCGCGCGCGCAGCAAGCCCTGCAGCGCGTGATAGACGCTCCGCAGCCGGGCACCCTCGCCACCATGCACGCCCGCATCCTGGCGGCAGATATCACCGCGCGCCGCGACCCGCAGAAAGCCATTGCCGAGCTCAACGAGCTGCGGGAGGGCACGAAGTCCCTGCCCGCACAGTTGGTCGCCCCGTACTACCGCGCGCTGGAACGCGCCTACCGCGCCGCCAAGCCGGAAGCGGAGGCGCGGGAACACATCATCGCGGAGCTGCAGGGCGTGTACCCCCTGCGCATGCACCTGGCCTCGCTCATGGTGCTCTCCCGCAGCCACCGGGAGGAGGCTATCCGCCTTCTCAAGAAGATTGTGGCGGAAAACCCGCACGGCGACAATGAACCGCAGGCGCTCCTGCTGCTTGCGGAATGCACGGCACAGGCCAACACCGTGAATGCCCTGAACGAGGCTGTGGACATCTACGCCCGCGCCGCCGCCCGTGCGGACAAGGCCACCGGGCAGCAGGCGCGCATCCGCCGCGCCGCCCTGCTGGTGCGGCTCGGCAAGCCCGCAGAGGCAGCGCGGGAAATGCGCCCCCTGCTGGCAGACGGCGAGCCTGCCCCCAAGGAGGAGGCCATGGCGAGCATCGTGCTCTCCAACGCCTTGGCGCTGGACGGCGGTGATGCAGAGAAGGAGGAATCCATGCGCTGCCTGGAGGAAACGATTGATTCCACCCTGGCGCAACTGCCGCGCCGGTGGCAGTTCATGCTGCTGCAAACCCATGCCACCCGCTGCATGCGCCTGCATGAGAATGCGCGCGCCATGCACTCTCTCAACGCCATTCTGGCAATGCAGCCGGCGCAGAACGTCACCTCCCCTCAAGACCCGGAATGGGAGGACCTCTACCACGCCGCAGCCTCTGCCGTGCAAGCCCTGCTGGAGCTTGAACAGTACGCACAGGCCGCCGATGTGGCGGAACGCACCTCCAACTGCAATCCCGCCCTCGCCCCGGACGAGCGTCCGAAAACCTTTCTCGAATGGGCCGCACAAATTCGGCAGGAGCACATCAGCACCATTCCTTCCGCAACCAAGCCCTGATTGCCCGACTTCCAACAAGAATCATGAAACAGATATTGGTGACTCTCCTGCTCTGCATCTCGCTCACTCCCGCCTTTGGTGAAAATTCCACAGGGCATTCCACCACCCACAAGGTGTTGAATATCATCAACACCACCCTTGATGCAACAGAGGCCATCAGGAGCGAACTCTCCAAGGACGCCCCTGCCCATCAGGAAGCCCAGTCCCCCTGCCCCGATGGCAAGGAAAAGGGCTTCCTCGGCAAAACCGCAGACATCATCAAAAATCTCGGGGATGAGGAGCGTTCCCTGATTCTCGATATCATCGGCGTGAAGGAATCCTGGCAGGAATTGAAACAAAACTGCACGGAAATCAAGGAAACCACCATCACCACCCTGAACCTGCTGGTCTGGATTGGTATCGGTGTCGCCATCGTCACCTGTCTCGTGCCCATCCTCCTTTTCGTCATTGTGCTCTACCTGCGCCAAATCAACCGAAAACTGGGAACAAGCGGCACGCCTTGACGGCAGCGAAACCTCTGCACCCCTGCCTGCCCCGTACTTTTCAGCGTGCGCTTTCGGGATTGCTCGCAAGCGTCAACCTTGCGTCTGCCGCAATCTTCGCATTCATCCCATTACCCATTCCAAAACCGTACGAGGCGGCTCCACGCGCACACTCGCCACGTCACGGCCTTTACAAACCCGAAAACCAAGACAGTCAGCCTGTGAGTCCATCGCGACCGCCCTGAAAACTTGCAATGAAGAAAACGCGCACGTCTCACGACGTTCGTGCGCCATCCTACCACCATCCCCTGGGACAGCAAGCAGATTTTTTGGTGGCGCAATGATGCCGGGTGTGGTATTCTGCCCGCCATGGACAATGAACTACCCAAGGTGCGCAAGTGCGCGCGTGAGTTCGCCGCAAAATGGCTGGCAGCGGCGGGTGATGAGAAGCAGGAGACGCAGCGTTTCTGGATGGAGCTGCTGCAAAGCGTCTTTGCCGTGCCCAACCCTGCGGACACCATCCGCTTTGAGGTGAAGGTGGACCTCAGTCACCAGAGCTATATCGATGCCCATATTCCCGGCACGCGGGTGGTGATTGAGCAGAAAAGCGCGGACGTTGACCTCGGCAAGGCGCAGAGGCAGTCGGACGGGGCGGTGCTCACGCCATACGGGCAGGCGAAGCGGTACGCGGATGCCCTGCCGTTCGATGACCGCGCCCGCTGGATAGTGACCTGCAACTTCCGGGAGTTCCGCATCCACGACATGAGCCGCCGCAAACCCGCAGAGCCCGCCGCCGTTATCGGTATGGATGAGCTGGAGGAGCAATGGCACTTGCTGGGGTTCCTTGTGGATGCCCAGCGGGAGCGTGTGGAGAGGGAGCGGGAGGTGTCGGTGCAGGCGGGTGAGCTGGTGAGCCTGATATACAACGCGCTGTTGAAAAAGTGCCCGGCCCCGGAGGATGCACGCATGCTGCAGAACCTGAACAAGTTTTGCGTGCGGCTGGTGTTCTGCCTGTACGCGGAGGATGCGGGCCTGTTCCGGCGCGACCAGTTTCTGGAATACGTGAAGCGGGCGCAGAGCGCCGGGGAGATGCGGCAACGGATGCTGCGGCTGTTCGTGGCCCTCAACCGCCGCGTGGAGGAGCGGGACCCGTTCGATGAGGAGCTGCTGGCGTTCCCGTACGTCAACGGCGGGCTGTTTGCGGACGAGGAGCTTACCATCCCGATGCTGGACGATGAGCTGTGCGGCCTCATCAAGGACAAGGCAAGCGCGGGGTTCAACTGGAGGTTCATCTCGCCCACCATCTTCGGCGGGCTGTTCGAGAGCACGCTCAATCCGGAGACGCGCCGCCACGGCGGTATGCACTACACCAGCGTGGAGAATATTCACAAGGTGATTGACCCCCTGTTCCTGGATGCCCTGCGCGGCGAGTTCGAGACGATACGCGAAAGCGACAAGGGTGCCAAGACACGCAAGCAACAGCTGCTCGACCTCCAGGACAAGGTTGCGGGGCTGACCTTTCTCGACCCCGCTTGCGGGTCGGGCAACTTCCTGACGGAGACGTTCATTTCCTTGCGGAGGCTGGAGAACGAGATATTGGAGGAAATCACGCGGCTGGAGAGCGACCAGGAGCAAGAGAAGATGCTGCTGGTTAAGGTGGACATCCGGCAGTTCCACGGCATCGAGATAAACGACTTTGCCGTGAGCGTGGCCAAGGCCGCGCTGTGGATTGCGGACGCGCAGATGTGGGAAGCCACGCGGGAGATACTGCACAACCCCTCCGCGTTCCTGCCCTTGAAGCACTACGATGGCATACGCGAGGGCAATGCGCTGCGGATGGACTGGCTCGATGGCATCCCCGGGCGGCATGTGGACTACATCATCGGCAACCCGCCGTTTGTGGGGTACACATACCAAAGCGCCGAGCAGAAGGAGGACATGCAACGCCTGTTTGCGGACTGCCGCGCGGGCGGAAAGCTGGATTTCGTGGCGGCGTGGTACAAGGTGGCGGCGGGTATTATGCAGGAGCATCCCAGCACCCGCACGGCGTTTGTGTCCACTAATTCCATCACGCAGGGGGAACAGGCCAGCACGCTGTGGAAGCCGCTCATGGAAAACACGTCCCTGCATATCGACTTCGCCCACCGCACGTTCAAATGGGAGAACGAAACCAGGGGTACGGCGGCGGTGCATTGCGTCATTGTGGGCTTCAGCTGCGGTGAGGAGGTGAAGCCCAAGCGCCTGTACGACTCTGACGGCAGCATGCAGGAGGTGAAGGAAATCAACAGTTACCTCACGGCGGCTCCCTGTATCTTTGTGGAAGCGGTGGGCAAGCCCCTGTGCGACGTGCCGCCGATGACCACGGGCAACCGTCCTGCGGATGGCGGTCACCTCATCATTGAGGCCAAGGATTACCCCGCCTTTGTGAAGGATGAGCCTGCCGCCCTGCCGTACATCAAGCGGCTCATGGGCTCTGAGGAGTTTATCAACGGGAAGGAGCGTTGGTGCCTGTGGCTGGTGGGTGTCTCTCCTGCCGTGTGGGGGAAAATGCCGTTGGTGCGCGACCGTGTGGCAAAGTGCCGGGAAAACCGCCTTGCCGCGCCTGATGCAGGGCGGCGCAAGCTGGCGGACACGCCCTCGCTGTTCCGGGAGACGAAAAACCCAGCGAGCTATGTGGTGGTGCCGGAGGTGTCGTCTGAGAAGCGCGAATACATACCCATGGGCTTTCAGGGTGCCGATATTATTTGCACCAACCTACTTCAAATCATCCCCAACGCCACGCTGTACCACTTCGGCGTGCTGACCTCCGGGATGCACATGGCGTGGGTGCGGGCGGTATGCGGGCGGCTGGAGATGCGCTACCGCTACTCCAACAAGCTGGTGTACAACAACTACCCCTGGCCCACGCCCACGGATGAGCAGAAGGGGCAGATAGAGGCCTGCGCGCAGGCGGTGCTGGATGCCCGCGCGCAGTACCCGGACTGCTCGCTGGCGGACCTGTACGACCCGCTCACAATGCCCGCAGAGCTCCGCAAGGCGCACCGCGCGCTGGATGCGGCGGTGGAGCGGGCGTATGGGAAGAAGTTCAAGGATGACGCTGCGCGCGTGGCGCACCTGTTCGAGCTTTACAAGAGATTGGTGGGCGAGAAGTGAGAAGGCACCCCGGTGAACACCGCCCCAACAATTCCACAAAACACCCTCCAAAACGCGCCAGCGCACCCGGAGCCTACCATGGCCGCAGCCCCGGGGGCATCCTCCTCCTTGCGACCTCCCCTTGTTGCGAAAAAGCTCCCGGAGCATAGCGGGTTCGAACCGCTGACCTCCTCAATGCCATTGGGCGTGACACTAACGCAACGGCGCGGAAAATCGGGCGTTCGCTGGCGTTTGTCGCGCTTTTGTCGCACTTGACGTTTGATGCCGCACGTGTACGTTGCCGGGGCGATGAGTGCCAGCTATGCAGACTTTGCGGAATGTGCAGCGGTTTGCTCTGCAATCGGAACGCGCCTCCATCAGCGCGCGTGTTTTTCCCAATGCTGACGCGAAATTTCAAAAAAATGTCCACTATGTGATTTTTTTGTTGACATAGTGAGCATTTTGTGTTTAAATAAGGTCATGCGATACAAAGTAAGACAGCTAATCAAGATGCTGCGCGGTGCTGGGTACGCATGCGATGCACAGAAGGGAAAGGGGAGCCACCGCAGGTTCTACCACCCCAAGGGGAAGACAATCACCATCTGTCACCACGACAATGACGATGCCCCGCCCTATCTGGCAAAGCAAGTGTTCGCTGCAATCGAGGCAGTTAAGGGCGCGGGGGAGTAATCCCCCAAGCCCTGCGCTAAGCTGTATTACGCATTAAGAAAAAAAAGAAAGGAGGAAAACATGAGCAACAACAAAGCACAAAATCTGGCAAGGCGTTACGTCCGCCTAGTCTACTGGAGTGATGAAGACCAAGCCTATCTTGGCAGCTTGCCGGAAATATGCGGCCCGTGCTGCGATGCCGCCACCCCGCAAGAGGTCTATGAACTGCTGGATGAAATCGCGCTCGGTTACGCCGAGGATAAACTGGCGGGTAAAGACTACGGTGCTGTTCCAGAACCGGGCAACCTCACCTTCATCACCAACACACGCCAGAACGAATCAATAAACAGCGGTAGCCGTGTTGCGCAAATACGCAAAAGGCTCAATGTCTCGCAAAGCGTCTTTGCTGAAATTATGCAAGTCAACCGCTCATCCGTTCAAAAGTGGGAAGATGGAACACGCAATCCATCTGGAGCTGCTTCACGGCTTTTGGAGCTTGTGTCGGAGCATCCGGAATTGGTCTTGCGCAAGGCGTAGCCACACACCCCCAAAAAAGCAAGGGCTATACAAGCAAGACACGCGGGCGCGGTAAAAAATCGCGCCCGCCCTTTTTGTGTCGCCACGCGCGCGCGATGCCGCAAGAATGTTGATGCCCTGACGAACAACAGCAGGGCAATCAATACGACAGTAGAAGAAATTGAAACAGAAATCGGCAAGTTGCTACTCGAAGACCGCAAGCGTCTCAATGTTCACCTCATTGCCGACAAGGTGGATGAAGTGAAAACCGACTGGAAAGGCGCGATTTCGCGCGTGCGCGTTGCAAGGGGGTGAACTTGGTATTCTCATGGCTCTTGAAATTGTCGCACTTGACATGCAAAATTGCATGACATCGCGCGGTAGTGTATGACACGGCGCAAATTTGGAAGTGTGCGTCACGTGGCCTGCATTGTGCATGCCAAGGCGCTGCTGCAGATCCTGCGTGGAGCCTGTGTAATGGTGGCGGCCCGTGGCGCAGTCTCGCAGGATGTAGACGTAGTGGAATTGATGCATGGGAGAAGATGGATGAGAGGGCTTGTTCAACGCGCACGCGGCCCGCTTCCGCCCTGGCGGGCTTCAGCGTGGCAGCCTCCCTTTTTTTCATTCCGCTGCGCTCCATGTAAAAAAGTTCGGCTTGGCAAACCTAAAGGCATGGCAAGGCGCTGCTGAAGGTCCTGCGTGGAGCCTGTGTAATGGTGGCGGCCCGTGGCGCAGTCTCGCAGGATGTAGACGTAGTG
>JAZLHB010000010.1:0-28514 GCA_045616565.1 Akkermansia sp. | reverse complement strand
CCTTCCAAGGTAAAAAGCCTCCCAAGCCCGCCGCAACACTCAAACAGGGGGTTCTTTTCTGATTTCGCCCTTTTTCAACATGAAAACGCACCTTTTCCAATGGTTAAGGTGGCGGGAGAAATTTATTTAGGACAGGTATGCATTGCGGCCCAGTGCGCGCAGTTCTTCCTGCATTTCCTCCGGCATGCCGTCGCAGAGCACATAGATGCTGCACACTGTTTCCGGGGAAGCGGATTCCAGCACAGACCACAGCGCTACCTTTAGCGGCAGAATGCCCTTGGAATCGCTTGCAAATGCTACAGATACCTCGTTTGCCGTGTTTGTCATGACCGTCTTAACAGATAGACGATGCTACTCGCTGCCCGCGCCCGTGTCAAGGTGTTTTCAATGCCGGAGCCCCTCTTTCTTGATGATGCCCCGCATCATGGCCTTGTATGCCTCCGGTGAAAGGGTGTACGCTTTTTCGCAGTAGTACCTGTCAGCGTATTTGAAGCTGAGGGGGATTTTGTCGAAGGTCCGTGCGCCGCCCTGTCTGCTGTGGCGAAGCTGTACGATGCGCTTGCCCTTGTAGATGGGGGTGAACTTCTCGTCCCTGGCGGAGGGGGAGAATCCGTTTCCAATCTTCGTGATGAGCAATTCCTTGCGGTCGCCGGCAGCATAGTGCGGCATGACTACAATCATGCTGTCTGCTGCGGTATTTCCGGAGAGGGCATAGACACCGCGGATTTCATCAAAAAATCTCCCGGCGGGTGCCGGCTCGGCTTTCCCATCCTGCCTGCTGTAGAAAAACGTTTCCTTGTCACCATGTGTTGTTGCCCGCCAGACCCCGATGATTTGTCCCTTCGAGCACTCGAATTCAAACTCGGCATTCTTGCCGGGGCAGTGCAGCAAGCCGTCGTTTCCCGCTCAGCACGCGTACTGGTGGCATTGGGGGGTGGCGTAGAATGCATCCTGGGTGAACTCGTAGATGGTGCAGTTGCCCTCCTTGCCGTTCGGGAAGACAATCAGGATGTTTCCCGCAACCCCGCTGGTGCCGAAGTCAAGGTCGTGGTCCACTCCATCCAGCGCATAAACTCCCCGGGCGGTTTGGGATGGCAGGGTGGTCCGGCATCCCTGCATGCCCATGCATATGCAGAGTATGCCAAGGTGCCAAATCAATCGGCTGGTCGATAGTTGTTTCATATCCCGCCCTGTTATACAACAAAAAGAGGCGGAATGCAGCAAAATTTGAAGCCGATTTCAGAGACAGCTTGACAGAAAGCTAGAGTATGGTATACTTTTTGGTGTTATGGCCAAGGTTTGCATACACGGAGAGGAAAATATGCCGCCGCAACCCTCACTGTACCTGCCGTGCCGTCTGGACCGCGAGACGCTGGAGGTGCTGGTGAAGGCGATGGGCGGCCCCGGGAGCGTATCGTACCTCATGGAGCGGCACCTGCAGCCGGAACCCGCCCTGCAGCGGTACCTGCAGGGCACGGGGCGCGTGCTGGAGTTTGATTTCCGCCAATGCGACAGCCGCGACCTGCGCGAGCAGATTTTGGCGGAATTGCAGCAGGGGCGCGACGTGGTATTCATACCCGGCATTCCGAACCGCGACTTGGCCTGCATGAGCGATGTGCCCATGCCCTTCATGATGCACCTGGCTGCGCTCCACATTGCCCCCGTTCCCGTGTTTGTGGGATTCTACCGCAAGGGCTACGAGCGGGTGGTGACGGAGCAGGCACGCTATGACACCGCCGTGGTGGATGTGCTCCCCAAGCTGGAGCCCGGTCCCTTGGCGGGCGACCGCGTGCTGGAGGCGTGGATGGAAGCCTCTGCGCGCCATTATGCGGCCCTGCCGCAGCTGCAGGTGTCTTTGGCTCGCCTGCTGGTGGAGGGCATGCGCAAGCATTCCGGCGTGCGGCTGGAGGACGGGCTGGACGACACGGGCATCGAGTACGGCAAGCTGCTGGGCGTGTCCATGGCGCTTGCACGCTGGATCAAGGACAACATCAACGAGCCGCGCGTGGGTGTGCTGCTGCCGCCCGGCAAGGGCGGTGTCATTGCCAACTTTGCGTGCATCTTGGCCGGGGTGGTGCCGGTGAACATCAACTACACCTCATCTGAAGCGGCGTTTGAAAGCATTTGCCGCCAGAGCGGCATCCACCGCTTCATTACGGCGCGTCCCTTCATGGCCAAGCTGCCCCAGTTCCCCTGGCCGCCCGCAGACCAAATCATCTATATCGAGCGCGTGCTCAAGGGGCTCGGCATGGCCAAGATTGCAACCTGGGTGGCCTTTGCCAAGCTGGCACCCATGCCCCTGGTCAACAAAACCTTCCACCTGGATGCCCGCAGCGGGCAGGATGAGGCGGCCCTGCTGTTCACCTCCGGTTCCTCCGGCGAGCCCAAGGGCGTGAGCATGACCCACACCATGCTGGTGGGCCAGATTCTGCAGATGAACTGCAAGGTGGATATGCCCAAGCATGCCGCCATCCTTTCAAGCCTGCCCATCTTCCACAGCTTCGGCCTGAGCGTAAGCACGCTGATGCCCGCCATTTTCGGCATCACCATGGTCACCTATCCCTCACCGCTGGATGCCAAGCGCCTCAACGAGCTTATTGAAAAGCACAAGTGCCGCCTGGTGGTCACCACTCCCACCTTTGCCCGCAGCATGCTGCGCCGCGCCACGGAAGAGACCTTCAAGAGCGTCCATTATTTCGTGGTGGGGGCAGAGAAGCTCCAGCAAAGCGTGGCAGACGAATTTCAGCAGAAGTGCGGCGTGAAGCTCATGGAGGGTTATGGCCTCACGGAGGCCTCACCGGTGGTGGCCTGCTGCCTGGAGGAGACCGGCCCCACCCCGGAGCAACCCTTCTATGTACAGGCGTACAGGCGCGGCTCCGTGGGGCAGCTGCTGCCAGGCCAGGCCGTGCGCATCACGGACCCCGATGACGACAACGTGCGCCTTCCCCTTTCCCAGCAGGGCATGCTGTGGATCAAGGGCGCCAACATATTTAACGGCTATATCGGGCGGGAGGAGCTCAACCGTGAAATCCTGAAGGACGGCTGGTTCAAGACCGGTGATTTGGGCAGAGTGGATTTGAACGGCATGCTCTCCCTGGGCGGGCGCCGCTCCCGCTTTTCCAAGATTGGCGGTGAAATGGTGCCGCACGAGGTGGTGGAGCAGGCCGTGGAAGCCTTCGTCACCGTGCCGGAGGGCTTCACCGGTCGCGCCGTGGCCGTGGTGGGCGTGCCCGATCCCCAGAAGGGCGAGGCCCTGGTGCTGCTTTCCGCCGTGCACAACACCCAGCTCGGCAAAGAGCTGGATGCCATCCGCGAGCATCTTGTCTCCGGCGGCATCCCGCGCCTCTGGTGCCCGCGTGAAATCATTCCCGTGGAAAACATCCCCGTGCTGCCCACAGGGAAGATGGATTTGAAAGGCTGCCACATTCTCGCATACGAGGCTCTGGGGCTTCCCGTCTAACACCGCCACGCACCGCCATGCAGGAAAAGAAACCACGCCGCCCCGTGAATGTGCGCCGCCCGGAGGTCCTGGAGCAGGTGGCACAGGATATCAGCCGCTACTCCAGCCCCCTGGTGGACAAGCTGCGCGCCAACGGCAACCGCCTCACACTTGCCAACCTGGACCTTTATCTGGCGGACTCTTTCGGCTTTTGCGACGGTGTGCGCCGCGCCATCGAGATTGCCTACGCCACCATACGCCTCTTCAAGGGACACCGCATCTGGCTCATCGGGGAAATCATCCACAACCCGGAGGTCAACAGCCAACTGGATGCCCTGAGGCTCCTGCACCTCCCCTGGCGGGAAAACGCCCCCGCCTATGATGCATTGACGGAGGAAGACGTGGTCATCGTGCCCGCCTTTGGCGTCACCCGTTCCATGCGCGAAAAGCTGGAGGGGAAGGGGGTGCAGCTGGTGGACAGCACCTGCGGCAATGTTATCAAGGTGTGGCACCGCGTGCGTACATACGCTGCAGCCGGCGTGACCAGCGTTATCCACGGCAAGGCCCTGCATGAGGAAAGCATGGCCACCGCCTCGCAATCCTGCGGGCAGGACGGTGCGGGCAATTTCATCATGGTGCTCAACGAGCGGGAGGCCCAAATGGTGGCCGATTATATCACCGGCACCCTCACCGCCGCCGAATTGATGAAGCGTTTTTCCGACCGCGTTTCGCCCGGCTTCATCCCGGAGCTGCATCTGCAGGAAATAGGCTTGGCGAACCAGACCACCATGCTCAAGAGCGAGACCGCCCGCATTCAGGAAATCCTGCACGCGGCCGTGGTGCGGCGCGACGGGGCTGCGGACCGCTTCCATGCGTTCGATACGATATGCGATGCCACGCAGAGCCGCCAAGATGCCCTTTTCAAGCTGCTGGACCTGGACTTGGACGCCATGATGATTATCGGCGGCTACAACAGCTCCAACACCACCCACCTGGCCCAGATTGCCAGCGGGCGCGTGCACACCTACTTTGTGAAAGATGCCGCATGTCTGGAGAGTACCTCCTGCATCCGCTGCTACGACTTTGAAGCACGCCGCGAGACGCAGCGCTCCCTGCCGCGCGGTGCGGCGGATATGCAGCGTGTGCTCAAGGTAGGCATCACGGCCGGCGCATCATGCCCTGCCAACGTGATTGAGCAGGTTATCCGCCGCTTGGCGGAGCTCCGCAACTGTCCGCTGCCGTAAGTTTTCCGTTTTTTTCTGATAGCATCAAAAAGCCCCGGTCCTTGCGGACCGGGGCTTTGTTTGAAAGTGGTGCTTCTAACTCTTACAGCTCGGGGCTGAGCACGTAGTAGTTCTGGGCGGAGGAGGAGCCGTCCCGCTTCTCCGGGAAGATGTCCACATCCTTCTTCATGGTGGCCTTGGAGTCGTCGTCGCTCTCCACCAGGTCCTTCTCGATATCCGTCACGGAACCATCCGTTCTCAGGATGAGGGCCTTGCCGCCGAAGGAGAAGTTGTCGAACACCATCTGGTCACCGCTGTACGGAGTGTCGGACGGGTAAATGCCGCAGATGGCCAAGGGCACGTTGGAGCCGTTGACGGGTTCCTTCACCTCCGGGTCGTCGGAGGACTTGCGCATCACATAGGCAAAGGCGTTCTCGCCGCGGGCAAGTGCCTTGCCGCCGGCCTTCTTGTCATCAGGCTCCTTGGTGCTGCGGCCGCCGGGGGAGATGCTGGCGTAGAAGTTCTTCTCCACGGCTCCCTTGGCGTAAAGCAGCTGGCGGAAATAGCAGTTGGAGTAGTCGCCCGTCAGCACGCCGTTGTTGATGTCCGGGTTGGCCTCCGTGAGGTCCTCGGCGGAGCGGTCGCAGGGGAAGCTGTTGTGATCCTGCCTGAACTCCGTGAGCATGAGATGCACGGACTTGAGGTTTTCCTGGGCTTTCTGCAACTCGCCGTCGCGCATGTGCTTCATGTAGGCCGGATAGCCGATGGCGGCAACACTGGCCAGAATGGCAATCACCACCATAAGCTCGATAAGGGTGAAGCCGAGTTTCCCGTTGTTGTTGTTCAAGCGTAATTTCATTTCAGATGCGTAAATTGGGTTTACCCATGCAATATACCACGGACGGCGCGGGTTGGCAAGCGGCAAAAAGAAAAAAAAGCAAAAAAAAGCGGCGCGGGCGGGGAATCAGCGGCTCAGGTACTCTGCTATTTCACGCTGGTAAAGCTCCGGCTCCAGCAGGAAGGAATCATGCCCCTTGACGGAGTGGATGCACTTGTAGCGGGAATCCACGCCGTTTTTGAGCAGGCGCCGGTGGAAGAGCGAGACGGAGCGCGGCGTGAAGCAGCAATCCGTGCTGATGGAGAAGAGCATGAAGGGAATCTTGTGCTCCGCAAAGTGGCGGAACGCCGCATCTATGTCTCCCTGTCCGCTCAACGCCGCAAAGTCGAACCCGGTCCAAAGCTCGATAATGCGGATGTAGGCGTTGGCGTCAAAGCGCTTGGCAAACTTGGTGCCCTGGTGCAGCATGTAGCTTTCCGTGTTGCGGGTGGGCTTGTACCAGGTGAGCATGCCCTTGCCGTCTGCAATGCCCTTGCGCGCGCGCTTCTCCAGCCCGCGCTGGTAGGTGAAGAGCTTGTGGCAGATGATGCGCGCGAGCGCCAGCCCTCGCAGCGGCGGGGCGGAGAGCGCGTAGCGGCCGGCCTGGTAGGCGGGGTCCAGCTCAATGGCGAGCACCTGCTCGAACCCGTATAGCTTGTGGTCTATCTGGGGTTTGTAGCCGCTGCCGATGATGATGATGCTCTTGATGCGCTCCGGCCACAGGTTGGCCACGCAGAGGGAGAGCATGCCGCCCAGGCTGGGGCCCACCATGTAGAAGCGGTCTATGCCGTAGTGGTCCAGCACCTTGATTTGGGCGCGCGCTTGGTCGTTTGCGTTCACCATGGGGAAGCGGCTGCCCCACGGTTCGCCGTCCGGCGCGGTGGAGGCGGGGCCGGTGCTGCCGTAGCAGCTGCCCAGGTAGTTGATGCAAATGATAAAATACTTGTCCGTGTCCAGCGGTTTCCCCGGGCCGATCATCAGGTTCCACCAGCCCTCGTGGTTTTCCTCCCGCCAAAAGCTGCCTGCCTCCGGCAGGTGGGCGTTGTACCCGTGGGCATGGTGACTGCCCGTGAGCGCGTGGAAGAGCAGCAGCGCGTTGTCCCGCTTGGCGCTCAGTTTGCCGTAGGTCTCATACGCCAGGCACACATGCGGCAGGGTTTCGCCTGATTCAAAGGTGAAATCGCCGATGTCGAGTATCCGGGTCTGGACAGTGTCTTGCTGCATCTGCCGTGCATGAAAAAAGACCGGGGCAGAATCTGCCTGCCGGTCTCTTGTCATTCATCCCGCCTCAGGCGGGCTGGGGAAGTGTTTACTTGACGCCCTTCTTGCTCAGGCGCGTGCCGGCGGTGGCTCCTTGGCGGGCCTTGAACTTGGGGTTGCTCTTGCAGATGACGTAAAGCGTGCCCTTGCGCTTGACGATTTGGCAGTCTGCGTGGCGGCGCTTCATGGATGCGAGTGAGGAAAGGACCTTCATAATTCTTGTACTGGTTGATTGTTGTTAGATTGGAGAAGCTTTACGTTTCGGGGGTGCCCAATGATAGCGGAAAAATCCGGTTTGTAAAGACAAATTTTCAGGAAATGTTGAAAAAAATCAATACGGGCGGAGTTTTCCGTAAAAACCGTTGTGCAGGGCGCGCAGGAGCGTATACAGGTTGCGCAGGTGAAAATCCCCGCTGGCGAGCATGCCGCAGCAGCAGAGCACCAGGTAGGCCCCGCACGCCGCCAGGCGGATCGGGTAGTTGTGCGGCTTGCGCAGGCGCTGCAGCCATGCCCAGTTGCGCACCTTGTAGTACACGCGCGAAATTGGCAGCCCCGGCTCGTAGAAGAAGGTCTTGGGGCCAAGGCGGTAGCGGATGAGAGCGCGTTTGGCGGAGGGGTGCTCCAGCTCGGAATCCCGCACCGTGACAAAGCGGAACCCCGCCTTGCGGACTTTCCACGGGTACTCCTCGTCCTCTCCGCGGATGAAGAGCTCCTCTGTGGGCACGCCGGCCTTCTGCCAGGCGGCGCGGGGGTAGAGGGCTCCAAGCCAACCGCCTCGGCTGGGAATGGCGTTGCCCTCCGGCAACTCGTCGCGCGTGATTGCGTTTTCCCAAGGCCGGGTTTCAGACCCGGTGGCAAAGGTGAGCGGCCAGCTCAGTTCGTCCTCCTTGGCGGGGTCCACCACCAGGCTCATGCGAACGGTCTCCCTACCGTCAGGCACGTTCAGCAGGGCTTCCAGCGTGCGCGGGCGCGGCCAGGAATCGTCGTCCAAAACCCACACGTAGTCGGCGTTCAGTTTGCCGAAGGCATGTGCTATGCCTCGGGAGCAGCCACCCGCGTTGCCCAAGTTGGCCTCCATTTGCAGGATATGCACGGCACCGGTGCCGAACAGGCGGGCATCCAGCTCGCGTATTTGCTCCAGCACGGGGTCTTCCGGCGTGCTGTTGTTGATGACAAGGATGCTCTCCGGCCTGCGCGTTTGTTGGGCCAAGCGCTCCAGGCAGGTCAGCGTACGCTGCGGGCCTGCATAGTGGGTGAAGATGGCGCAAATGTGAGGCATGGAGAGAGACGGCGGATTCTATACCTGCCAAGCGGGGAATGCAAGACTATTCGCAGTTTTTCATAGCATCAATGCAACGGGCGGCCACCTCGCGCCAAGTGGGGTAGGCGGGGACGTCTGCCGTGGCCGGTGCATCGTACACGTTGTTCAGGGTGGAGATGAAGGAGGCTTCAGATGCGTTGTCGAACAGGTAGCGCTCCGGTATGTTCTCCCGGATGGGGGGCAGGGAGGATGCCACGCAGGGCAGCCCGCTGCGCAGGCACTCCACGGGCGGCATGCCGAATCCCTCGTACGCGGAGAAGTAGGCCGCCGCACGGCATTCCCCGTGCATGATGCGCTCCATTTCCTCCTGCGGCATGCGGCCATGGTGAATCCATTGCGCGGAGGGCAGGGCGGTGCCTTCCGGCAGGCGCCCCAGCAGGTGGATGCGGATGTCTGCCGCATCGCTCCTTTGAGCCAGCCAGGCGCTCAGCCGCCGGATTCCCAGGGCGGTGAGCTTGTGCGGAAAGGGAGAGACGTAGAACAGGATGTCCTTCCCCGGATGAGGGCGCTCCGTTTGCGCGGCCCCGTCGAACCCGATTCCCACCACGGCCACGTTTGCATGCGGCACGTAGGAGTGGTAGCGCTGCCTGTTGAAGCGGGTGGAGGTGAGCACCAGGTCCGCCACCTCCAGCGCGCGTATGCCCAGGTTGCGGAAGTACAGCAGCTCGTGCCGGGGAAAGGGGGAATCACCCGGGGCGGTGCTGCCCATGTAGTACTCCCAGTTCACATCATGCACATAGCATGCCAGTTTGGTGTGTCCCAGGCTCGGGAAGAAGGGGGGGAAGCCCTTGGGCAGGATGGCCCAGTCCGCCCTGATGCGGCGGATGGCGTTGCACACGCCCACCTGGTCCCACCAGATGCGCCCGAAGCGCCGCGGTACGGCCTTGTCTGCCAAATGCACATGCACCTTGGCGGGGGCATCCTTGAAATGCGCGCTGCATTCGCAGTTGCCCAGAATGTGCAGCTCCTCCACCTCCGGGTGCTGCGCCAATCCCTTCGCCAGTCCGAGCGATACATTGAAGATGCCGACGGATTTGGTGGCGGCAAAGCTTTGGTCGGTGAGTGCCAGGGCTATTTTCATTCCGCACGCAACTCTGGCACATTTCCCGCGCTGCGTCAAGCGGATTGTTCCGTTCTCCGCGCGTGCAGGCTTGCTCCTGAGCAGGTGTTCTGGTATGCTCTGCGCATGGAGACGAAACTCGGAAGCAAGCGGTTGAGCGGTACCTGGTGCGGGCGCGCGGCGGGGATTGTGCTGGTCATCATCTGGCTGGCATCCATGACACTTTTGGGGGGCAATGCGTATTCCTACCTGCCGGCGCTGGTGGGTCTGGTGTTGGCTGTGCTTCTTGGTGTAACCGGCCTGCTGCGGGGCGGTTCTGTTGTGGCCCTGCGTTGGCTCGGCTGGTGTTCCTTTGCGGTGGGCGGCTATTTCCTGGTGCGCTGCCTGTGGGTGGATGGCTGTTCCGTGGTGGAATCATGGCGTGAGGCCGGTATCATTTGCGGTTGCTTTGTGTTTTATGCCGCCGGCATGCTGGTGGCGCAGAACGAACGCTCACAGGGTATCGGGGCCATCCTGACAACGGCGCTCCTGCTGAATGTCGCCGGCTTTTTCGTGGCAAAGCTTCCGGGAGCCTGCCCGGAGTGGTTCGGACGCCCTTCCGTGGGCTTGAGCGGGCGCAACAATCTGCCCGTGACCCTGTATGTCTACAAGAACTTCGCCGGCATGTTCCTGATGCTTTGCGGCTCCCTGCCGCTCTTGCGTTTGCTGTGGACAGCCCCGCGGCGGTGGTATGTGTGGCTTATGGCGCTGTTGGGACTGGGCGGCATGGCGGTGTCGTTTTTCTGCGGCACGCGTTCCGTGTGGATGCTGCTGCCTCTGCTGGTGTTCCTTGGGTTGTTCCTGTGGCTGCTTTTCCATATCTTCTCCGAGCGCAAGCTGGGGTGGGGCGGTTTTGCCGTGGCTGCCGTATTGGTGGCCGGGTGCTGCGTGGCCGGCTATGAATTCTTCCTCGGCGGCAATTGGATGGAGTCTGCCTCGCAGATAGATTCTCACCTGCGCTTCTACATCTGGCGGCTTGTCTGCTCCGTTTCTGCGGATGCCCCGCTTTGGGGCAACGGGGCTTCCTCCGCCGGCTGGATGATCACCCCCATCTTCAACGAGTGGGAATGGCCCAACTACGCCCACAACGAATACCTGCAGGCGTGGTGCGACTACGGTATCATCGGCCTGGTGTGCATGGCTTTCATCATCATCTCTCATCTGGTGGCCGGGCTGCGCACCATGGCTTCGGAATTCGTTTCCCCCGCCCGCCGTGTCAAGGCGGCCATGGCTTTCATCACCCTGGCCTGCATGGCTGCATGCGCCGGGTTGGATTTCGTTTGGCATGATTTCTCCCTGGCCTGCATGACCGCCTTTGCATGCGGCTTGCTCGCATCTCCCTTCCCCCACAGCAGGGAAGGCTTGTTTTCCAACAAGAACTGGGCCCGCGGCAGCCATGCCTCCCACGTTCCGGTCAAGAAACAGGGTCTGGTGGGGGCTGCCGTGCAGGCCGCTGTTCTGCTCGTCATCGTCGCTGTCTGCGTGACCCTGGTGCCGCGCCTGTGGCCGGCCTGGAAGGCCCAGTGGCGCTACAACGGGCTCGCCACGGAGGTGAGCCTGGAAAAACACGCCGCCCGCCACGCCCTTTTGGCGGAAATCATGGAAACATACCCGGATTCCGTGCTGGTGGACGAGTATTTCCGCGTGATGTCCTCCGGCGAATCCGTGGAGGATCGCGAGCGGATGGTGCGCCTGGCCTTGCAGGGCAACCCGCACCAGCTTTTCATGGTGCCCATCCTGGTGGACAACCTCATGGTCCAACGTCGCAACGAGGAGGCGGAAATCCTCATGCGCCGCATGTATCCGGGGGACGGCCTGCGCAACTGCATGCTCAACAACTGGGCCGCTTTCTATGTGCTCAACCTTCTGGAGTGGGGGCAGAATGAAATGTTCGCCGGGCGCACGGAACGCGGGTATTCCATGATGGAGTATGCGTTCAACATTGCCCGCCATGCCGGCTATACCACGGATTTCCTCCTGCGCTGGCGTGCCGGCGACCAACCTTGGACCGAGTACGGCGGGGTTAAACCGAACCTGAAACCTTTCATGGAAGCCCGCCGGAGCGATGTGGCCCTTTGCCGCCTCTTGAAGATTGAGAAGGACGATTCCTGGCAGCAGCCCCTGGAACCCGGCGGCAAGCCCGCCCTTTACCAGGCACAGCAGCAGCCGCCGCGCAAGGACAAGTAGCCCCGCTCGCCTGTCTTCTGCACAAAAAAAATACAGCTATGCGCGTTTTCCGCTTGCAATCCCGATGCAAATTTGCATAATAGAGGAAATGCACAAACTGTGCGTCCTGACTTTACTAACATTATGAGCACGCCTCCACCACCCCCCGCAGCACCGCGCCCCGTTCCGCCGGTTCCCTCTCCCGTCTCTGCGCCCAAGCCCCCCGCCGCGCCGCGTCTTACGCCCACGGTCCCGCTGAGCGTGCCCACCAAACCTGCAGCACCGCGCCTGACACCCACCGTGCCCCTGAGCGTGCCCGCAAAGCCCACAGCTCCGAGCCTTACACCCACGGTGCCGTTGAGCGTGCCTGCCAAACCCGCTGCTCCGGCAGCCCCTGCGGCCCCTGCCGCCCAGCCGGCTTCCGCTCCCGCCACCCCGGCCACCAAGCCCACTGCCACGGTGGCCATGCCCACCGCCACAGTTCCCCTGGGCAAGCCCTCCTCTCCCACCATGCCCGCCGGCTTTGTGAAGCCCGCCGGTTTCAGCCGCCCCGCAGCAGAGCCTGAAGAGGATGTGCCCACCCCCACCTGGCTGATTGTGGCCTCTTGGATTGGTGTGGTGGTCATGTTGGTCTTCTGCTACCAGCAGTTCGTGATTGACCAGCACGGCGAGCGCCAGATTGAGCCCGTCCTGGGTTGGCCGGCAGATGCCGTGGCTGTTGACGCCTCTGAAGATGGCGGCGATGCCGAGGAAGCTCCCGCCGCCGACGACGAGGAAGAGGAATAAATCCTTGAACGTTTCTGCACGCATTCGCGTCTAATCCCTCATATGGCACTCCAAATTACAGAAAGCAACTTTGAAGAGGAGGTCCTGAAGTCCCCCATCCCCGTGCTGGTGGATTTCTGGGCCACCTGGTGCGGTCCCTGCAAGATGATTTCCCCCATCGTGGACCAGATTGCCACCGAGCTGGCCGGGCAGGCCAAGGTGTGCAAGGCGAACGTGGACGAGGGCGGCAACCAGAACCTGGCCACCCGCTTCGGCATCCGTTCCATTCCCACGCTCCTGTTCTTCAAGAACGGCGAGCTGGTGGACACCATTGTGGGAGCCACCTCCAAGGACAACATCGTGGCACGCCTGCGCGCCTGCATGTAAGCTCCGGCTTCTCCATTTACCAGCCACCGTGCGGCATGCCGTGACGGTGGCTTTTTTTCAACCTGTTTTCCCCAAACTCATTTATGAACACCAAGACAACAATCACCACTGCCGCCCTGGCGGCGCTCCTGCCGCTTTCCTCCGCTACGGCAGACACCTTTCCCTCCCACTTCTCAGAAGCGGCGGAGATGCTGCTGGCGGACAGCGTGAAAATCGCCCCCACCGAGCACCAGCTCAATATCGTCTATTTCCATGGAAACGATATAGAGCCGGCCAAGGACTATGAGCGCCGCCTCAGCGAGCTGCTCCTCTACCTGCAGCAGTTCTATGCCAAGCATATGTACCGCAACGGCTTCGGCCACCGCTCCTTCGGCATGTCCATGCTGCCCAACGGAAACGTGGACATCATCACCATCAAGGGCAGGCTGCCCCACAAGGACTACCCGTACAGCGGCGGCCACGGCAAGGTGCAGCAAGAGGTGAACGCCTATTTCCAAGCCAATCCGGAAAAGAAGCGCAGCCACCACACCCTCATTCTCATGCCCACCTGGCATGATGCCGAGTACAGCGACACCAACCCCGGCGGCGTGCCTTTCTACGGCGTGGGACAAACATGCTATGCCCTGGACTATGCAGATTTCGATCTGCGCCACCTGGGGGCGCCCACACCGCAGGGGCGCCTGCTCACCAAGTGGTTCGGCGGCATGGCCCACGAGCTGGGCCACGGACTCAACCTGCCGCACAACAACGGCACCGCAGAGGAAATGAAGGAGCTCGGCACACCGCTCATGGGTGCCGGCAACTACACCTTCGGCATGAAGCCCACCTACCTCACCAAGGCCACCTGCCGCATCCTCGATTGCTCGGAGACCTTCGCCCGCCTGGGCGACAATACCGCCTTCTACGCCTCCAACGACCCCGTGAAGGTGGAGAACCCCCAGCTGAAGGTGGAGAACGGTGCCTTGGTATACCGTTTCCGCGCAGGAGACAATTTCAAGCATGTGAACGCCTACATTCAGGATGCCCCCTTTACCGTGAGCCAGGACTATGAGAAAGTGGCCTTCACCGATGTGCAGCAGGACCCCGCCAAGCCCGGCGAGTACAGCATCCGCATTCCCTTGGATGCCATTGCCGCCCTGGACGGTGCCAAGGAGCTGCGCGGGGAAAACGTGAAGAAGGGCGTGGGCGGAATCGACCTGGTGTTCGTGCAGCTGGACGGCACCCGCTACACCCACCGCGTAACCTTCAACTGGGCTGATATCTCCGCCAAGGAAACGCCCTTTATTGAGGTGAAATCCTTCAAAGGCTGCTAACCGCGCTTCATCCATCCTTATGAACACCAAGACACCTGTTCTCATAACAGCCTTGGCGGCATTGCTGCCGCTTTCCGCCGCAGATATCCCCGCGCACTTCTCGGAAGGCGCCAAGGCCAAGCTGGCGGACAGCATCCAGATTGCCCCCGGCGAGCACCAGCTCAACATCGTCTATTTCCACGGCTGCGATGTGGAGCCCGCCAAGGACCATGAGCGCCGCCTCAGCGAGCTGTTCACCTATGTGCAGCAGTTCTACGGCAAGGCCATGCAAAGAAACGGCTTTGGCGCGCGCTCCTTCGGCCTGTCCATGCTGCCCAACGGCAACGTGGACATCATCACCATCAAGGGCAAGCTGCCCCACAAGGAGTACCCCTACAGCGGCGGCCACAACAAGGTGCGGGAGGAAATGAACGCGTACTTTGCCGCCCACCCGGAGAAGCTCCGCAGCGGGCACACGTTCATCCTCATGCCCACTTGGCTGGACGGCGAGTTCAGCAATGAGAACCCCGGCGGCGTGCCCTACTACGGTGTCGGCAAAACCGCCTTCGCCATGGACTATGCGGATTTCGACCTGCAGTACCTGGGAGACGACACGCCGAAGGGCCGCCTGCTCACCAAGTACCTGGGCGGGCTCGCCCATGAGCTCGGCCACGCCTTGAACCTGCCGCACAACAACGGAACACCGGAGCAGAACAAGGCCATGGGCACCCCGCTCATGAATGCAGGCAACTACACCTTCGGCATGAAGCCCACCTATCTCACCAAGGCCTCCTGCAAGATTCTGGACACCTCCGAGACCTTTGCCCCCAAAGGCTGCAAGACCGTTTTCTACTCCTCTCAGCAGGACGTGAAGGTGACGGAGCAGGAGCTCACGCTGGAGAACAATGACACGCTTGTGTTCAAATTCCGCACCAACGCCAAGTTCAAGTGCGTGAACGCCTATATCCAGGATGCCCCCTTCGCCGTGAACGACGACTATGAAAAAGTGGTGTTCGACGAGGTGGAGCGTGATGCCGCGGACCCCGCCCTGTACACCGTTCGCATGCCGTTGAAGGACATTGCCAGTCTCAAGGGCGTGCAGCAGCATGCCGGCGTGGGCGGCATAGACCTGGTGTTCGTGGAAGAGGACGGCTCTCGCAACAGCTACCGCGTGCAGTTCGACTGGGCCGCCATCACTCCGCAGGGTACGCCCCTGCGCGATATCATCCACTTCAAGGGCTGCTGATTCAATTCGCCAGTGGCATCTTCCCCGGTTGCTGCTGGGTGATGCAGTGGATGGCGCCGCCTTCTATCACGAGGCGGCGCGCGTCTATGCCAATCACCTGTTTGCCGGGGAAACACTCGCGCAGGATGCCCAGTGCGCGGTCGTCGTTGCGTTCCTGCATGAACACGGGTACAATCACGGCGTTGTTGCAGATGAGGAAGTTTGCGTAGCTGGCGGGCAGCTGCTCCAGACGCCAATCCTGCGCCACCAGTGGCTCCGGCATGGGCAGGGGGATGATTTCCACCCGGTGCCCGGCAGGTGTGCGCAAGTCTTGCAGGCGCTCGTTGTTTTCCGCCAGATTGCGGTAGTGCGGGGAATGCGGGTCCGGCTCCACAATGGAGACCGCCGCCTCTGCGTTCACAAAGCGCACCATGTCGTCGATATGGCCGTCCGTGTCGTCGCCCTCAATTCCCTTGCCGAGCCAGAAAACCTCCCTCACGCCCAGCATGCGGCGCAGCTCAGCCTCCACCGCCGCCTTGTCCAGGTGCGGGTTGCGGTTCGGGTTGAGCAGCACGGCCTCTGTGGTGAGCAGCAGCCCCTCCCCGTTGCCTTCAATGGCTCCGCCCTCCAGCACCATGCGGCTTTCCAGCCGCGGCAGGGAGAGGCTTTCCGCTATGCAGGCGGGAATGCCGTTGTCCAGGTCCCACGGTTCAAATTTGCCGCCCCAGGCGTTGAACTGCCAGTCCGCCACTTGCAGGGAACCGTCCTGCCTCTGCGTGAAGATGGGGCCGTGGTCGCGGCACCACACATCGTTGGTGGGGTGGTTGTACAGGCAAAAATTGCTCACGCCGCCGCGCTCCAGGCTTGCCCGTATGGAGGGATGGAGCCTCTGCTCCGCGTTGATGCGCACCTGTGCGTGGGGGGCAATGGCGGCAGCCAGCTGCACATAGCGTTCCAGCAGCTCGGAAAGCCCGCCCTGCCACAAGTCCTCCCTGTGCGGCCAGGATATCCATACGGCGTCCTGCCGTTCCCATTCTGCGGGCCAGCGCAGCGCGGCTCCCTCTTGCGGTGTTGTTGTCATGATTCGTATGGTGTATCCAGCAGCTCGCCCAGCGGCTGCAGCTTGTCGAACTGTTCGCGGGTGTCGCTCTCCTGCCGGCCGAACACACCCACATCGATGAGGTTGTAGACGATGTTGCCCACGTCCTTCGAGCCGGAGACGCCCCAGTGCTCCATCACCGCCGCCGCCAGGGGGCCGTATTCCTGCAGCGCGTACGCGCAGAATCCCAGGTAGAGCTCCTCCGCGCTCAGGTGCGGGTTGTCCGCGCTCTTGTGGAACTGCTCCACGGAGTAGTCCAGCGCCTGCCGCATGAAGCCGTACGCATCCGGCGCGTACGATGTGTCGCGCCGCAGAATTTCATCCACCGCATCCTCGAAGTTGAATGGCATGCCCGCATGCTACCATGAATTCCTCCGCCTGGCAATATCTTACCTCCGCTACACCATGCCGGGGGCGGCATGGCGTAGCGCATACCCTGAATTTGTTGTTCCCCTGCGCGCCGCCTGTTAGCTTGTCTGTCCATGAGCGTGCGTCCCAATAGTTTGATGCGAACCCGCCGCGGCCTGGGCGGGGTGAAACTATTCAATATACCCGGTGTCATCTACCCGGAAAGCCTGCTGGTGGCCAAGCCCGGCATGGATCCCAAGACGGGCAGCCCCTATCCGGTGCCGCCCGCCAATACCATCGATTCCGTGCAGGCTGCCGCCTGGTTTGGCATTCTGGTGTCTTCCGTCAGGATTCTCCTGCACCGCAACAAGGTGCGCTTCTACATCGTCCAGAAATCAGGTTGCCCGCGCGCCCTTTACTGGAGCCGCGCCCAGGTGCTGCGCCTGCTCAAGAAGTTCCCGCAGGTGGCTTCCGCAAAACCCCGCGGCATGCTCACGCTGCGCCAGGCTATGGAGCGGCTGCCCTGCACACGCTCCACCCTGCAGCGCCACACCACCGGCGGGCGTGTGCGCGTGCTGCCGCGCCGCGTCAAGACCCCGCTCGGCATGCGCATCGTATACTACTACCATGCGGGGGATATCAAAAAACTCTGCGAGTATCTGCTGCTCTGCGCGAACCAGCGGCAGGAGCTCGTCTCCAAGCGGAAAAGGAAATGACGGGGCGTTATACCGAGTCCCGCTCCGCTGGGCGGATGACATCCCCCGCAAGTATCTCTCTGGCCGCCTTTATTGATAAAATTCCATTGCCATCCCACAACTCTCCCGAAACACCGGCATATGCCGGTGCTTTCCTTGTCATCAGGGGATTTGCAGGGAGACTTTCAATCGGATGAGGTTAGGAATCCGTTACGGACAGTATACGCAAAGCGCGTGTCGATGCTTCCGAGACGTGCAATGGGATAGCGGAGCCGCCCCCTTTTGGCCGTAGACCTTGGAGGGTGCAAGCATTTATTCCAGCGTGAAGCGGATATTGACCATCTCGGTCTCGCGCGACATCTCGCGGATGCGGCAGGTGGCGATTCCGGAGGTGGGGGTGAGGAAGGTGAGGCGGTATTCCGCCTGGCCTCCGCCGTCCGCCGCCTGCTTGGTCACCTGCACGGTGGCTTCTCCCTTGCCCGCCTTGAAATAGGTGGCGGAGACGCGTGTGGGCGGGTTGCCGGGCTCCGTGATGGTGCAGGTGTTGCGGGCGGAGAAGGTGTACTCGTAGGCGGCGCCACCCACCAGCCCGTACCAACCATCCCACGATTCGAAAACGCCCGGCGGCCTCTGCAATCCTCCCCACGGGGTGGGGGTGCCGCTGGGCAGGAGCTCCCGGCAGCGCACGCCTGCACGGCGGCCGTATTGGAACTTCAGGGTCTTGCCGTTGACGGAGGATGGCGCATCGGCCTCCGCCTCCACGGGCACGGGATGGGCTGGGGCACCGCCTTGAGGCTCTGCGGTGGCGGGCACTGCGAGCGCCGCGAGTATCATGCAGAAAAGGGCTTTTTTCATGGTTGGAAAATCGGGTTACAGCACATCCCCCCATTCCGGGGCGGGTTTTTCTTCTGCAATAGAACAGATGCGGTCTATCATGCGGTCCCACTTGTCCCGCCCCTCCAGAATGTCGATTTCAATGCGCAGGAAATAAATGGGCACGTCCATCTCATCCGGCTTCAAGAAGCGCACGGCGTCCTTTTCCGTGGTGATGATGGCATCCAGCGCGCGGTCTGCACAGCGCTCCACGAAAGCCTCCAGCTCCTGCTGGTCGAACCAGTGGTGGTCCGGGTAGCGGCGGCGGATTTCCACATGCGCGCCCTGTTGCTCCACTAGGCATTCGAAGCTTTCCGGGCGGGCGATGCCGCTCAGGCAGGCCACGTACTTGCCCTCCATGAAGGAGAGTTCCTTCCTCTCCTTGGTGAAGATGTTCTCCAAGTGGGCGGGGGCGTGGTTGGTGACGATGATGTCTGCCACGCGGTTGTATTTGCGGATGGTGGCAATGAGCTCGTCCTGCGGCTTGCCGCCGCTCTTGGTGAGGATGATGTAGCTGGCGCGCTTCAGGCTGGAGCGCGGCTCACGCATGGTGCCGCGCGGCAGCAACGCCCCGGTGCCGAAGGGGAAGCCGCAGTCCACCAGCACAATGTCTATCTCGTGCCGCAGTTTCAGGTACTGCATGCCATCGTCCAGGATAAGCGTGTTGCAGCCCAGTTGCTCGATGGCGAAGATGCCGGACTTCACGCGGTCCTTGTCCACCAGCACGGCCACGCCGTCCAGGTTGCGCGCCAGCATGAACGGTTCATCCCCGGCATAGTGCGGGTTGAGCTTGCGGTTGGTGCCGTCGCTCGCAATCTTGGGAATGCGGCGCAGGCGGCGCCCATCCTTGTCCAGCCAAACCTGCGGGTGGCGCAGGGGCTTGCTCTTGTAGCCGCGGGTGAGGATGGCGCACTTGCGGCCGCGTGCGGCAAGCGTGCGCGCCAGCAGCTCCACCACCGGGGTCTTGCCGGTTCCCCCGGCGGTGATGTTGCCCACGCTGACGGTGAGGGTGCCCAGGTAGTGGACGGTTTTGAGCCTGCGGCGGAAGAGGAAGAGGCGCACGCCGACAAGCCCGCGGAAGAACCAGGACCCCACGCGCAGGATGCCGCGCATGGCCCACGCGCGGAAGCCGTGGGCGCGCCCGAAGATGACATCGGTGCCCCACTCCTCCAGCTCCTCCGCGCGCGACTTCATGCTGTGCCGCCGGTATTAGAACTCGCAGTTGCGCGGCGTGCGCGGGTAGGGCAGCACGTCGCGGATGTTCTGCACGCCCGTCACGAACATGATGAGACGCTCGAATCCCACGCCGAACCCGGCGTGCGGCACCGTGCCGTAGCGCCGCAGGTCGTTGTACCAGTAGTAGGTCTCCTTGTCCATGCCCAGGCGCTCGATATTGCCCTCCAGGATGTCCAGGCGCTCCTCGCGCTGGCTGCCGCCGATAATCTCGCCGATGCCGGGCACCAGCACGTCCATGGCGGTCACGGTCTTGCCGTCGTCGTTCAAGCGCATGTAGAAGGGCTTGATTTCCTTCGGGTAGTCGTACACGATGACCGGGCACTTGAAGTGCTTTTCCGTGAGGAAGCGCTCATGCTCGCTCTGCATGTCCATGCCCCAGTACGGCGGGTACTCGAACTTCTCCCCGCTCTTGAGCATGATGTCGATGGCCTCCGTGTAGCTGCAGCGCACGAAGGGCTGGCTGCTCACGGCCTCCAGGCGCTCGCGCAGCCCCTTGTCCACAAACTTGCAGAAGAAGTCGAAATCACCGCTCTCGTCTGCCAGCATGGTGTCGGCTATGTGCTTGATGAAGGCCTCTGCAATGTCCATGTCGCCGTGCAGGTCGCAGAAGGCCATCTCCGGCTCGATCATCCAGAATTCTGCGGCGTGGCGGGTGGTGTTGCTGTTTTCCGCGCGGAAGGTGGGGCCGAAAGTGTAGATGCTTCCCAGTGCGCAGGCGAAGGTTTCGCCCTCCAGCTGGCCGGATACGGTAAGGTTGGCGGGCTTGCCGAAGAAATCCTTGTCGTACCCCTTGTTCTCCGCCAGCGGATCCAGTGTGGTCACATGGAACATCTCGCCCGCGCCCTCGCAGTCGGATGCGGTGATGATGGGGGTGTGCACCCACACGAAATCACGGGAAAGGAAGAACTGGTGCACCGCTGCGGCAATGCGGGAGCGCGTGCGGAACACCGCGCCGTACAGGTTGGTGCGCGGGCGCAGGTGTGCAATGGAGCGCAGGAATTCCGGGGAGTGCCCTTTCTTCTGCAGCGGGTAGGTTTCCGGCGCCCCGCCGATGAGCTTCACCGCCGTGGCCTGTATCTCCCACTTCTGCTTGCCGGGGCTTTCCACCAGGTGCCCCTCCACCTGCACGGAGGAGCCCGTGGTCATCTTGGCTATGTCCTCGTAGCCGGGGATGCCGGCATCCGCCACCACCTGTACGGAGGCAAGCGATGAGCCGTCGTTGATTTCGAGGAAGGAAAACGTCTTGGAATCCCGGCGCGTGCGCACCCAGCCTGCCACCAGTATGGCATCCATGGGCGCCTCGCTCGCCAGCGCGTGCTTTACGAGTGTTCTTTGTATCATGGTCGCGTAATGTTGCCTCCTATACTACTCCCGCGCCTGCGGCTTGGCGAGAAAAAAGAGTTTGCCGGGCCCCTAAAAAGGAAGTCACCCAGGGGCCGAAGCCCCTGGGTGCCCAACTACCCTATGAATCGGACTCTTTCGAGCCCGGAAACCAATTTAACGTCCGGTTCCGTAGACAGACCCATGTTAAACAAACGCCCATAGCCTGTCAAGACTTTTTTTTATCTCCTTAAAAAAAGGCGCGGGCCCGCCGCAGGTTTGCATGCATACTTTGGCGTTGCCGCGCTTGGGGGCGGATGGTAGAATACGCGCGGGCATGAAAAGGAGGAAACACAGCTTTTGGGCATGGAGTCTGGCGCTGGCCGCGGTGGCAGTCATCGGCGGCGGGGCTTGGCTCTGGTGCTTTGTGGACAACCGCGTGCAACCCCTGCTCAAGCCCGTGAACCCCGCCTATGCCGGGTATGATACCATGCCCGCCGTCGTGCAGGGGCTGGCGCTGCGCCCCTTTACCTTCACCGGGTGGGACAACGCCCCCATCCAGGCGGTGGAGGTGTGGAAGGAAGGGGAGGAAAGCTCCCGCCAGCTCACCGTCATCGGCGAGCTCACCAACCGCCCGGCAGACGCCTTGGGGCAGATTGACTATGTGCTGGTGTGCGTGGATTGGGACCACGGTATCCTTTCCGCTCTGCCGCTTGCGGAATCGCTCACGGCGGCGGGGCTGCACTGCGTGCTGTGGAACCCGCGCGGCGCGGGTGATTGCCGCGAGTACTGCACGCACGGCCTGCGCGAGGCGGCGGATGTGTCCGCGCTCGTTGATGCGCTGGTTGCGGAATCCGGCAAGTCGCGTCCTGTGGTGGTGGCCGTGGGGCAGGGCTTCGGAGCCAACCTGCTGCTGCGCGCCGCCGCGCACGAGCCGCGCATCCTCGGCCTCGTTTCCATTGATGCCTTCGCCTCCCTCAGCCAGTCCGTGGGGCGCTTGATTGACGGCAAAATCACCAGGGTGGTGCTCCGCCAGCTCATGGATATGCGCATCAACAGTGTCATCGGCATGGAGAGCTTTGATGTGGCTCCCGTGCAGAGCGCATCGGAAATCAACCGCAACGTTCCCGTGCTCGTGGTCAACCTGGTGCAGGACAACCCCGTGAGCAACATAGACGATGCCACCGCCATCTACCGCCGCCTGCGCAGCGATTGCCGCGGGCTCTGGGCCACCCGCACCGAGGAGGACGATGCGGACGACGACGAGCGCAAGGTGGAGGTGCTGGAGGGGCCCAAGGGCAAGGAGCAGGTGGCCATTGAAACCATACGCCTGCTCAATGACGATGAGGCGGCCATTGTGGGCATCATCCACTGGCTCAACGACACCGTGGTGCCCGCCGTGACCATGCCGCCGCCTGCAGACCTGCCGCGTCCCGTGCCGAACCCAGACAGCAAACTTTAACCGCTTCCCGTGCCTCCCGCCTCCAACAGCATCAATGAGCTTCCGGTTGTCCAGAAAGTCGGCAACCGCCGCCGCCGCGGCTATGAGCTCACGCGCCAGCGCAACATGCTGCCCATTGCCCTGGGGGCTGCCACTGCCGCCGTGCTGATACATGTGATGGCGTACATCTTCTTCCCGGAGACGTTCCGCCTGGGGCTGTCGCGCTACCTGGTGCCGCCGCGTGTGGATGAGGCGGAGATGCGCGTGGTGGTGCGCGAAGCCCCGGAGGAGGAAATTCAGGCAGATGTGCCGGAGGAGCTTCAGGAACCGCAGGAGATTAGTGAAATACCATACGAACCGGAGGAAATCGACATTCTGGATGCCCAGATAGAGGAGCTGGAGATTGCCCCCGGGGAAACCCAGGCCACCATCGATGTGCCCTCCCCGCTGGAAGCTGAGGATGCCGAGGCGGAGCCCGCAGCCCCCGCCCAGACGGATATGCAGGCCATTGCCATGCAGCCGCTGGAGATGGAATCCCTTTCCCTCAACGAGCCCGCTCCCGTCAACGCCAATATCACCACCGTGAAACCCGCCGCAGATGCGGATGCCGCCACCGCAGAGCTGGAGGCGGACCTGCGGAAGAGCGCCGCGGACAAGGGCGAGCTGCCCGCCGATACCAAGGCCCTGAGCGAACTGCTGGGGGAGAGGGAGCTGGGCGCCAAGTCCGGCGTGGCGCGCCTGGGCGCGGATTTGCTGTTCGGGTTCGATGATTGCAAGCTGCGCAACGCAGCCCGCGTTTCCATGCTGCAGCTTGCCGCGCTCATCCAGAAGAACCCGGAGACCTGTTTCCTGATTGAGGGGCACACGGACAGCATCGGCACCAAGGAATACAACGCCCTGCTGGGCCTGCAGCGTGCCGCCGCCGTGCGCGCCTGGCTGGAGGGCAACGGCATCCCCACGGACCGCGTCTACATCCGCTCCTGCGGCAACAACGCGCCGCTCACCGCCGTCTCCGGCGACCGCGATAAGGAAGCCCTCAACCGCCGCGTGGAAATCCACATGCGCAAACTGGGGGAGACCATCCCGGCGGGGTTCCTGCCTGCCTCCCACAAGGTGGATACCAACACGCCCGTGGTGCAGCAAATGTCTGCCGGGGTGGTGATTCCGGAGCCTGCCGCGCGCGCCGTGCCGCCGCCTTCCCGCAAGGCTGCCGCCGCGCCTGCCGCCCCGGACGAGCTCATTCCCGCACCGCAGGGCGTGGATGCCCCACCCGCCCGCAAGCCGGCACAGCCTTCCCCCAACACGCCCGTGAAGAAACCGGCCAAGCCCGCTGCCAAGAAGCCGGCAGCCAAGCCCGCCAAGCCCAACCCAAAAACAAACAAGAAACCCACCAATGGAAAACGACGTTAGAGAAGGGGAGACACCCCCCGGATTGGCCCCCGCATTCATCGGCCCGTGCCGCTGGCTGCTTGCCCTGGACTACGACGGCACGCTCCGTTCCTCGGATTTGGACTCGCCCTCGCCCATCGATCCCGGCTTTTTCGGCCTGGTGCAGAGGCTGCGCTCCCTGGGCGTGCGCTGGGGCGTGAACACCGGGCGTGACCTGCCTTTCCTCTGGGACGACTACGCGCCGGATTCCCCCTTCATGCCGGATTTCATCTGCACCTGTGAGCGCTATGTATACCTGGCGGACGAGGAAGGCCGCCTGCAGCCGGCTGTAGACCACAACGAGCAGGCAGATGCCGCCACCCTGGAGCTGCGCGGCGTGCTGAGCGGCCCGTACGGGGAATTCATGAACGCCCTGCGCCACCGCTATGCTACCCTGAACTGGGAATTTTCCCGCATCGCCCCCCTCTCCATCGAGTCTGAGGATGTGGATACCATGGATATCCTGGTGGATTTGATTACCCCCTTCGTGGAGCACTGGGACAATGTGGTGATGCTGCGCGCCGGACGCTACATGCGCCTTTCCGATGCCCGCTACAACAAGGGCTCCGCCCTCCAATACGTGGCCAAGCACTGGAACGTGCCGGAGGACCATGTGGCCATGGTGGGTGACGGCCACAATGACCTGGACATGTTCCGCGCCTTCCCCAAAGGCTTCTGCGCCGCACCCGGTGAGGCCCACCCGGAGGTGCTGGAATTCCTGCAGTCCCACGGCGGCTACATCACCGCGCGCGGCGGGCTTATGGAGGCCCTGCAGCACTGGCGCAAGCATGTGCTCACCCGCTGATGCCAAAAAAAATGCCCCAACTTTTCGTTTCTGCTTGACTTTTTTCCTAATCGGTATTAAATATCTGCCCGTTATTCCGCATCCTTCCCGGGTGCAGCCGGCAATTCTCCCGGAATAGAGAAACAACGAAAACATCAACGACAACCATGGGTTCGCTCAAGAAGAGACGTAAGGCCAAGATCAACAAGCACAAGCGCAGCAAGCGCATGCGCCAGAATCGTCACAAGAAGCGTTTGCGCTACAAGTCCTAAGGCTGCGCGTCTTGGGCTACGTCCGCAAGCCGGCCGTTATTCTTTCACGGTGCCGCTCCTCACGGGGCTGCACCGTTTTTTATGCTCGCATGCCGCTTGCGTTGGCGGCGCTTGTGTGTTAGAGTGGGCGCATGAAGTTCCTCATCACCGCCGGGCCCACGCGCGAGCCTCTGGATCCCGCCCGCTACCTGACGAACCGTTCGTCCGGTCGCATGGGCTATGCGCTGGCCGGCGCCGCCAAGCACGACGGCCATGATGTGGTGCTGATATCCGGCCCCACCTCCCTGGATGTGCCGCCCGGCGTGGATTTCATCCACGTGGAGACCGCGCAGGAGATGTACGAGGCGGTGCGCGATATGCTGCCCGGCGTGGATGTGGCCATCATGTGCGCTGCCGTGGCGGACTACCGCCCCGTGGCGTACAGCGACAACAAGATCAAGAAGGACGGGGAGCGCCTGGTGCTGGAGCTGGAGCGCACGCCGGATATCCTGGGCAGCATGCGCAGCGTGTTCGGTTTCACCGGCACGCTCATCGGCTTTGCCGCAGAAACCTGCGATGTGGAGGAATACGCCCGCGGCAAGCTGCAGCGCAAGCAGTGCAACATGGTGGTGGCAAACGATGTCTCCCGCCCCGATATCGGTTTCGACTCCCGCGAGAACGAGGTCGCCCTCGTCTTCCCAGACCATGTGGAGTACTTGGAGAAGGATACCAAGGAGCACATTGCCATGCGCATCATTGAACACGCCACCATTATCCGCCCGCAGTGAAAGTGACCCCCGAGATGCTGGGCTGGGATGCCCGCCTGTCTGATGCGTTCGATGCCCTGGGGCATGCGGAGTGGTATCCCGCCCGCATCATCCGCGAGACGAAAATCAACTTCACCGTCATTGCCAAGGGCAGGGGTGACCATGAGGTGGTGCTCAGCGGCAAGGTGTGGCATGATGCCGTTTCCGATGCCGACCTGCCCACCGTGGGCGACTGGGTGGCCGTGGACCCCGGCCAGGGGGAGGACCTGCCGGTGATACGCGCCATGCTGCCGCGCAAGAACCGTTTCTCCCGCAAGGCTCCCGGCCGCAGCTGCGCAGAGCAGGTCATTGGCGCGAATGTGGATATGGTGGTGGTGGTTACCGATGCCGCAGAGGATTTCAACATGCGCCGCATTGAGCGCTATCTCACCCTCATCCGCAAGTGCGGGGCCTCTCCCGTGGTGCTCATCAACAAGGCTGATACCGTGTCGGAGGACGAGGTGAAGGCCCTCTGCGCCCAGGTGCAGCCGCTCTGCAGCGAGGTCTACCCCATCGTGGCCCGCTGGAAGAAAGGCTACCCGCAGTACCTGCGCCGCGTGCCCAAGGGCCGCACCATCACCATTGTCGGCTCCTCCGGCGTGGGCAAGAGCACGCTCGTGAACTCACTCCTGGGAGACGAGTGGCTGGAGACCGGCCACGTGAACGCCGTTACCGGCAAGGGGCGCCACACCACCGTGGCGCGCGAGCTGGTGGTGCTGCCGGGCGGCGGCGTGCTCATCGACAACCCCGGCATGCGTGAAATCCACATGTGGACGGATGCCGCCACCCTGCGCGCGGAGTTTGCGGACCTTTCCGAATTGGCCACGCAGTGCCGCTTTGCGGACTGCTCCCACCGCAAGGACGCCGGCTGCGCCATCCGTGCCGCGCTGGAAGCGGGCACTCTCTCCCAGGAGCGCTATGAGCATTTCCTCAACCTGGATGCGGAGATTGCCGAACTGGAACGCCGCAACGAGAAGCGCCAGATGACCCTGGAGCGCGTCTTCAAGCGCAACCGCCGCGGTATGCTACGCAACCGCGACGACCGCGAGGAACACCAGCGAGACCTCAATCCCCACCGCCACCACCGATGAACGACATGTGGAAATCAGGAGTCGCCTATTTGATTGGCGCTCTCTTGGCCATGTCCCTGGCTGCATGGTTCTGTGATGCCAAATCCAGGTGGATAGTGGTGCCTGTCGCCATTATCGGCGGCATACTCGGCCAATCCCTCTACCTCCTGGCCTCCTACCTCTGGGACGCTATCTCGCTACGGGCGTTTGCGCCGGAAGAAACTGCGGATGCGCGCCATGGTGAACAGGATGACCCCCATGACGAAGATGCCGACACTGAATGTCCTCTCCCAGTGGGTGGAGAAATCACCGTCGGGGCTCAAAATGAGTATGACACCGCAACCAAGGAGCATGAGCAGGCAGATGCCTGTCTCAAGGACAAGCTCGCCCTTGGTGGGCGCAACCGTACGGAGTGAGTAGTCTCCCTCGTCGTCTGCGGTCGGGGGACGTCCGGTCAGGGCCGCCACGGTGTCCACATCAGGTAGGGAGAACAGCCCGTCCACCTGTATGTAAGCGCCGATTTGCTGATTTTCATAGATGATATCGCCCGTGCCGTCCTTGCGGTGCATGATACCCAGGTACTCCTGAGCGGGCCAGGCCTTGCGTTTGTAGAAGAAAAGCGCCCAGGTGAGGGAGATGCTCCGCCGGTTGGTAACGGCGTACACGTTGCGGCTTGCCGCACGCAGCTGTGGAATCAGGCTGAAGGCGATGGCGGCGGCCAGTAACAGGTACATGACGCAGCTGCAAAGAATCAGGATCACCCGAAGCAGCCCCGGCAGGTTGAAGGCGCACAAGAACGCCCATATCCAGACGGGAAAGACGAGGAATCCGGCGAGATAGGCCGCCAGCCTGCGCCAGACCGCCCCGGTGTCCGCCTTGGGGCGTCCGAGCCACAGCAGCTGCTCTCCATCCTCCAGGATTTCCTGAATGCTGCGGCATTCTTCATCCGTGCCGCGGATGTTTTCCCATAAGCTGTCCGTATCCGTTTTCACGGTTTGATATCGATGATGTTCACCTCCGGCGGGCAGAAGTAGCGCATGCCCCAGGTTGAGCCCACGCCACGCGTCACAAAGACGTGGCGGTTTTCCCCGTACGGGTAGCAGCCGGATACCATATCCGAGCGGAAGGAGATGAAGTGCCGCGTGAACGGTATGCCTATCTGCCCGCCGTGCACGTGCCCGCTGAGCATCAGGTCCCAGTCGTACGCATCCAGCAGGTGGCGGCTCTCGGGATCGTGGGAGAGCAACAGCACGGGCAGCTCCTCCTGCCCTGCGGGTTTCATGCAGGCATCGGGCGCTTCGTCGCCCTCGTTCCACTCGCCCAGGCCGATGATGCGGATGGTCTTGCCGTTCGGCGCAGTCCAGTCCACGGCCTGGTTGCGCAGCAGGGGCACCCCCGCCGTGGAGAAGATGCGCGTCACGTGCTCCAGCCGCTCGTAGTCCATGTTGCCCAGAATGGCGTATGTGGGAGCAATCTGCTTGAGCTTTCGCAGCAGGTCCATGTGCTTGCGCGTGCGCATGATGCGCTCGTCAACTGCAATGAAATCCCCGCCGAAGATGATGAGGTCCGGCTTGGCGGCCTCAATCATGCCGATAGCCTTGTCCAGCATGCCCCTGTTGTTGTGGACATCGCTGATGAAGGCGATACGCAGAGGCCCGGCCCCCGGCAGTGTTTCCGCCGGCAGCTCCGCCACGTTGCACTCCAATTGCTCCGCCCCCCAGCGGCCGAAATATTTGACACTCTGGTATGCAACAACCAGGGCAGCGGCAAGCCATATCCAGCGGCGATATTTTTTGTTTTTTTGCTGTGCGTCTGACATGGGGATGAGGGGGAAATTAGGATTAGGATTAGGATTAGGATTAGGAGTTTTCTTTGCCGGGCTTCTTGCCCTTGTTGCGACCGGATTCAGCCGTTGCGTGGATGATGGCCACAATCTGGTTGGACTCGTCAATCAGGTTTTCAAGCTGCTTTTCCTTGACAAGCCCAACTCTGGCGATGGAGCGCAGCCAATGGCGGGATTCGGCGGCTTCGCCTTCCGCTATCTTGAGCTTGGAGACAAAATCGGCATCGGAGCGGCCGTGGGTGGCCTCCGCGTAATTGGCCCCTACG
>JAZLHB010000009.1:0-4478 GCA_045616565.1 Akkermansia sp. | reverse complement strand
ACATCCTTGAGAGTGAGAGTGTTGTCTCCCACGTGAATCTCATTGTTTGCGGTGATGGTCATGCCCTCAATCGTCAAGTTTGCCGTGGATTGAATCATCAGCCCGTCCACCCGGCTGGAATCACGCCCCTTGCCGAGGATGCTCTCGTTGCCCAGGGTAAGGTTGCCCAGCAGGCCGGGTTCGTTTTCCTTGAGCGCGGTTAAGGTGGCGCTTCCGGCTTGCCTGGACTCGCCGGGAGCAAGCACCTCCGTGCCGGGGCGCAGCACCTTCAAGTGGAGCTCCTTGCCCTCGTTGCCCAGGGTGAGGAGGCCCTTGGATGCGCTCTGACCAGTCATGGACACATCCACCACCTTGTAGGGGTTGTCCCCGAAGCCTTGGATGGCAAGCTGCGTTTCCACCAGCGTGACGCTGCACCCGTCCAGCACGCCCCAGTCCGTCACATCGTCGGCTATAATGCCGAGCGTGAAGCTTGCCAAGTTGAGGCTCGCTCCGGTTCCCGTAAGGGCCACCATGGGGGCCTCTGCAGTCGCCAGGCCGTCTACTAGGTGGAAGTTGAGAATCTGCATGCCCGTCAGGGATTTGGCACTGATACCGCTGCCGTAGATGTCGATAGAGTTGTTATGTGCATATCCGGCTTGTCCGCCTATCACTTTGCCCAAGGTCACGGCATGACCCTGATAGAGCTCATTATCAATGAGAATCTGGGCCCCGACCCCCACTAGGTGAACCTGATTGCTCGATGCTGACGCCTCACCAGTAGCTGATGTCCACCCCCCGATGACATCAGGGGAGCAGCCTGCAGACAAGCCCGTTATGTAGACTTTGTTTCCACATGCGCCTGTATGATCCTCGCCTCTTTCGCAGCCACCGTAGATGATGCCGCCTACACTTCCACCCGAGACAATCACAGTGTTGTCATCGGCATTGCATTCATTCGTTGCGGCATAGCCACCGCATACATCCTGCCGGACAATTCCCCCAGTTATTTTGACCTTATGGTTAACGGCATTTTTGTAAGGAAAATAACCGCCGTATGCGTTTTGCACTATGCCGCCATGAATGGTAACGGTTGCATTCGTGGAAATCGGGTCGCCGAGAAAAGAGCCATAGACATCGCTCAGCTCCGTATACTGTGATTGGGCATCCTCGAAAATCACAAGATTCCCGTTATCGGAGCAGACGTTGCCGGAACCCAGCATTCTCCCGCCCTCAAAACCCGTGTTGGCGTATGTGTTTCCGCCCAGCAGGGCGGCGGTGACGGTGAGGATGAATAGTGTCTTTTTCATGGTGAATGTCTTGTGCGAGCGCGCGCAGAATATAGCATTCCCAATTCTGTAGGTCAAGCACAATCCCGCAAAAATAACGGCATCCCGCGTCGGGACAAAAATCGGACACCGGACGGCACAGATTTGGCGGGGCCAAAAAAGTTGCAGGGCAGAAATCGGGCACTACAATGCCTGTATGGCATTAAACATGAGTAGAGAAGAGTTCAATTTGTATATGGATAGACAGCATGGCCTGTATCAGCGAGTACATGGCGTAAAGGCGCGTCATAGGCTCATCACGAGGTTGATGATGGAGAGGAACTTGGACCGCACCTCCATCATGAAGCTGGCGCTTTACAGGCTGGGCGGCTACATGAGCCGGCCCGACGTGAAGAAAAAGAGCATCCACCAGGTGCTGGCGGAAATAGAGTCCCAAGCGCCCGATAGCTTCCCGGATTTTGCCACCTTTGGAGTGGAACGGCGCCGCCGCCCGCCTCGAGCATAGATGCCGCAAGCAGTCCTATCGTAGAAAAACCGTTTCCCGTGAAGCTGGCGCGTAACCTCTTTTGCCCATGCCGCTCAATGGTAGCCGCGTGGCAGCTCAGCTCAGGGAGAAAAAACTCAATGCCCCCAGCTGCCGCGCCTGCGGCAATCCATTTGCAATACCGCAGCTCAGGGAACGAAATCGCGTTCACCCACCCCAACACTTCCCCGTGCGCAATATGGGAATGTTTTCCCTTCATGGTTTTCACTCAAATCATCAATTTCAGCGAAAATGCTCGCATTTACGCCACCTCCTTATCCGCGCCATCTGAACCGCTTCCGAAAACAACCTAGTGCCATGAAACGAAGCGCATTTACCACGTCTCCGAAAATGTCATGTTTTCGCAAGTTGCTCGTAATCAAAGCATAGCTGCGTGATGAAATGCGCCGCCCACAGAAGACACCGCTGGCAGATATCCTTAAGCGTACGTGGACAAAGGCAACACGAGAATATCACAGAATCACTACCAGTAACACAAATGAAGAAAGCAGTACAAATAATCGTTAACAATGCCGGCGGCATTGGAGCTTATGACGATGAGACAAGATACAAGGAGTTCTTCGGACGCTTGATAGGCGGGGCTTGGAATCCACGCGAAATTTTGCCAACTCTGGTCGAGCCTTCGAGGTTCCGAGTAATCGAACGGCTCAAAAAAATCAAATCCTTGGGGATTGACTATCTTGTCCTAGTGTTTTCTGGGCATGGGGGGATGTCAATAGATGAAGAAAATACAACATTGTGTTTAAAAGGGCGAGGAGGTAACAAGATGTATGAGATCTTAGATGTCGAGTTGTGCAATTATATTCCGCGCCAATTAATTATACTGGATTGTTGCCGTGTCCGCCAGAAGAATAGTTTGGCAGATTTTCTCTCGCGTCCTAGGGGACTTATTAAAGAGGCAAATTCGAGTTACCTAACGCGTATGTGTGTTCGTGCAGCATATGAACGTGCGATAGAAGCAACAGAAGATGGAAATCTATTGGTTTACGCATGCGCGCCGGGTAAGTCAACGACAGGCGCGGATCGGGAAGGTGGGGTGTTCAGCAATTATTTAAAGAGCAAATTTTGGATTTCTCGGTCGATGCCGCTGCATTGCGCAAATATATTCACGATTTCAGAGTCTCTTTCTTCGATTTCTAACTTGCCAAGATTGAATAGTCCCACGGTAAGATATAGTGATGATTCATTATTAAATTTACCATGGATGGTTATGGACGATAAGTTTGTTTGCAACCGCATTTGTTGATATGAAAAGGAAGGCACTGATTATCGGCAATACCCGAGGAAATCTCGGGCAGTCTGAGGATATTTTGGCTTACAAGAAGTTTTTGCATTCAGAAGAAGGGGGAGCCTGGGAAGAAAGCGAAGGGGAAGTCAAGGCCCTTCGCAATCCTTCTAAGGCAGAAGTTATCTCCCTGATTCAGCAATACAAGAATGAGAGGTTGGACTTCTTTATGTTCATCTTTACCGGTCATGGCGGGTTCAGCAGACTTCAAAACGATACGCTCATCGAGCTTTCCGGCAACGGCGAGGAAGAAATATACGAGAGCGACATACTCAATGTGGCATCCAAGCAGTTGAACATTCTAGATTGCTGCCGCTCCTTCTGCAACGAGTCGATGGAGAAGACAGCCACGATTCTTGCCAATCGTCAGGTAATGCATATGGCAAGCGCCACCCGGCAGCATGCAAGAAAGGTGTATGATGCATTGGTCGAAAGAAGTTGCCCGGCACAGATATCGCTGTATGCTTGTGCAGTTGGGCAATCTGCCCGTGGATATGCCGGCAAGGGCGGCGTGTTTAGCAATGCATTGCTCGATTTGAGTACATTCAGCGCCTCCGAGGGTGTATATACCGTGGAGGAGGCTTTTGGGCAGGCAAAGCAGGCCGTTTTGAACAATCCTCGGGAAGAGCAGATACCTACCGCTAGGCTTCCGCGGTGCCTGGCCAACCAGCGGCTTCCTTGGGCTATACATGCGGGGAAATGGACTTTCCGGCAGTAACGCAAACAAGTTGAATCACCTATAAGTCATGTGTATTATATCAGACGATTTCGCCTTGACGGATTTGCTTCCCACAGTGGTAGCGGGTATACTAGCCGTTGGCCAGTGGTATTGGAACGCCAAGATCAAGGAAAGGGATGCCAGAATAGACCTCAGCAAAAGGTTGGAGAATCTCCTCCAAATCACTATCGAGTATCCAATTCTTGAGCATCAAAGCGTCACGGAGACGTGGAAGGACAACATTGAATCTACGGAAGAAAAGTATTTGCGGTACAATCAATTCTGCAATATGCTTTTCAATTTTCTGGCGGAAGTCTACGATCATTTTCACGGCAACAAGCAAAAAATCGAAGCATTTGTTGACGTGAAAAACTGGATTCGGCTTCACCGGCAAAACTGGGAGTATCCCAGTGAACCGGATGCCAACGTGGATGCCTACAGCGAGGAATTTAGAAGTTTCATTAATTCATATCTCCATTAGGGTAGGTCGCCATATGGCGGTGTACTTCTCTTATCCGTCTATGCTCGCTGAGGCCGATAGGCGGTTAGCCGCCTTATCCTGTACAGAATCGCGGCGATGGATTGCTGAAAGGGGCGTGCTTTACTCCTTGACTGGAGCGGGGACATCACCGGGTAGGGCCTGGGGGATGTCCTTGGGGTCTGGGG
>JAZLHB010000008.1:0-6912 GCA_045616565.1 Akkermansia sp. | reverse complement strand
CGGGCTCCTCCCTTTTTGTATAAGCGGATGATGGGACTCGAACCCACGACATCAACCTTGGCAAGGTTGCGCTCTACCACTGAGCTACATCCGCGATGCGGTATCTGTAAAGGACAGCGGATGATGGGACTCGAACCCACGACATCAACCTTGGCAAGGTTGCGCTCTACCACTGAGCTACATCCGCGATGCTGTCCGCTTCCGGTGAGGAAGCGGCATTATTTTACGCGTTTTTTTTCTGATGGCAAGACTTTTTTTGCAAAAACTTGCATTTTGGAAAAAGAAATGCTAGAATCCGCACTGTTATGAAGCCCTTGACTCATCTCGGACTCTTGGCAGTGGTGGCGCTGGTGTCTTGCCAGCAGAGCGTACCGGATTTCAACCCGCAGGGGGAAGCCCCCTCGCGGTTGAAGGAAACGCACAAGCTTGGCCAGTACCTGGCGCTGCCGGGGCAGGCCGCTGTGAACACCAGGGAGTTGGACCCCGATGCCGCATTCGACCGCCAGGCTGCGGAGTATGCCCGCAACCGCCAGGCGGCCGCGACGCCCGGCGGTGATGCCGGCTTCCAGCCGCCCGCCATGGATCCCACGCCGGGCGCGGTGAACAACAGCCAGCGCGCCCAGGTGAACATCCCTGAACCCGCAGTCCGGGAGCAGGCTCCCGCGCCCGCCGCTCCGGAGCCGGTGCACATTACCCCCGCCGCGCCGCCCGCCCAGCCCGCGCAGCTGCCGCCGCCCGCAGAACCCAAGCCCACGGTGAATCTGCCTGCGGCTCATCCCTCCGGCCAGCTGGACTACACGGTTTCCATCTCCAACAAGACTTCCGGCCAGCTTTTCATTGAGGCTCAGGATTCCGCCGGCACCATCTATCCCTGCGGTCCCATGTCTCCCAACAAGACGTGGAACACGCCCATGACCAAGGCGGACCCCATCAAGTGGCCGATTGTGGTGGTGGTGCGCGACCCGGACCAGCCCGGTGCACCGGAAATCCGCCGCTACCGGGTGAACACGCCGGTGGACTACGCCAACCGCACGCTCAACATCTCCATTGTGCCGGGCGGCAAGTATGAAGTGAGGCTGGATGACCAGCTCTTCTACGTGTCCCCGGTGGAATCCTGACAGGCAGACTGATATTAATCATGAAGGCGTTCCTCTTGTTTGCCGCGGTACTGCTGGCATCCGGCCCGGCCATGGCGGAGCTGGCCTTGGACCCCGCGTATGCAGACCACATGGTGCTGCAGCAGGGCAAGCCCATTGTCGTTACCGGAACCACGGACCGCGTGGACAGCGACATTGCGGTCGTTTTCAACGGCAGGCGCGCCACGGCCTTTATCCACAAGAACCGCTGGATGGCGGAGCTGCCGCCCATGCCCGCTTCCGCCCGCGGGCGTGACCTCACCGTGCACCAGGGGACGGAAAGTGTCAAAATCAAGGATGTGCTGTTAGGGGAGGTATGGATTGCCGCCGGGCAATCCAATATGCTGTTCCGCGTGGACGAGACGGACAACGCCAAGGAAATCATGGCCTCTGCCACCAACCCGCTGCTGCGCCTGCGCCACAGTGAGCCGCGCCCGTACATGGGTGACAAGCCGTTCCCTGAGAGCGAGCTTGCCTTGTTGAACGAAGGCCGCATGTTTGAGGGGCAGTGGGCGGAGTGTACGCCGCAGAGCGTGCCGCGCATGTCTGCTGTGGGCTACCTTTTCGCCAACCGCCTGCAAAAGGCGCTCGGCGTGCCCGTGGGCATCATCGATGCCGCCTTGGGCGGCTCGGAGATGATTTGCTGGGTGCCGGAAAACAAGCTCAAGCAGGAATACGCCCAGGTGCTGGATTCCTCTTGGCGCAACAGCCCCTTCATCACAGAGTGGCACCGCCGCTGCGTGGAGGGCAACCTGGGAGACAAGCTTTCCAACGCCCATCCCTACCAGCCCGGCTACCTCTTCCGCACCGGCGTTGCACCCTGGCTCCACATGAACGTGGCCGGTGTCATCTGGTACCAGGGAGAGGCAGATGCGGAGATTCCGGATGCCGAGCAGTCGCACAAGCTGCTCACCCACCTCATCAAGGGCTGGCGGCAGGCTTCCGCCACGCCGGAGGAGAACCTGCCCTTCATCATGGTGCAGCTCCCGCGCATTAAAGATGATTCTCCCCTGCGCGCCTTCTGGCCGGAGTTCCGCGAGCTCCAGGCCCGCGTGGCTGCAGAGATGAAGAACGTGGCCTGCGTCTGCACCATCGATTTGGGCTCCACCGACAAGAACGTCCATCCCCGCAACAAGGACGAGGTGGCCGCCCGTCTCGCCAACCGCGCCCTGGCGGATGTCTACGGCAAGCCCGTGGATGCCCGCAGCCCGGAATTCCGCCAGGCCAGGGTGGATGAGGAGGTGGTCTACGTCACCTTCTCCCACGCGGAGGGCCTGCACAGCACGGACAAGCAGCCCCTGCGCGGGTTCGAGCTCGCCGGGGAGGATGGCCAGTTCTCTCCCGCCACCGCCACCATCACCAAGGGGAAGGGCATCAAGCTCGTCGCGGATTTTGTGGATGAACCCGTGGAGGTCCGCTACTGCTGGGGCACCTTTGCCGAGCCCAACCTGCAGAATGCCGCCAAGCTCCCCGCCATGCCATTCCGCGCCAAATTGAAGTGAAGCGCGGGCCCCGTGCACTCATTCCGCTTGTTGCGGGCAAGTGGTTTTGGGAGCTGGAGCATATGTTTCCCAAATTCCTTGCGAAACGCGCGCGCGCTTTGCATTCCCTCGCGAAAAACCTTGACATGCGCGCGGAGCGGTGGTATCATCCGCGCGCACTCAAACCATGCAGGAATATTTTTCAGCGTTGATCCAGTTGGTGGCGGGCTTCGGCTTTGCCGGGATGATTATCGTGCTCAGCATTGTCTTTGGACGCCGCTCCAAGATGCGCAACGCCATGGACGTGCCGTACGAATGCGGCAACGTGCCGGAGGGCGACGGCTCGCCGTCCATGTTCTCCATCAAGTTCTACCTGGTGGCCATCCTTTTCCTGGTGTTTGACCTGGAGGTGGTGTTCCTGTATCCGTGGGCACTGGGCTTCAACGACTTTGTTGTCAACAACGGCGCGGCCTTCGGGGCCATGGCCGTGTTCATCGGCGTGCTGATGATTGCCTACCTGTACGCAGTGGGCAAGGGTGTCATCACCTGGCACCGCAACCCGGCCCCGCGCAAGTTCTGATAGCGCGCGGCCCAGCCGCAATCCCTGCCCATGACTTACCGCCAACGGTACCTTCAGGACACTCTGGCCAAGCGCATCCTTATCCTGGATGGCGCCATGGGCACCATGGTGCAGCGCCACCGCCTGACGGAGGACGACTACCGCAGCACGCGCTTTGCAGACCGCTCCGCCTACCCCGCCGATCTCAAGAACAACAACGACGTCCTCTCCCTCACGCAGCCGAAAATCCTGCGCGGCATTGCAGATGCCTACCTACAGGCCGGGGCGGATATCATCACCACCTGCACCTTTTCCGCCACCTGTATCGGCCAGCATGAATTCTTCCACCATGAGGAAGGCGCGCAGCGGCACGACCAGGCCTATTTCGACCGCGTGCTGGCGGATGAAAGTCTTGCCGCGCTCGTGCGGGAGATGAACCTGGCCTCCTGCCGCATTGCCCGCGAGGCCGCAGATGCAGCCGAGGCCGCAGACGGCCGCCCGCGCCTGGTGTCCGGCTCCATCGGGCCCTTGAGCGTCACCGCGTCCCTCTCCCCGGATGTGGAGGACCCCGCCTTCCGCGCGGTCAACTTCGAGCAACTGCGCCGCGCCTACCGCGAGCAGGTGATTGCCCTGGTGGATGGCGGCGTGGATATCCTGCAGCTGGAAACCATTTTCGACACCCTCAACGCCAAGGCCTGCCTGTTCGCCATCGACGAGCTGCGAGAGGAGCGCGGCACCATGCCGCCCGTCATCATCAGCTTCACCATCACGGACCGGGCGGGGCGCACCCTCTCCGGTCAGACCGTGGAGGCGTTCTGGAACGCCGTGCGCCACGCGCGCCCGCTGGCCATCGGCATCAACTGCGCGCTCGGGGCGGACCTCATGCTCCCCTTTGCGCGCACGCTCGCTTCCCTGGCGGACTGCGCCATCTGCCTGTACCCGAACGCGGGTTTGCCGGATCCGCTCAGCCCCACGGGCTACCAGCACTCTGCGGAGCACATGGCGGGCATTCTGCGCGGCTATGCGGAGGAGGGCCTGCTCAACATTGTGGGCGGCTGCTGCGGCACCACGCCGGAGTACATCACTGCCATACGCGAGTCTGTGCAGGCGTTCCCGCCCCGCCGGATTCCGCAGGCAGTCTCCGACGGCACCATGCGGCTTTGCGGCCTGGAGCCGCTCTCCCACAAGCGCAGCGACGGCATCCTCTTCATCGGCGAGCGCTGCAACGTGGCCGGCTCCCCCAAGTTTGCACGCCTCATCCGCGAGGGTAATTTCCCGGATGCCCTCTCCATTGCGCGCCAGCAGGTGCAGAAGGGTGCCAAGGTGCTGGATTTCTGCTTCGACGACGGTCTCATCGACGGCCCGGCGGCCATGACCCGCTTCCTCAACCTGGTGGCATCGGAGCCGGATATCGCCCGCGTGCCCTGCATGATAGACTCTTCCAAGTGGGAGGTCATCGAGGCCGGGTTGCGTTGCCTGCAGGGCAAGGGCATCGTCAATTCCATCTCCCTGAAAAACGGAGAGGAGGAGTTCCTGCGCCGCGCCCGCGTCATCCGCCGCTACGGCGCCGCCGTGGTGGTGATGGGCTTTGACGAGAACGGCCAGGCCAGCGGGCTGGAGGACCGCATCTCCATTGCCGAGCGAGCCCACGCCCTGCTGGTGCAGGCGGGCTTCCCGGAGGAGGATATCATCTTTGATCCCAACGTGCTCACCGTGGGCACAGGCATGGCGGAGCACGCCAACCACGCGCTCCACTTCTTCCAGGCAGCGGCTGAAATTTCCGCGCGCCACCCGCTCTGCCACATCTCCGGCGGCATCTCCAATGTTTCCTTTTCTTTCCGCGGCATCAATCCCGTGCGGGAGGCCATGCATTCCGCTTTCCTCCACCACGCATCCCTTGGCGGGCTGGATATCTGCATCGTCAATGCCGCGCTCATGACGGATTACGACACCATCCCCACCCACCGCCGCAAGCTGGTGGAGGATGTGCTGCTCAACCGCTGCACAGATGCCACCGAGTGCCTGATTGCCTATGCCGCCGAACTGGCGGAGGCCAAGGAGGCCCTGAAGGCCGCCACCGGCGGCGTTCCTGCCGCTGCGCCCAAGAAGTCCGCAGACTGGCGCGGCGAGCCCGTGGAAAAGCGCCTCGCCCACGCCCTCGTCAACGGTATCACCGATTTCGTGGAGGCGGACACCCGCGAGGCCTTGCAGATTTGCGGCACGCCGCTCGCCGTGATTGAGGGGCCGCTCATGGACGGCATGAAGCAGGTGGGTGAGCTTTTCGGCTCCGGCAAGATGTTCCTGCCGCAGGTGGTGAAGAGCGCCCGCGTGATGAAGCAGAGCGTGGCTGTGCTCACGCCGCTCATGGAGCAGGGGAGCGCTTCTGCCGCCGCCGGAACCGTCGTTCTCGCCACCGTCAAGGGGGATGTGCACGATATCGGCAAGAACATTGTCGGCGTTGTCCTTTCCTGCAACGGCTACCGCGTGGTGGATTTGGGCGTCATGGTGCCCTGCGAACAGATTTTGGAGGCCGCGCGCCGCGAGCATGCGGACTGCATCGCCCTTTCCGGGCTCATCACTCCCTCGCTGGATGAAATGGCCCACGTGGCGGAGGAGATGGAGGCCGCCGGCATGACCCTTCCTCTCATGATTGGCGGCGCCACCACCAGCCCCCGCCACACCGCCGTGAAGATTGCTCCCAAGTACCCGGGCGGCGTGGTGGTGCGCACAGCGGACGCCTCTACCGTGGTGCCGGAGCTCGCCGCGCTGATTGGTGCCAATGCCGCCGCAGAGCGCGCCCGCATCCTGCAGGAGCAGGAGACCATGCGGCAGGAATTCTCCGAAGCCGACGCGCCAGATCTCATGAGCCTTCAAGAGGCACGCGCCCAGGCGCTGCAAATTGATTGGGACGCCCAGCCCCAGCCCAAGCCCTCCCGCACGGGCGTGTTCACCCTCGGCGTGCAGGATGCCGGTTTCAAGCCGGACTACCCCATTGCGTGGGAAACCCTTTCCTCCGTTGCAGACTGGAGCATCCTCTTCCGTTTCTTTGAGCTGCAGGATGTCTGGAACCCCGCCAAGAACGCTTTCAAAGACGATGCCCCCGCAGACAAGAGGCGTGAGGCTGAGAAGCTGCTGGCGGATGCCCGCCACATGATGGCTCAGGCCCAGATGGAGCAGAGGCTCCACCCGCGCGCATGCGCCGGTATCTGGAACGCCGAGCGCAGGCAGGACGACATTGCCGTGCTGCCGGAGGACGGTGAGCCCGTGATTCTCCATTCCCTGCGTCAGCAAAAGCGCAGCGTACGCGCGCGCCTGGCCCTGGCAGACTTCGTGGCACCGCAAGGGCAGGGCGGCTATGCGGGCGCCCTTCAGCTTTCCGTGGGCGGAGCAAAGGAGTGGGCTGCAGAATTCGAAAACCAGCACGATACCTACCGCTCGCTGCTTTGCTCCGCGCTCGCCAACATGTTGGCGGAAGCCTTGGCCGAGACCGCTCACGGCGTGCTCAACCAGATATGGCCGCCGCAGGACACGCCCTCCTCCATCCGCCCCGCTTGCGGCTACCCCAGCCAGCCCGACCACGCGGAAAAGCAAACCATCTTCTCCCTGCTCAACGCCACGCGCCATACCGGGGCCACCCTCACGGATTCCTTCATGATGGACCCGCCCGCCTCCGTCTGCGCCCTGGTCCTCAACCACCCCCAGGCCCGCTATTTCGCCGTGGGCCCCATCGCCCAAG
>JAZLHB010000007.1:0-20009 GCA_045616565.1 Akkermansia sp. | reverse complement strand
CGAACATGTTGCTCTGAACCCCGGCGTAGTAGTTGAGCTGGATGACATCCGGATAGTGTTCCTGGTCGTCGATAAGCTCGACGGTGCTGGAGGGCTGCCGCCCCCGCAGAATGCAGTTGTCAATGTGGAAAATGAGGTTTCTCATGGTTAGTTGCCTTTCTATTGGTAAGGTTTATCACGCTCTTCACTGCCGCTCAAGCAGCGGTGTGTGACGTTCAATTTTTTTGTACACGAAAAACGCACGAATGCAAGAAGTTTTTTTGTTGGTATTTTTTTTATATTGTAATACACATGTATTACAGCAAAACAATGCACAAACCAATTATAAAGAAAAGGTTGTGGAGACAAGGCGGCTGTATTTGCAAAATATATTTCAATGCCATATTGAAGATTTGCGCCTGAAAGCCAGGCACGCATGCAGCGCAACCACGCGCATCATGTTTTTTGGACCCAAGGCAGCTGAAACAATTCAAAATGTGCAGTTTTTGTATTACAAGCAAACAAGGCATAAACAACCTATATAAAATGCGTAGAGAAGGCAAAAAGATTTTTAAAATGCATTTTTTATAGTGAATCCAATAAAGAAAAATCTTCCAGGGAGACAGAAATGGGCGGCGCATGCCAAGCGCGCACGCTGGGCGATTAGCTATCCTGTGTCAAGTCGGACGGGTGGACAAAGTGCAAAAAAAGCCCGCAGTTATCAAGAATTTGCGGTGTTGGGTATAAGGAGGTATGGTGAAACGAATTCTGGAATTTTCAAGCGGAAAATCGCCCGCAAGCCGCATGGTTCCTGGGTTTCAGAGGTGTTGAAAAAGTATAGCTGATAGCTAATCCGCTATGCTTATACGGTAACCAATTGAAAAACAAGGCCCCAAGAGCAAGCGTAACCTTTCGGATCACCAGTGTGATGGACAAGTGCAAGCGCGCACCGCGCCGCCGCCGGGCTACCGCCGGGCTACCGCCGGCGCGGCTGCCGAAAAGGGGCAGGGGTGATGAATGAAGTTTCCCATGTAACCCAATCATTTGCCCGGTGCCATGAATTGCCATGCCGGAGCATGAAACGCTGTGACAGGCGGGGTGCAAAGCCAGCGCGCGCTTTGCGCGCAGATTCATCACCGACCCTGTATCCGCAGGGTGACGCTTCCGTCTCCGCGTGGCTCTGCGCGCCACTGCAGCGCCGTGCCATATGAAAAGTTGCTTCAAACACGCGCCGGTGCATGCCCCGCAGGGCGGGGCATTACGTAGGAACGCGCTCAAAGAGCGCGCTGACTTTGCACCCCACCGGAACGCATACCTGTCCTAAACAAATTTCTCCCGCCACCTTAACCATTGGAAAAGGTGCGTTTTCATGTTGAAAAAGGGCGAAATCAGAAAAGAACCCCCTGTTTGAGTGTTGCGGCGGGCTTGGGAGGCTTTTTACCTTGGAAGGGGAAATTGAGCCAGTACCACAGTCTGATTTTGACAAAGAGGTTTACGCGAAGGAAGAGCACCAGGTTTGAGAGGTTCCACGTCAATTGGGATTTTGCGCCAAGATACTTGAGGAGCAGGATGGCGCACATGGCGGTCCACACTTGTGTGAGTACGGCGTTCGGCTTTGTGCCAATGAAACTCTTTATCCTGAGCAGCTGCTTGATGGAGCGGAAGAAGGTCTCTATGTACCACCTGTCCTTGTAGAGTGCCGCGATGGTGGCGGCACTCCATTCGAAGTTGTTGGTGAGCAGCGTCACATCGTAGCCGTGCTCCTCGTTGCGGGCCACCACGCGCCGCATGCGCTTGCCGTATTCCTTGCTGCGCGCCCCGGTCATGAGGATAATCTCGTCGCTGAGAATGTTCGCGGAGGCGTCCCTGGGCAGTTTTCTCTTCTCTTCGACCTTGAAGACGATGGTCGGGTTGTGGCGAACCACGAATTCAACCTTCTTGCTGTCCCAATGTTTCAGCAGCTTGAAATCCATGTAGCCGCGGTCCGCCACCACCACCATACCCTCTTTGAATGGAAGCTTCACGGCTGCCTCGTTGTCTCCCTCCACGCCGTCGGTGACGAGAAGGAAGCTGGGCACATCCTGCTCAAAATCAAGCGCCGTGTGTATCTTGATGGCTCCCTTCTCGTGCGAGTACGTCGCCCAGGGAAACGCCGAGACCGAGAGCGTCACCGTGGTGGAATCCAGCAGCTGGATCTTCTTTCCAATATCGGGGAAATCCAATTTGACCCCCAGATGCTGTCCCAATGTTTCGAGCAGTAGGTGGTACACATCGCGGAACACCTCCCAGCCCCTGTGCTCGTTCTGGTATGCCACGCTCGACTTGGACGGAGCCGCGCCCATACCCAGGTGGTTCAGGTTGCCTGTGGTGCTCTGCAGGATGTTCGAGACATCCCTGATGGAGCGGCAGTCGGCCAGGTGGCAGACCAGCATCCAGACAAACTGGTGCCACGTGTCGAACTTCTTGCACCCTTTGTCCGAATTGTGCCTTTTGACTATCCGGGCGAATGCGTTTTTGTCGATAACATCGTTGACTATCTGGGCGAGGAGTGTTATCTTGGACATGGAGATTGTTTGGTTTTGTGCAACTTCAGTCTACGACTGATTTAAACCATGTGCAATCTCCTTTTTCGCGTCCTGATATTTTCTGTCCCCCTCCCGTTGTTTGGAATTTATTTAGGACAGGTATGGCCGCAATGCCGGTGAGAGGCACAGGGTGTCCTGCATTGCCGTGGAAGATGTCATTCCGGAGAATCTGAAGGGATTCAAGCGCTTGCCGCGTACATGCTGGGCACGCATTTTCCTGCCGCAACTGCTGCCGGATATCAAACGCATTGTCTATCTGGACACAGACACGCTGACCTGCGTGGACCTGCGTCAACTACTGGAGACGGACATGAAGGGCGCAATAGTGGGTGCGGTGATGGAGCAGGTGTCACGCCCCGGTTCGGATTTCAACGACCGCCTGGACATCCCGCAGAGCTGCGTGGGATACTTCAATTCCGGCGTGCTGCTTATGGACTTGGAAGCCTTCCGGCGGGAGGCTATCGTCCCGAAACTGTTGGATTTTGCGGAACGCTACAAGGATGTTCTCACAGGGATTGACCAAGACACTCTAAACGGCGTGCTGTGGGACAGGACCATCCAGCTCCACCCACGTTGGAACTGGCACGACGGGCTCACCCGCAAGATGCTCAAAAACAATCCCACGGCCCCCGTGTGGCAGGGTAATTCCCCGGTACACTCCGTGGAGGCGGCGCTGTCCCCGGCCGTGCTCCACTACCAGGGGCCGAACAAACCCTGGCGCTACAACCACCGCATGGAGCGCAAGCGCTATGAGGACTGCATGCGGCGCGCAGGGCTCGGCAATGCCTTTCCCCTGCCCGGTTTCAATTTGAAGGATGCCCTGAAACGCATGCTCTATATCCCCATGTACGCGCTCACGCGGCGGCGTCTGGCTCGCTTGGGCAAGCAACTTCATGCCAGGGAGGGAGATGCGTGCGGCACGGCCGCGCACCCGTGAGTCCTTGGTAAACGCCATACAGGGACAAAGCCCGGTTTAGGAGGCATCCTCTGTGTTGTGTTCCCTGCGGTGGCGCTTGCCCGGCAACCCCCGGCACGCGGAGCGGCGGGCTTTCAGGGTGCCCATCAGGGCATGCCCGGCATGCAGGAAGGGATAAGCCAAACCATGCAACACGCCGCGCAAAGACAAATTCTCGTATGGTTCTCTCCTGCTCACGCAGCTCTCAAAATCTGCCACGTGGCCGCCTATATCGGATACATCCTCCATCTGGGAAAACAGCGTGGGATAGAGGGCATACACGGCCACCCCGCACGGGCTCGCCAAATGCCGACAATAAAAATTGTCGATGGCGCGGTAGCGGGCCATCCACGGCCAGATACCGGATTCGGCGGGCAGGTTGTTGAGCACCCGGTCATACGCCTCTGCGGAGAGAATGTATGCGTGGGTGGCCAACACTCCGTTCACCTTCCACAGGGATGTTGCCTGCTCCTTGACAATACGCTTGCCGTATGGTTCCGGGCGGTGGTAGCCCAGATAGAGCATATACGGGCCATGCAGGGTCTCCAGCGCACGCCGGAAGAGCACATCCGCGCCGGACACACCATCCGCGCGCACATCGTCCTCCAGGATGAGCACGTTTTTCCATCCGCGCTCGCGGGCCAGTTCAATGGCGCGGCGGTGGGAGAGCACACAGCCGGCGGCTCCGGCCCACATGCCGGCGCGCTCGCCCGTGCGCTCGGTGAACCAAGGGGCTTCCCCGTATCCCGGGATTTCCCTTCCCACCACGGCGTTGACGCGTACCAGGAGCTCTTGCGGAATGAGCCGCCCCACCTCATCCATGAAGGATGAATAGCGGTCCGCGCGCGTTTCCATGTTGATGACGGCCACTCCGTCTATGCCCTTCCACGCATCCGGGGCAAGTTTTTCCAGGAAGGAGGGAGTTCCGGCGGACATCTCGCCCAACACGGGCGAGGGGAGGCAGCGGAGGTAGCGGCGCACGCGCAGGCTGTTCCACACCTCTTGTATAGCGTATGCGGGATTGCGACGCAGATGGTGACGGTTGTAGATGCGCCCTGCCGGGCGTTCCGGCTCCGCGCGGTTCTCATGCTCGCGGATAACCTCCAGCACCTGCGAGTACAGGTTGTAGCGCTCCACTAGCAAGCGGCGAGCTTCCCGCAGCGCGGGCAGGCGCTTGCTGTACTCGTCGTTGGCGATGGCCTCCTTGATGATGCGGAGGGCCTCCGGCGGATTGTCTACAGGGATGCGGATAAAGCTCTGCGGCGGTAGCACCTGCTCCAGCTTGGGGTCGCCCGCGTAAAACGGCAGGGAGAGGCAGTAAATGGGATCCGCCACCTTCTCCGTCCAATGGTAGGGCTGCACGGTGTTTTCAATGGCCACATGGTAACGGAAGGAATCCAGGGCCTCGCACTTTCGGTCAATCTCGCAAATCCCCTGCCCCTTCCAGACAAAGCCGGGCAGGTTGGCGTACAGGTACTCCAGCAGCTGGTGGCGCTTGTAGTGGTTGGTGTGCCGCATGAGCTTGCGGGAGCACACGTTTGAGACAAGCTCCGTCTTCTCGAACTCCGGGAACGCGGCCAGCTCTTCCATGGTGTGCCCGGTCATCTGCACCAGGCAACCGCAGCCGCGGCGGTAGTGGCGGTGCTGCAGCACCTGCGGGTCGCATGTGGTCAGCACATAGTTGAACTGGCGCGTGTAGACGGGAGACTGCGCCTTGATGATCTGCGGCTCCTGCGTCACCAGGATGGTGCGGTCCAGCGAGCAGGCCAAATCCATGTGGTTCGCCTCGTGCGGCAACTCGTCGTATACCACGGCCCAGTCGTAATCGCGGCAGGAGAGGTCGCGGGTGAACTCCACACCGCACCATTCCGTGCGTTCCGGCAGAAAGCGAGTCTTCCAAGATGATATAATGAGTACCTTCATGGCGCTGATGAACTGATTGGTGCGGTTTGCCGCCCGGCAGCCGGTTGCTCCCCGGTATAGGGTTGAGCTGCCGCAGAGCTTAAATCATACGCTGCATTGTAAAATTCACAAGAGATACCGAAAATGCCCAGCACCGTATGGAATACATGGTCTTGGGACACAGTCATGCCGGAATTGGCGCGCAGCCTCTCAAGAGCCGCGCGGAAATGCGGATGCATGGCTTCAAGCTCCGGGGAAGCTACTATCAGGAACGGCACCAGGCACCCTCCTGTCTGAAGGTACTCTCCTTTCACCTGGCCGCGTTCCCACCGTCCTCCATCATCTCCCACATATTCCCCGTGGTCCCCAACGTACACATAAAGGAACGGGCGGTGCTCCACCCCCGTCAGCAGGCGGCGGATATACTCGTCCGTGTATCGAATTGTGTTGTCGTATGCGTTTTGGGCCAGGGTTGCCATTTCTGGATTGCCTGCAGGATTTCCAGTGCGCCCCTCAGAGCCAGCAGGGGTAAAGGCTGCATGTTCGCGGTCATACCAGGCGAAAGGGGCGTGGCTGCCGATGTTGTTGATGAGGATAAAGGTATTTCCATGCGTGTCTTGCTGAAGTTTTTCATGGATTTGCTGCACCTGCCCCATGGGGTCACCGTGGTACGGAATCGGTTCACCACCCGGAGTAAACGCTTTCAGCAGCTGGCAAAAGGCCGTTGCTCCAAACATGGTCCGGCTCTCATCCAGCACCTCGTCCTCGCAGAACGTGAAGTCCTTGAACCCGCTTGCGACAAAAAGGTCTGCCAAACTGCGGACGGTGGGAGCAGAATGTGGGGAAGCGGCATCCATCACGTTCCCGCATGCATCCGTCATGATGCTGATGAAGGCATAAATAGTGAATGGCGCATGGGAGATGCAACGATTGAATTTGATGACATTCTCGCAGCTCTGGAGCCAGGGCGTTGTATTCCTCTCATAGCCGTACAAGCCCATGTGGTCCGCCCGGGCGCTCTCTCCCACATGCAGGATACAGACCACGCCTTCACCGCCACTGAGAGTGTGAATATCCACCGGTGTTTGAGAGGCCGGAGGAAGAGCCAGGAGCATGCGCACCAGACGACGGTTATCTTCATCCGCCTTCGCCACCTCTTTGATGGTTCTGCGCGTAATGCTCAGGGGCCACTCCGCACACGGACGCTTGCAATCCAATGGTATGGTGAACTGGCGGGCCACCATGGCAAGCGTCAGGAAAAGGAGCCCGCTCGCCAGGAAATGGAGGCGCTTTTCACGCCGCACGATGCGCAGTACCAGCCACAGCCAGAATGCGATGAACAGTATGGCACCCACCACAAGCAAGGCCACCCCCGGAGTGAGATAGTTTCTCACCTCCGTCATGTTCGCTCCCAGGGCCTGCACCACAATGTCGTGATCAAGCACTATACCGAACTTGGATCGGCATACGGCATCCACCAGCGAGCAGAGCAGCCCCAAGCCGAACAACACGCCGAACAGCACACGGGAGCCTGCCATCAGCAGGAACGCCAGGCCCAGGGCGAACAAGCAGGCATGCCCTGTTTGCGGCATGTTTTCCCACAATTCTGCATTGAGCAAAAGATTTGCGGCAAGCATGGCCGCCCCAATCTGGAGAATTATCCGGGAATCTATAAACACGCCTCGCCCACCAAGCTTCCGGAAGGTGAAGCACGCGGCAAGCAGAAGGATGCATGAGATGGCATTCCCCCATTTGTAGCCCCTGCTCTGGTCCACAAACCAGCTGGGAAAATACTCCACCACTGGCCATATCAACAAAGCTGCCAACACAACCGTCAGGGCAACCACAGCCCACTCTCTGGCACGTTCCTCATTCATGTAGCTATAACACTTGCGACCCATGGCTGCACACAATGCCTCGGCCGCGTCCTTTCAGTCTTGATGTTAGCATAGTACTCATGACGCATCAAGAGAAATCCCGAGTACCGCGCCAGTCCCGCGTATGGTGGGAAAGAAAAAGGCTGACAACGGTGGGGCGGTGTGGTATCCTGCACGCATGGCACAGGGCGATTACTGCTCATACCTCGACCGCTTCCCGAACGTCAGCCTGCTCTGCATGGGCGACCTGATGCTGGATATCTTTGTGTACGGCAAAAGCACCCGGCTCTCTCCGGAGGCACCGGTGCCGGTCATGCTCTGCCAGAAGGAGCGCAGCATGCCCGGCGGCGCCGGCAACATGATAGCCAACCTGCGCAGCCTGGACTGCGCCGTGCGCTTCATCGGCGCCGTGGGGGACGACACCAGTGCGGATTCCCTGCATGAAAGCATGGCGGCGCTGGGGGTGGACGATTCACAGGTGCTGCGGCTCCAGGGCTACCCCACCCCGGTGAAAACCCGCTACGTGGCTGGGCAGCACCACCTGCTGCGCGTGGACAGGGAGCAACCCATGGCGCTCACGGACGAACAGGTGCAAACCCTGCTGGACCGCGCGGAGCAATGCCTGCCGGAGGTGGACATGGTGCTGCTCTCCGACTACGGGAAGGGGCTGTTCGACGAACGCCTGACCCCTGCCCTGATATCCCTTTGCAACAAGTACGGCAAGCGCGTGATAGTGGATCCCAAGCGCACGGACTACACCATCTATTCGGGGGCGTACCTGGTGAAACCCAACCTGAAGGAATTCCAGGGGGTGGCCGGGCGCAGCTTCGACCCCGCCGCACCGGGTTTCGCGCAAGAGGCACTGGATGCCGGGCGCGAAGTCTGCCGCCGCTACGGTGTGGGCGGCCTGCTGGTCACCCTGAGCGAGCACGGCATGATTTACATACCCGGTGCGGAGGGAGAAAAAACGCAGTGGATACCCACGGAGGCGCGGGATGTGTTTGATGTCTCCGGCGCGGGCGACACCTCCTTGGCCACGCTGGGAGCCATGCTGGCGGCGGGCGCATCCGTTCGGGAGGCCATGCGCATAGCCAACGCGGCATCCGGCATTGTGGTGGGCAAGTTCGGCACCGCCTGCGTGAAGCGTGAGGAGCTGGCGCGCGCCCTCTCCCCCACCCGCGCCAACGGCGGCATCATTTCCGCAGAGGAGGCCGCCGCCCTTTGCGAAACCCTGCGCGCACAGGGCAAGGTGGTGGGCTTCACCAACGGGTGCTTTGATTTGCTGCACCCCGGCCACCTGCAATCCTTCGAGCGCGCCCGCGCCCTGTGCGACGTGCTGATTGTGGGGCTCAACACGGATGCCTCCATCCGCCGCCTCAAGGGGCCGGACCGCCCCGTCAACGGGGAGGCATCCCGAGCCGCGCTGCTGGCCGCGCTCAAGACAGTGGACTACGTGGTGCTCTTCGACGACGACACGGCGCTGCCGCTCATTGAGAAGCTGCGGCCGGACGTGATTGCCAAGGAGGGCTACCCCATAGAGAAGTGGCCGGAGGGGCAGCTCGTGGAATCATACGGCGGGCGCGCGGTGGAGCTGCCGCGCCTGGAAGGGTTCTCCTCCACCTCCATCATCAACAAGCTTCAACACTGACACCCATGGACACCGAGTGGATCAGCAATGAAATCAACGCCGTGGCAGACGGCATGAAAAAACTCTCCGCATGCGCCCCGCGCATCCGTGAGATTGCAGAGGCCTGCGCCGCCGCACTCAAGGCCGGCCGCAAGGTCATGTTCTGCGGCAACGGCGGCTCCGCCGCAGATTCCCAGCACCTGGCGGCGGAACTCATCGGCCGCTACAAACTGGAGCGCCCCGCCATGCGCGCCATCGCCCTCACCACAGACACCTCCATCCTCACCGCCATCGGCAACGACTACGGGTACGACGATGTCTTCCGCCGCCAGGTGGAGGGCCTGGGGGAGGCGGGGGATGTGCTCATCGGCCTTTCCACCAGCGGCAACAGCCGCAACGTGCTGCGGGCATTCGAGCAGGCCAAGGCGCAGGGCGTCACCACCGTGGCTGTCACGGGTGCCGGCGGCGGTGCCATGGGAGAAGCGGCAGACCTCACCCTGGCCGTGCCCGCCACCGTCACCAACCACATTCAGGAGATGCACATCACCTGCGGTCATCTCATCTGCGAACTCGTGGAACTAGAGCTCCATGGCTGAACAACGCGCCCTTTTCCTGGACCGCGACGGCACTATCAACATCGACCGCCACTACGTCCACAAGATTGAGGATTTCGAGCCCGTGCCCGGCATCTTCGAGCTCTGCGCCGCAGCCGTTGCCAAGGGCTACGCGCTCGTGGTGGTCACCAACCAATCCGGCATTGAGCGCGGCTATTTCACCATGGAGCAGTACGAGACGCTCACCGCGCACATGCGCCGCCTCTTCGGGCAGCACGGCTGCCCCCTGCTGGATGTGCTCTGCTGCCCCCACCTGAACCACCCGGACCGCAAGCCCAACCCCGGCATGTTCCTGAAGGCCGCCGCCAAGTGGAACATCAACCTGGCGGCCTCCGTATCGCTGGGCGACAAGCCGCGCGATGTGGCAGCCGGTGCCGCCGCCGGAGTGGGTGCCAACTACCTGCTGGATGCAGCGGCCGCCGCATGCCCGAACGCGGCGGGCATTATTGCCGAGCCGCAACAACTCATTCCCCTCCTTTCCTGACCATGCAGAAAATCCTCATCATCAAGCACGGAGCCTTGGGAGACTTCGTTTTGGAAATCGGAGCCATGTTCGATATCCGCCGCCGCCACCCGGAGACGGGGCTCCACCTGCTCACCTCCTCGCTTTTCGTCAAGATGGCCCAGAAGATGGGCATCTTTGCGGATATCGTGGTGGACAACCGCACCTCCCACCTGCCGCTGGGCATCCTGCGCGGCATCGCCCGCGCGGAATACGATGTCATTTACGACCTGCAGTGCTGCGGCCGCACCCGCAAGCGCTACTTCACCGCCCTGCGCTGGCTCTCCCGCAAGCCCTACCGGTGGATTGACGCCCGCACCAAGGTGGCCACCACCATCACCAAGAAACACGCTTGGGGCTGCGGCTCCGCCATTGCGGAAACGCTGGATTTGGTGTGGCCCCCCACCGACCTTTCCTTCCTGAAAAGCGACAACCCGGAACTGGACAAGCTGCCGGAGCGCTATGTACTGCTGATATGCGGCTGCTCCCCCACCCACCCGTTCAAGCGCTGGCCCGTGCCGAATTTCTGCGAGCTGGCAAACCGCCTGGCGGAACGGGGTATCGCCACCGTGCTCATCGGCACCAATGCGGAGGCGGCGGAGATTGGCGCCGTCACGGCGGCATGCCCCTCTGCCGTGAGCCTGCTCAACAAGACCGCCCTGCTGGATGTGCCGGAGATTGCACGCCGCGCGCTCGCCGCCGTGGGCAATGATACCGGTCCCTCCCACATGGCAGCCATGTCCGGCATCCCCACCATCGCCATCTACGACCACCGCACCCGCGTGGGTGCCACCCGCGGCCCCAAGTCCGTCAACCTTGTATCCGATTCCACCATCGACCTCATCACCGTGGACATGGTCTGGGAAAAGCTGCAGCCTTTCCTGGCATAACCCACATGTGCCCCAAAGAATGTAACGGCATGAATATAAGCCTTTGAAGCCACCGCAAAGCGCCACCGGCGCGGCGGCGGAGCCGGGTACATTCCCCAATGAGCTTCAGCATAAACGCCGCGCACGCTCTCATGCCCTTACGGGGCGTGTCAAAAGAGCGGGCGGCAAACAGGGATCAGTAGTGATACCTCATCAGGTAAATGGTAATAAGTTGTTGCTCTTCGTTCACCGTATACACGAGCCGATGCCGGCTGTCTATGCGGCGTGAATAAAAGCCGCTCCACTCATGCCGCAGGGCTTCTGGTTTACCAAGCCCGGCATACGGCGTTTCTCGCATGTTGGCAATGAGTGCACGAATACGCTTGAGCGTTTTTTTGTCGTTCTTGCTCCAAAAGATCAGATGCCGCTCAGCCTCAGCGGTAAGCTCTATCTCGTACATCAGCCGATGAGTGCGTCTATTTCCTCCAACGTGATGCGGCGAGTTTTACCCTCCTTGGCATCTTGCATGGAGCGGCGCAATGCCTCCCCATTCTGACCGCCAGTTATGTACGCGGTTTCGATGAGTGCATTGTACTCGTCCTCAGAAACAATGACGGCGTTTTTATGCCCGCGATGGCGTATCACCACCGGAACGGCATCCTCGACAACTTCTCGCAGAATGCTGTATAGTGAACTCCTCGCCTCGCTGGACGTGATGCTTTTCGTTGTCATGCCGCTATTGTACGCAAAATGCGTACAAGTGCAAGAAAAAATAATCAACAATTTTTCATCGTGCGGCATGAGCGGGATATTCCTTGCCACGTGGGCTGGGCTGTGGTATCATGGCGCGCGTTCAATGATAGAGACCCAAGAGGCACTGCATGCATGGAAGCTCCGGGCGGAGAAACAACCGCAGGGGCGCACCGTGCTCGATTTGGAGGCGGACAGCCTGCACAGGCACAGGGAAAAGCTCTGCCTCATCCAATATGCGGATGCAGAGGGCGTGTGCATCATCGACCCCCTCGCCATCGAGGACATGGGGGAGTTCACCCGCTGGCTACAGGGCGCGGATGTGTGGATGCACGGCGCAGACTACGACATGAGCCTCTTCCAGGGAGCCTACGGCGTGCTCCCGCACATGATTCTGGATACGCAGATAGCGGCGCGCCTGCTGGGCTTCCGCCAGTTCGGCCTGGCCGCCCTTGTGGAGCATTTCTACGAGATTGTGCTCAGCAAGAAGAACCAGAAGGCGGACTGGGGCAAGCGCCCCATCCCCCCGGAGATGCAGGAGTACGCCTCCGGGGACGTGAAGTTCATGCTGGAGATGGCAGACAAGCTCTCCACGCGCCTGCGGGAACTCGACCGCTACGACTGGTTCCTGGAGAGCTGCGCCTGCAACCTGCAGCACGGTCGCGAGCGCTTTGAAAGCGTGATGGAGGACCCCTGGCGCATCCGCGGCGCCGGCAAGCTCAACCGCCGCGGCCTGGCCGCCCTGCGCGCCCTCTGGACCTGGCGAAACCGCGAGGCCTCCCAGATGGACCGCCCCGCCTTCATGGTGTGCAGCAACGACGACCTGCTGCGCTGGAGCGAGGCCCTGCAGGAATTCCGCGTGGTGGAGCCGCGCAACCGCATGCACGCCCAGCGCGCCACACGCTTCCGCAAGACCATCGAGCGCTTCCAGCTCATGGACGAGCACGACTACCCCCGCATCCCCAAGCGCGTCCGCCACGAGCAGGACCCCCACTTCGAGGCCCACATGGAGCATTGGACCGCCAAGCGCAACGCCATTGCCGAACAGTTGGACATCGAACCCTCGCTCATCGCCTCCCGCACCCAGCTGGAATCCATATCCAACCACGAGGACGAAGGCCTGGCCGCCCTCATGGCCTGGCAGCGCAACCTGCTGACCAAATAATGGATGGCAGCCTACCGTGAACCGTGCCTCGTACACACCCGAAAACGCCTTTACTTTGAGCATGCGGCAAGATAGAATACACGCGCACATGGACACCGCGTTTGTACCTGAAGACTACTTTGCGCGCTACACCGTGCCGGAGATATTCGGCGCGGGGGAGGCGTGCGAGGTGGATTTGGGCTGCGGAGACGGCGGATTCCTGCTGGAAATGGCAGCGCACTACCCGGAGCGGCGTTTCCTGGGGGTGGAGCGCCTGCTGGGGCGCATCCGCAAGGTGTGCCGGGATGCAGAGAAGCGCGGGCTTGCGAATGTGCGCGGTCTGCGCGTGGAGAGCCGCTATTTCCTGGAGTGGCTGATTGCCCCCGGCAGCATCAGCCGCCTGCACTACCTTTTCCCGGACCCCTGGCCCAAGGAGAAGCACCACAAGAACCGCCTGGTGCAGGAATCCTTCATCCCCGTGCTGCACCGCGCGCTGGCGCAGGATGGTGAGATGCTGTTCAAAACGGACCACGAGGAATATTTCCAATGGGTGTGCGAGCTGATGGACGCGTCCCCCCTGTTCACCCGCGCGGAGTGGAGCGCGGGGTTCTACCCCAAGACCGATTTCCAGAAGCAATGGGAAGCCATGGGCAAACCCATTTACGCCGCCAGATTCGTGAAGAGCCATGTCCTTTGACCTGCACAGCACAGACCCCACCGGAGCCCGCCTGGGCACGCTGCACCTCCCCCACGGGGATGTGCAGACCCCCATCTTCATGCCCGTGGGCACGCAAGGCACGGTGAAGACCCTGCACCCTGCGGAGCTGGAGGAACTGGGCGCGCAAATCATCCTGGGCAACACGTACCACCTGTGCCTGCGCCCGGGGGATGAGAGCATCCGCAATTTGGGCGGCCTGCACACGTTTGCGGGCTGGAACCGCCCCATGCTCACGGATTCCGGCGGCTTTCAGGTATGGAGCCTGGCCAAGCTGCGCAAAATCACGGAGGAAGGCGTGCGCTTCTGCAACCACATAGACGGCGCGTACATGATGCTCTCCCCGGAGCGCAGCATGGAGATTCAGGCCAACCTGGGCAGTGATATCGCCATGCTGTTCGACGAGTGCCCTCCCTACCCCTGCGACCGCAAATACGCGGAAAAATCCCTGGGCTACACCCTGCGCTGGGCCAAGCGCTGCAAGGCTTGGGTGGATGAGCACCGCCCCATGAGCGGCCCCGGCCCGCAGCAGCATTTCGGTATTGTGCAGGGCTCCGTGTATGCAGACCTCCGCAAGGCCTGCGCAGAGGAGCTTGCAGCCATGGATTTCGACGGCTACGCCATCGGCGGCGTGTCCGTGGGCGAGCCTGAGGAGGAGATGCTGCGAGCCATTGAGAACACGGCCCCCCACCTGCCGCAGAACAAGGCGCGCTACGCCATGGGGCTGGGCACGCCCATACAGCTTTTAGAGATGATTGAACGCGGGGTGGACATGTTCGACTGCGTGATGCCCACGCGCCTGGCGCGCCACGGCATTGCCATGACCCCGGACGGCCCCATGCACATCAAGAACGAACGCTGGAAGAACGACACCAAACCCATCGACCCGGAGGGGCATCCGCACGTGACCCGCTTCTCCCGCGCGGCGGTGCGGCACTTCTTCCGCGCGGGGGAGATGCTGGCGCTGCGCCTGCTCTCCTTCCAGAACCTCCACTTCTACCTCCGGCTCATGGCACAGGCGAGAAGCGCCATCGCGGCTGGTCAATTCGCTGCTTTCAAGAGCAGCTTCATCTCGCGTTACCAAGCAAACGATATACAATGAACACCATGCTCATCCTGGCAGACGGCACCCCGCAAGGCGGCGGTTTCAGCGGCATCATCTCGATTGTCCTCATCATCGTCATCATGTACTTCATCCTCTTCCGCCCCCAGCAGAAGCAGCAGAAGGAGCTCCGTGAACGGCAGAACAATCTCAAAATCGGCGACAAGGTGGTGACCGCCGGCGGCATCTACGGCATCATCCGCGAGGTGATGGACGCCGCCGTGAAGCTGGAAATCGCGCCCAACACCGTCATCAAAATCGCCAAGACCAGCATCGTCACCCTGGTGAACAAGGACGGCTCTGCGGACGTTCCGCAGAACTAAGAATCCGCGTTCCACGCCGTTTCCCCAGAAACGTGCAAGAAGTCTACACAGCAGACGCCGCATTGGCGGCTGATACGGCACCCTATGCCGCGCGCCTGTGCGTGGTGGGCAACCCCATTGCCCACTCGCGCTCGCCGCAGATGCAGATGGCCGCGCTGCATGCCGCCGGTATTCCCGCCACCTATGTGCGCGTGCAGGCCGAGCGGGAGGGAGACGACTTTGAGCGCACCCTTTCCGCCCTGCAGCGCTTGGGCTTTTGCGGGGTGAACGTTACCGTGCCTTTCAAGTACCGTGCGTTTGCCGCGGTAGACGCCTCCGGCGATCCGCTGGCATCCCTTTGCGGCAGCTGCAACACGCTCGCCTGGCGCAACCGGTGGGTGGGCTGGAACACGGACGGCCCCGGCTTTGCGCGCGCCATCCGGGAGTTCTGCGGGCGGGAGCTCGCGGAACTCCGCATTGTGCTCATGGGCGCGTGCGGCGGGGCCGGCAGCGCGCTCGCGTGCCAGTGCGCCCTCTGCGCATGCCGCCACCTCACCTTGGTGAACCGCCCCAAGCCGGCCTTGCAGGCGCTGGGACAAAAGCTTTCCGCATACGCTCCCGTACAGGCCGTAGCCGTAGGGGAGGAGGATGCCCGCCGCGCCGCCATGCAGCAGGCAGACCTGATAGTGAACGCCACCTCGCTTGGTCTCACCGAGGGTGACGAGCTGCCCCTGCCTGCCGATTGGCTCACCCCGCACCAGTTCGTGTACGACATCGTCACCCATCCCACTCCCCTGCAGGCCGCCGCAAGAGAACGCGGCTGCCAGGCAGCGGACGGCACCGCCATGCTCCTCTGGCAAGGTGCATACGCCTTTGAAAAGTGGTTCGGCACCATGCCGGACACCGCCGCCATGCGCGCCGCGCTTTTGAAGTAGGTGTCCATGCGAAAAGCCTTCAGATTTCTCTGCTACGCGGCCTATGGCGTGCTGTGCCTGCTGTATCTCGGCGGCTGGATAGAGGGCCTTGCCGCTATCGGCAAGGCACCCTGGCACGAGGTGCAGCCCTGGTTGGGAGAAAGGCCGGAAATCACCGCTTGGGACAAGACCGGCGAATTCCTGCGTTTCACCATGAAGGCGGAGCCGCAGCTGGCGGCGGAGTACGCCAAGGCCCTGCAACTGCAGATAAAAGCGGCGGATTCCACCACGCGCTACCGCTCACCCTCACCATGCCGCCTGCGCTCGCAGAGCGGCCATATCCTCCACGAGAATGTGGACATCCGCCTGGAAAGCGGGAGCGCGTTCTGCACGCTCGAAATCACGGCCCGGCCCGCTCTGGAGGAGGAGCCCCGCACCATCCCGGCCCGCTTTGGAGAGGAACCCGCGTATACGGATTGGATGCCGCCCGCCGTGGCCGCGTTCCTGAAGGCGCACGGCTGGCCGGCGAAAGCGTTGGACACACTGCTGGCGCTATGCGGGGCGGCGCTGTTCGCCGCACCCAGCCTGCTGGTGGACGGGGCGCTGTTTTTGAAGTGGCGGCGCGCACCGCAGGGCAAGAAGGGCTGGGCGCTATGGATTCTGCTGCCGGTGGCGGCCCTTGTGCCTTCCTTCCTGCTGCAGCTGGCATCCCTGCCCACCGGGCCGCTCTCCATCGTGATTCTTGGCCTCTTTTTCATCATCCTGGGCGCGGTGAGTGCGCTGTTCTCCCTGATGCTCGGGGGTGCGACCAACCTCCTGCCGGCGGATGGCCGCCGTCGGGCCTAGGTATTCAGGAGTCCTCGTCCTCCTCGTCGGGAAGTTCCGGAAAATCGTTGGCGGGCGCGGCCATGTCCGGCTGAGGAAGCTCCAGGCCGATGAGCCAGGGCTGGTATTCAGCGGGCACGGGGGCTTTCACGGCAATGCGCTGCCTGGTTTGCGGGTGGTTGAAAGCCAGCTGCCACGCATGCAGCATGAGCCGCCCCGGCTTGGCTTTCTGCCGCTGCGGGTGCGCGTAGATGGGATCACCCACCAGCGGGTGCCCCAAATGCAGCATGTGCACGCGGATCTGGTGGGTGCGACCGGTGTGCAGCGTACACATCACCAGCGTGGAATCCGTGGAGGCATCGTAGCGCAGCACGCGCCAATCCGTGATGGCGGGCTTGCCGCTTCCGGGGTTGACCACGCACATCTTCATTCGGTTCACGGGGTGGCGGCCAATGTTGGTGAAAACGGTGCCCTCGTCCTGCCGCGGGCGGCCCTGCACCACGGCCAGATACACCTTGGAGGTGATGCGGCGGGCAAACTGCGTGGTGAGCGAAAGGTGCGCGGCATCATTCTTGGCCACCACAATGCAGCCGCTCGTGTCCTTGTCCAGGCGGTGCACAATGCCCGGCCGCTCCACCCCGCCAATGCCGGACAAATCACCGCAGTGGAAGAGCACGGCGTTCACCAGCGTGCCGTCCGGGTTGCCGGCGGCGGGGTGCACCACCATGCCGCTCTCCTTGTCGATGACGATAACATCCTTGTCCTCGTAGAGCACGGAGATGGGGATATCCTGCGGCTGCGCCTCTGCGGCGGCTGGTTCCGGGATGGTGACATCAATGCGCATGCCGGGCTCCACGGGGGTCTTGGGCTTGGCCGTGCAGCCGTTCACCAGGATATCCCCGCTCTTGAGCAGGGCCTGGATGCGCGCGCGGGAAAGCTCCGGCAAACGCCCGGCCAGATACTGGTCAAGCCGCATGCCGCCGCTGTCCTGAACCACCATCTCCATGCCTCACATGCCCGTGGGGTTGTCGATAAACACAGTGGGCAGGCCAAACTTCTCCTTCAGCAGCGCACCGAGCGATTTCACGCCGAAGGTCTCCGTGGCATAGTGCCCGGCAAAGAGCATGTTCACCCCCATATCCCGCGCGGCGTTGGAGACCCAGTGGTTCTCCTCCCCCGTCAGGTAGGTGGTGTAGCCCTTCTCCTGCACCTGGTAGATTTCCTCCCCGGCACCGCCGCTGCACACCACCACGCGCCCGGCAGGCGCGGCGGGATTGTGGATGATTCCGGTAACCTGCGACCCGGTGAGCGCGGCATAGGCATCCCGCAGCTCACCCACGGAGCCTTTGAAATTCCCGGCCAGGCCAATGGTGGTGCCGTGGTAGTCTATTTCCGGTGTGATATCCGTGAGCCCCAGCCCGCGCGCGATTCCGGCATTGTTGCCGAGCTGCGGGTGGAGGTCCAGCGGCAGGTGCGCGGCATAGATGGCCAGGTTGGCCTTGAACGCCGTTTCCACCTTGGTCTTCCACCACCCTGTAAGCGGCCTCAGCCCGCTCCAGAAAATGCCGTGGTGCAGGATCAGCAAGTCCGCACCGGCGGCAACGGCATCGTCAATGGTGCGCTGGGAGCCGTCCACCGCCAGCGCCACCTTGGTGACACAGCCGTCGTTCTCCACCTGCAGGCCGTTGAGCGCCACGGGGGCATCATGGATTTCAGACACGCGGAGCGTGCCGTTCAAAAGGCAGACGATATCGTTCAGGGGTGTCATGGTTATTGGGGATACTGGGAATTGCGCTGGATTTCTCGGTTGAGGCGGCGGTTGAACTCCTCCGCCATGTCGTACCCGCTGCCGCGCAGGTAGCGCCCCAGGGCGGCCACTTCCACCAGGCGGCACATATCGCGGCCCGGGGCCACGGGCAGGTTCAGGTGCTCCACCTCCACGCCCAGGATGGTGGTGGTCTGGTGGTCCAGCCCCAAGCGTTCCAGCTCGGTCTGCTCGCCGGTGAAGAGGTTGATGACCAGATCCACGCGCTTGTCGTTGCGGAAGGCCTTGAGACCGAAAAGATTGGTGACGTTGATGATGCCGAGGCCGCGGATTTCGATGAAGCCGCGGCTGAGCTTGGGCGAAGCGGCAATGAGCTCACCGCTGCTGTTGCGGATACGCACCATGTCGTCCGCCACCAGGGAAGAGCCGCGCTCCACGAGGCCGAGCGAGATTTCGCTCTTGCCGATACCGCTTTCACCGGTGAGCAGCACGCCCACGCCGCGCACATCCACCATACAGCCGTGCACGGTGGTGCTGTCCGCAAACTCGTTCTCCAGGATAATCGTGGCGCGGTTCACCAGGTTCACCGTCACCAGGTTGGAACTGAAGACCGAAACGCAGTGCTCGTCCGCCATGTTGAGCAAATCCTGCGGCACCTTGCCGCCGTGGGAAAAGACAATGCAGGGGATATCCTTCTTGAGCAGGAGCTCCAGGCGGGCGTTGCGCTCCTCTCCCTCCAACTGCTCCATGTACGCCACTTCCGCCGCGCCGAACACCTGGATACGCTCATGCGCGAAATACCCGAAATACCCCGCCAGCGCCAAGCCCGGGCGATTGACAGTGGGCTGTAGGATGGGGCGGGTCATGCCGAGCGGGCTGTTGAGCAGCTGCAACTCCAGCGTGCCGCGGTACTGTTCATAGAACCGCGCCACGCTGATGGATTCCACCTTCTTGACTATGGGTTCCCTCATGGCTTTCTCCACCCTATCATACTACACCCCGCCCCGCCGTGCAATCCCATTGTGCAGGCTTGCACATGTGCCCACATGATTATGGGGGACCTATGATTTTGAATAAAGGGATGGATAAAACGCAAGCATCTTGGAGGTTCAGGGGTTAGTGCCCGTCTTCGCGATATCGGCGAACCCGATACCGCTACGCCGAGGCGAAGCACCTCCGAAACTCCGGTGCTTCGGAATAGCGGCGTCGCCCCGCTGTTCGTCCCGCTATGGCGTGACGGGGCGGGGTGCAAAGCTAGAGCGCACGCTTTGCGCGCCCGCATGGCTGCAACAGTACCAAACCGCGCCATATAAGGGATGCTTCATACACGCGCCAGAGTATGCCCCGCAAAGCGGGGCCTTGCGTTGAAACGCGCCCGAAGGGCGCGCAAGATACAGAGCCTTTCCGATGGCGACTCAAAGTTAGCCCAGTGCGGAAGCGCTGGGGGCAACCACCGTTCTATCGACTCGGCACCGAAAACGGCCGACGGCTGTAAGGCCGGTTAGCCAGCCGCGCAGCGGCTGCCCGCAGGGTGAGGGCGCGTGAGGCGCGCCCGAAGCAACCCCGCTCTGCGGGGTGGATG
>JAZLHB010000006.1:0-5409 GCA_045616565.1 Akkermansia sp. | reverse complement strand
CTGGTGCTGGCGCTGGCGGCTGCGCTGCTGGCCCCGGCCATCGGCTGGCCGTGGGCGCTGGGTATACTGGCGCTGCTCAACCTGCTAGCCGGCGGCGGCCTGCTGCTGGCGTTCCGCCGCAGCAAGCCCGGAGCCCTGGCGCCGGAAACCCGCATGGAAATACAAAAGGACGTGCAATGTCTCAAGATACTGCTCAACGGCGAAGAGAAGCGCTGATGCGCGTGGCGGCCTCCCGCATGGATGTGCTGGAGGCCGTATCCACCACCCGCACCCGCGTGAGGGACTTCACGCCCACCGTGTCTGCACACGCGGTGGCCATCCGCACGCTGCTCACGCTGGGCGGCGGCATGGTGGCTGCCGGCGTGGCGGCGCGCATGCTGAGCCGCAAATCCCGCAGCCTGGCGGTTGGAGCCGCAGCCGCCGGAGCGCGGCGCTCCAACCCGTGGCTGGCACTGCTGCTGCAGCTTTCCTCCGCCGTGCTGATTCCGCTGATCAAGAAAAAGCTTTCCAACAGCGGGGCGCTGCCCATGGAGCAGGGGCGGGAAACTCCCCACCCCTTGGGGGCCGTGGGCTCCCTGTTGCGCCTGCCGAAGAAAATAGACCTCAACCCCACCCGCGCCTTCTACCGCTGGCTCGGGCTGGAAAAGTAATATCTCCCCTATTTCTCCATCTCACATGAAAAAAGTATTCGTATCTGGTGCGTTCAATGTGCTTCACGCCGGCCATATCCGTTTTTTCGAGGATGCCAAGAAACTCGGGGACTACTTGGTAGTCTCCGTGCCGAACGCCGACTTGCTGTGGCGCCTCTACGGCAGGAAATCCCTGCTGGAGGATGCCGACAAGCTGGAGCTGCTGCGCAACCTCACCATGATCAACGAGGTGATACCCTCCACGGATGAGGACGTGGCGCTCTCCTTCCGCTCCGCCTTTATACAGGCCAAGCCGGATATCCTGGCCGTGACCACGGACGACCAGTACCTGGATGCCAAGCGCAAGTTCTGCGAGGAGCAGGGCGCGCAGCTCGTGGTGATGGAGAAGAACCCGCCGGAGGGCCCCCAGACCTCCAGCACGGAGGTGGTGGAGCGCATCAAGGCCCCCACCCATGTGCCGCTGCGCGTGGATTTTGCAGGCGGCTGGCTGGATGTGCCGGAAAACGCCATCCCCGGCGAGTATATCGTCAACTGCGCCATCTCCCCCACCGTTTCCCTGAAAGAGTGGCTCTACCGCAAGGGAGCCGGCCTGGGCGGCAGCGGTGGCTGGAGCGTGCTCAATGGCTGGGATCCCGTGGCCAGCGAGCTCGGCCTGGGCGTGGGCTGGCAGGACCCCGCCGTGATTGCGGAAACGGGCGCCTGTGTGTGGAAATCCGGCCGCTACCCGGTGCTGGACTTCAAGAACACGGGTGATTTCCTGCGCGGCTGCATGGCCGTGTATGATACCCGCATCCACCATGATACCCCCGGGCTTGCCTGCCTGAAACGCAACTTCAAGAAGATTGCCCAAGCAGGGCGCGCCGCCCGTATGGGCGTGCAGATGCAGGATATCAAGATGCTTTCCGTGGGGGTGCAGCTCAGCTACCACCTGCAGATCAAGGAGGGTATGGAGCACCTGCCGGAAATAGGGGATTGCCTGGCCCACAAGTATTGCGGCGGCGGCCACGGCGGCTATGCCGTCTATCTCTACGAGAACGCGGAGGCCCGAGAGAAGGCGCTGGCTGAGTGCCCGGACCTCTACCCCGTGGAGCCCTACTGCCGCACTTTCGGCAAGGACGAGCCCGTGCCCTGGCAGCCCAAGTACCTGCAGCGCCTCAAGGACCGCGGTGTGATTGAATAAAAACACTTTTCCCGCCACCATGCCAAAAGTCTTTGTTTCCGGGTGTTTCGATGTGCTGCACAGCGGCCACATCGCCTTTCTGGAGGAAGCCGCCACCTACGGAGATGTGTATGTCTCCCTGGGGTCCGACGCCACCGTGATGGCGCTCAAGAACCGCAAGACCATGTACAACGAGCAGGAGCGCAAGTACATGCTGGAGGCCATCAAGTACGTCAAGAAGGTCTTTATCGGCCCGGCCACGGGGCAGATTCTGGATTTCGCCCCCCTGCTGGACGAGGTGAAACCGGATATCTTCTTTGTGAACGCGGACGGCACGAGTGACGAGAAGAAGGCCTTTGTGGAATCCAAGGGCATCCGCTACGTCACCAGCAAGCGCATTCCGCACGGGGACCTGCCCACCCGCTCCACCACCTCCATCCGCGGCACCCTCGGCAAGTAACCGTATTTCCGTATGCTGTCTTCATTCCATACCTACCGCTTGGGAGAAGCCGGCGAGCGCCCGTGGGGGCAGTGGCGCGTGCTGGATATCCAGCCCAACGTGGTGGTGAAAAAACTCTTCATCAACCCGCGCGGCCGCATCTCCCTGCAGCGCCACCAGTACCGCTCCGAACGCTGGATTGTCATCAACGGCACCGCCACCGTGCGCTGCGGGGATGAAATCACCCATCTCCAGGTGGGGGAATCCGCCAACATTCCCTGCGGTGCCGTCCACCGCCTGAGCAACGAGACCGCAGAGCCCCTCTGCATCATTGAAATCCAGCTCGGCGAGCTGCTCAGCGAGGAAGATATCGAGCGTTTCAACGATGATTACGGCCGAATCGGCTGATTTTCTCCCCCCTATGCCCGAAAATTTGCCTTTTTTTACCATTTCAAGCGGTTTGGACTTGAAAAAGGTAGATATTTAGGAGATATTAAGGGCTCACAACTCTGATATGTCGGAACAGAAAGAACGAAAGACACTGGAAGAGCGCAATCAGGCATCTGACCTGGAGCGTCTGCGCCACTCGTGCGCACACGTCCTGGCCACCGCCATTTGCCGCCTCTGGCCGCAAGCCCAGCTTGCCGCCGGCCCTGCCGTGGAGAACGGCTTCTACTATGACATCGAGCTTGACCACAACATCTCTACAGCCGAGTTTGAACTGATTGAGGCGGAAATGAAAAAGGTGGTCAAGGAGAACCAGACTTTCGAGCGAACAACAGTCACCCGTGCGGAGGCCATGGAAATGGCCCAGAGCGGCGCGCTCGGCTCCATCGGCCCGCGCAGCGTGCCCTCCAAATTCAAGGTGGACCTCCTCAACCGCATCCCGGAAGGTGAGGAAATCTCCATCTACCGCAACGGCGACTTCACGGACCTTTGCGCCGGCCCGCACGTGGGCCGCACCGGAAACTGCAAGGCCTTCAAGGTGATGAGCGTGGCCTCCGCCTACTACCAGGGAGATGCCAACGGCCCGCGCCTGCAGCGCATCTACGGCACCTGCTTCCCCAACCGCACCCAGCTGGACGAGCATCTGGCGCGCCTGGAGGAAGCCCGCAAGCGTGACCACCGCCGCCTCGGCCGAGAGATGGGCCTCTTCGCCATCGACGAGATGGTGGGGCAGGGCCTGGTGCTCTGGAAGCCCAAGGGCGCCATCATCCGCAGGGAGCTGCAGAACTTCATCACGGAGGAGCTGGACCGCATCGGCTACTCCCAGGTCTTCACCCCGCACATCGGCAAGCTTGACCTCTACATGACCAGCGGCCACTGGGACCACTACAAGGACAGCCAGTTCCCGCCCATGGCGGACCCGGAGGACTACAGGAAGCTGCGCGATGAGAACGCCACCTGCGCGGACCTGTTCAACTCGCTGGACACCCGCGTGATCAGCGGCTTCATGCTCAAGCCCATGAACTGCCCGCACCACATCCGCATCTACGCGAACGACCCGCACTCCTACCGCGACCTGCCCATCCGCCTGGCGGAGTTCGGCACCGTGTACCGCTGGGAGCAGAGCGGCGAGCTGGGCGGCATGACCCGCGTGCGCGGCTTCACGCAGGACGATGCACACATCTTCTGCCGCCCGGACCAGGTGAAGGCGGAGGTGCAGCAGTGCATCGGCATTGTCAAGCACATCCTGGGCACCCTGGAGATGAAGGATTTCCGCGTGCGCCTCTCCCTGCGTGACAAGGACTACTCCGATCCCAAGTACGTGGGCTCCGTGGACAAGTGGCAGGTTTCAGAACAGGCCCTGCGCGAAGCCCTCTCCGACGAGGGGTTCGAGTACACCGCCGCTGAGAACGAGGCCGCCTTCTACGGCCCCAAGATCGATTTCATCGTGCGAGACGTCATCGGCCGCGATTGGCAGCTGGGCACCGTGCAGGTGGACTACAACCTGCCGTACCGCTTCAAGCTGGTGTACACCGGCGCGGACAACAAGAACCACCACCCCGTGATGATTCACCGCGCCCCCTTCGGCTCCATGGAGCGCTTCACCGGCCTGCTCATTGAGCACTTTGCCGGCAAGTTCCCCACCTGGCTCGCGCCGGAGCAGGTGCGCGTGCTCCCCATCTCCGACAAGGTGATGGAGTTCTCCGCACGGGTCCGCGCACGCCTGGCCAAGGAAGGCATCCGCGTGACCCTGGATGAGGCGCCGGACAAGATCGGCGCCAAGATACGCAACGCCCGCATGGACCGCGTGCCCTACATGCTCGTGGTCGGCCAGCGTGAGGCAGAGGAGAACAAGGTGGCCGTGCGCCACCGTGACCTGGACGACATCGGCCCCATGTCCGTGGAGGACTTTGTGGCCGCCGTCAAGGACGAGGTGCGCAACCGCCGCATCCGCCCCATCCTGCAACCCAAGACCAAGGAAACGCCTTCCGCCCCCCAGGGCTGATACAACCTTTGCCGCGCGGCTGGCTGCCCGCCCGCCGCGCGGCAAATCACAAAGAAACAACAAATCGACAACACGTGCCATTACCACCACGACCCAACAAGCCGGCTAACAACAATAACCGCAACAACCGCGACCGCAACTCCAAGGCCCCGCAGATCCGCGTCAACGACCGCATCCGCGCCCCGCGCGTCCGCGTCATCACGGCCAAGGGCGAGCAGCTAGGCATCATGCAGACGCGTGACGCCCTCTCCAAGGCAAAGGAAATCGGGCTAGACCTCGTGGAGGTCGCCCCGAACGCAGACCCGCCCGTCTGCCGCCTCATCGACTACGGCAAGTACAAGTACATGCAGGCCAAGCTGCAGAAGGGCAACAAATCCAAGGCAACCCGCCTCAAGGAGGTCAAGCTGCGCGTCGGTACGGATGTGAACGACTACAACGTGAAGATGGCCCGCACGGAGCAGTTCCTGGACCACGGCCACAAGGTGCGTTTCCAGCTGCGCTTCCGCGCCCGTGAGAACGCCCACAAGGAGCTTGGCCTGGAGATGATGGCCAAGGTGGTGGAAGACATGAAAACCATGGGCCAGGTGGACCAGGCCGCCAAGCTGGCCGGCAACACCGTCACCATGGTGCTCACCCCGCTTCCCGCCGCCCAGCGCGTCAAGAAGTTCAAGAAGTACGAGGAGGAGGACTTCGACACCGAATCGGAAGA
>JAZLHB010000005.1:0-11803 GCA_045616565.1 Akkermansia sp. | reverse complement strand
CAACGTGAAGGGTTAGTCTCATTGAGTCAATACCTCTGACTCTGGATGGAAACCGCTGTATGCCATAAATGGCACGTACAGTGGTGTGAGAGGGGGGCGAAAGCCCCCCTACTCGATTTAAGTTGGTAACGGAGCGTGAATCAGAACTTGCAGCCCACGCCCAGGGAGATGATGTGCTGGCCAAAGTTGGCCTTCGCATTGTGCTTGTCCACATAGGTGCGGCCGAACTCATATCCGAGACGCACATACACGGCATCGCTGCACTGCACGTGGATGCCTGCACCCACAGTGAAGTTGAAGCCGTCGGCATCGTACTTCTCCTTGCCGTAGCCGGGGACCCTGTATTCGGCCTGACCGATGGTGTAGCCGGCCTTGGCTCCCAGGTAGAAGGCCACCTCGTCCGTCACGGTCAGGTGCACGTTGTACCCGAGCGTGATGGGCATCAGGTACATGTCGTTCTTGACGGAAACCCAATCATTGTTGAATTTCTTGCTGCCGGCCTCGTATGCCACGTTGATGCTGAACTGGTGGCGCACGGAAGCCTGGCGCTGGGAGTACAGGCTGAAGCTCAGGCGGGCACCCCACATGTCGGGCATTGCCTTCTCGTCGCCGATGGCGTAGAGGGCATCGATGCCGTATTCGGGAGTCCAGTCATACGCTGTGAGAGCGCCGGGCTGGTTCTCCGGAAGCACGTAGGGGGCGGCATTGGCAGCGCCTGCAAGGCAGGCCAGTACGGTCATTGTAGAAAGAAGTTTTTTCATAGACGTTTCCTCTTTAGCACATTTCGTCCCGGCTATCAAGCATTTTCTTCACTCCGGCGCGAAATTCTTTCATTCACACACCCTTGGCATCATCCCACAGCTCCAGCTGCAGGCGGTTGCCGAAACGCACGCCGTGCCGCACACAGAGCTCCGCCACGGCGGGCTGCGCGGCATGCAGGGCCGCGCGCGTGGCCGCGCAAGGCATCAGGATGATACGCTCCTGCGGCAGCCCCAGGGCCTCCACGGCATCCCAGTCCTCCTCGCCCTGTACCACAAACTTGAACCAGGCGTTGTCCAAGGCGGCAAAGCGCGCCAGCACACCGGGGCAGAGGGGATTTTCCCCGGCATTGCCGGAATGCGCCAGCTTGGGGGACACGTTCCACTGGTCCACGCGCTCCGCCAGCGCGGGGCAGGGGGGCAGGGTGCCGTTGGTTTCCACCTCAATGTGGAATTCTCCGCGCGGCGGCAGCATAGAGAGCAGGCGCAGCAGGGATTCCTGCTGCAGCAGGGGCTCTCCGCCGGTAATGACCAGGGAGGGGCAGTGGTAGGAAAGGATGCGCTCCGCCACCTCTTCCTCCCTGCATTCCATTCCGGCGGCCCAGGAGTGCTTGGTATCGCACCAGGAGCAGTGCAGGTTGCACCCGGCCAGGCGCAGGAACACGGCGGGCACGCCGGTGCGCGTTCCCTCCCCCTGCAGGGAATGGAATATCTCCGGTGCGGAATTGAGGCGTGCAATCTTCATCTGCGTGTGCTATGCTGCGGTGCGCATGGCCTTTCATACCAAAAGCGTCGGCGGCGGTCAACCGCAATCTGCTCCCACCCGTGTGCTCTTTGTGTGCCTGGGCAACATTTGCCGCTCCCCAGCGGCGGAGATGATTTTTTCCGCCCTGCTGGAGGAGGCGGGCCTGCGCGGCCGCATGGCCTGTGATTCCTGCGGCACGGCCTCCTACCATGTGGGGCAGAAGCCGGATTCACGCATGCTGGCTGCCCTGCAGCGCGCCGGCATCCCCTACAACGGCCACCGCGCACGCCGCTTCTCACCGGCGGATTTCGACCGCTTCGACCTCATTATCCCCCAGGACGAGGAGAACCGGCGCGATATCCTGGCCCAGGCCCGCACGCCGGAGCAGGCCGCCAAGGTGCTGCCCATGAGCCGCTGGTTCCCGCCGGAGTGCGGGCTCCCGGAGGTGCCCGACCCCTATTACGGGGGCGCGCGCGGCTTTGATGCGGTGGTTTCCCTGCTGCGGGTCTCCTGTTCCGCCGTTTTGCGCGAACTCTCGCAAAATCGCTTTTAGTGATTGACAGTGCGGGACTGTATGGTAGACTCAAGGGTAATGAATACAGATGAAACCCGTGATTTGACACCTGTTGTGCCGCGCAAGTACCGTGCGGCGTTCTTCATGCTGGTAAGCTGCTTTGCGCTGTGGGGCCTTGTGAACGCCATGGCGGAGGTTCTGGTGAAGGCTTTTGAGAGCATCTTCCCGGAGCTGGGGCAGATGGGCACGGTCATGTCCGTGACCTCCCACTACGGCGCGTATGCGGTGCTGGCCATCCCCGCATCCATCTTCATCAAGAAGTTCTCCTTCAAATCCGGCGTGCTGCTGGGTTTGGGCGTGTTCTTCATCGGTGTGCTCGGCTATGTGCCGGCGGCGGCGTTCAACAGCTATGAAATCTGCCTTTGCTCCATCTTCGTGTATGCCTCCGGCTGCTCGATCCTGGAGACCACCTGCAACCCGTTCGTGCTGGCCATGGGCCCGGAGGAGACCGCCGTGCGCCGCTTGAACTTTGCCCAGCAGTTCAACCCCGTGGGCTGCCTTATCGGCCTGCTGGTGGCCAAGTTCGTCATCTTCGACAACATTGAGCACGCCGCGCCGGATACCAAGCTTATCTGGCTGGTTTCCCCGTATATCTGTTTGGCGGTGATTGTGGCCGGCCTTTGGATTGCCTTCAAGGTGAAGGACATGCCCGTGGCGCAGGCCAAGGGTGAGGACGAGGCGGAGCACGGCTTCGGCAAGTCCCTGAGCAACCTCATCCACCTTCCGCGCTATCGCTGGGGCGTGTTCACCCAGTTCTTCTACGTGGGCCTGCAGACCATCGCGTGGGTGTACGTCATCCACTACGCCAACTACATCTACGGCTGCTCGGATGCCAACGCCATGTACTTCTACATTGCCGCCATGGTGTGCTTCATCGTGTTCCGCTTCATCTGCACGGCGCTCATGAAGAAGTACAACCCGGCCAACATGATGAGCCTGATGGCGGTCATCGGCATTGTGCTGAGCCTGGGCGCGGTATACCTGCCGGCGCTTCCCGGCCTGCTGTGCGTGGTGGCCATCTCCGCCACCCTGAGCCTGATGTTCCCCACCATCTACGGCATTGCCCTGCGCGACCTGGGGCCGGATTCCAAGCTCGGCGCGGCCGGCCTGGTGATGAGCATCCTGGGCGGCGCGGCTGTGCCGCCGGTGTTCGCATACTGCCTGGAGAACAACGTGCTTTCCTCCCTGGTGTTCGGCCTGTACAACGGCTCGCACGAGATCAAGGATGCCGCAGGGCAGGTGACGGGCGTGGCCCAGGAGGCCTCCCTGCGCGGCTGCTACTACATCCTGGTGGCCTGCCTGGTGATTGTGCTCATCTACGGCCTGCGTTTCCGCAACACCGGCAAGAAGCCCGAATAACACCCCAATCTTCTATCCATCCATTATTCATTCTAACCCCAAATCAACAATAATATGAAATACGATACCCTGCCGACTATCGGCATTCGCCCCACGATTGACGGCCGCCGCCTTGGCGTCCGCGAATCCCTGGAAGACCAGACCATGAACATGGCCAAGGCCGCCGCCGCCCTCATCGAGGCCAATGTGAAGCACGCCAACGGCCAGCCCGTCAAGTGCGTCATCGCCGACACCTGCATCGGCGGCCCCGCTGAGGCCGCCGCCGCCAACCAGAAGTTCGCGGAGAACAACGTGGGCTGCTCGCTCATCGTCACGCCCTGTTGGTGCTACATCACGGAAACCTTCGAGACGGACAACCGCATCCCCAAGGCTATCTGGGGCTTCAACGGCACGGAGCGCCCCGGTGCCGTGTACCTGGCCGCCGCCCTGGCCGCATACGCCCAGAAGGGCGTGCCCGCATTCTCCATCTACGGGCATGACGTGCAGGACGCAGACGACACCTCCATCCCGGAGGACGTGGCGGAGAAGATCTTGCGCTTCGCCCGCGCCGGTATCGCCGTGGCCACCCTCAAGGGCAAGGGCTACCTCTCCATCGGCGGCTGTGCCATGGGCATTGCCGGCTCCATCCTGGACCAGCCGTTCTGGGAGGACTACCTGGGCATGCGCGTGCAGCCCGTGGACATGACGGAGGTGAAGCGCCGCATGGAGCTCAAGATTTACGACGAAAAGGAATTCGAGCTCGCCATGGAATGGGCCAAGCGCTACGTCCACATCGGCCCGGAGCGCAACCGCCCGGATCTCATCCTCTCCCCGGAGGACAAGGAGCGCACGCTGCGTGAGAGCATCCTCATGATGATTATCTTCCGCGACATGATGCACGGCAACCCCTACCTCAAGACCATCGACCGCGAGGAGGAGGGCCTGGGCTTCAACGCCATCTGCGGCGGCTTCCAGGGCCAGCGCCACTGGACGGATTTCTACCCGAACGGCGATATGGCGGAATCCCTCATCAACAGCACCTTCGACTGGAACGGCCCGCGCGAGGCTATTCCCTTCGCCACGGAGAACGATGCCATGAACGGCGTGTGCATGCTCCTGCTGCACCAGCTCACCGGCCAGGCCGCCTGCTTCTCCGATATCCGCACCTACTGGTCTCCCGCCGCCGTGAAGCGCGTGACCGGGTACACCATGGAGGGTCATGCCGCCGATGGTATCATGCACCTCATCAACTCCGGCTCCACCGCACTGGACGGCAACATGTACTCCACCGGCAAGGACGGCAAGCCCTGCATGAAGAAGACCGGAGAGACCACCAAGGAGGATATCGAGGCCATGATGGACAACTCCTGCTGGTGCCCCGCCAACCGCGAGTACTTCCGCGGCGGCGGCTACTCCCTGCACTTCGTCTCCAAGGGTGATGTGCCCGTCACCATGATCCGCATGAACCTGGTCAAGGGCCAGGGCCCCGTGCTCGTCATTGCAGAAGGCTACACCTGCTCCCTGCCGGAGGAGGTCAACAAGACCCTCGACGAGCGCACCGATCCGGGTTGGCCCACCACCTGGTTCGCCCCGCGCCTCACCGGAAAGGGAGCCTTCAAGGACGTCTACTCCGTCATGGCCAACATGGGTGCCAACCACGGCGCCTGGACCTACGGCCACATCGGCGCAGACATCATCACCCTCGCCTCCATGCTGCGCATCCCCGTGTACGCCCACAACGTGCCGGAGGAGGACATCTACCGTCCCGCCGCCTGGAACCTCTTCGGCACCGCCGATCCCGAGGGTGCAGACTTCCGCGCCTGCAAGAACTTTGGCCCCATTTACGGCAAGTACAACGGCTAAACGCAGGTACAAGGTTCTATTTGCAAGGCCCGCCCGGCACAAGCCCGGCGGGGGTTGTGTCCTCCTGCGGCGTAGCGTGGCGAAGCCGGGAATTCCCCAAATTGTAAATCGTCAATTGTAAATTGAAAATTACCTCTCTTTCCGCTTGCAGGGGGCTCCCGCTTTGTGTTAGAATGCTGGAACACAAGGAGATTTCCCCATGTCCTATGTACTTTGCCTAGACTGCGGCGCCACAAACGTGCGCGCCATGATAGTGGATGACCGCGGCAAGATTGTTGCCAAGGCCAGCCAGCCCAATTCCACGGATGCCGGAAGCGAGAATCCCGAGTTCCACGTATGGAACCTGGACCGCATTATGAGCCAGCTTGCGGAGTGTTCCCGCCAGGCCGTGGCAGAGGTGGACGCAACGCAGGTGTGCGCAGTCACCATCACCACCTTCGGCGTGGATGGCGCGCTGGTGGACAAGGAGGGCGAGCTGCTCTATCCGGTTATTTCCTGGAAATGCCCGCGCACGGCGGAAATCATGGCGAACATCGGCAAATACATCTCGCAGGACCGCCTCAACGAGCTTTCCGGTGTGGGCGCCTTTGCCTTCAACACCATCAACAAATTCGTCTGGCTCAAGGAGAACCGCCCGGAGTTGCTCAAAAAGGCCTACGCCTGGCTCTTTATGCCCAATCTCATCTCCCACCGCCTCACCGGGCAGATGTACACGGACCGCACCATGGCCGGCACTTCCCAGATGACAGATCTCAAGACCGGCACATGGAGCGGGGAAATTCTCTCCGCCATTGGCGTGGAGATGGGGCTGTTCAAGCCCATCGTGGAGTCCGGGCAGTCCCTGGGCCACCTGCTGCCCGCCGCGTGCGTGCTGCTGGGCCTGCCGCACAGCGTGCCGGTGATTTCCACCGGGCACGACACGCAGTTCGCCCTTTTCGGCAGCGGCGTGGGTGAGAACCAGCCCTTCCTTTCCAGCGGCACTTGGGAAATCCTGATGCTGCGCACCCAGCAGGCCACCTTGGACAAGGAGGACTACGCAGCGGGTGCCACCGTGGAATACGACAGCAAGGCCGGTCTGCTCAACCCCGGTCTGCAGTGGATTGCAAGCGGTATCATCGAGTGGGTGAAATCCACCTGCTACCATGGCGAGGGCTACGATACCATGGATGCGGAGGCCGCCGCCGTGCCGCCCGGTTGCGACGGCGTGAGCCTGGTGCCCGATTTCCTGCCCAGCGACCCCGTGCCCGGCAGCATCCGCGGCCTTATTCTGGGCCGCACGCGCGGCCACATCTACCGCGCCGCCATGGAGGCGCTCACCCTGCGCCTGCGCAGCCGCCTGCGCAAGCTGGAGAAGGTGGGCGGCTTCCGCTCACGCAATCTCCTGCTGGTGGGCGGCGGCGCTCGCAACAAGGTGTGGACCCAGATGCGCGCGGATATCCTCGGCATTCCCATCCGCATTGCAGACGTATCGGAAAGCACGGTGCTCGGCGCCGCCATGTACGCCTTCGCCGGGGCAGGGGTGTATGAATCCCCGGAGGCGTGCAGAGATGCCTTCGGCATCTCCTACACCACTGTGGAACCCGGTCCCCAGCGCGAGGCATACCGCAAAATCTTTCACAAATAACCCCCAAATTCTACACTATTATGGCCAACCCTGATTTATACATCCATCCCGAACTCCCCGAGCGCATTTTCCCCTGGGAGAAATACGATCCCCAGACCCGCGAGGAAATAGACGACTTCTTCAACTCCGCTGAAATCCGCACCATCAAGGAGCGCATGGTGGACATGGGCCGCCGCCTCTACAAGCGCGAGTATGTGGACGGCAACGGCGGCAACCTCTCCGTGCGCGTGGGCAAGGATCTGGTGCTCTGCTCCCCCACGCTTTGCAGCAAGGGCTTCATGACCATGGAGGACATCTGCCTGGTGGATATGCAGGCAGGGCAGCTCTGCGGCTACCGCCCGCGCACCAGTGAGGTGAAGACCCATATCGCCATGATGAAGGCCACCGGCGTGAACGCCTGCATCCATGCGCATCCCCCGTGCTGCAACGCCTTCCTCTTTGCCGGTATCGTGCCGCCCAACGGCATCAACCCGGAGGCCGATATCTTCCTGGGTCACATCCCCCTGGCTCCCTACGGCACCCCCGGGTCCGACGAGACCGCCGCCGCCGTGGCAGAGGCCGCCAAGCAGAGCACCGTGGTCTTCATGGAAAACCATGGCGTCATCACCGGCGCCCGCCACATCGAGGAGGCGGAGTGGTTCATGGAGAACGCTGACGCCTACTGCAAGATGGTGCTGCTTGCCGGGCTCCACAAGGCCCCCCTCAACCAGGTGGACGAAGCCGGCATCGCAGACTTCCTCTCCATCCGCAAGGCCCTGGGATACGCCGTGCCGGAAGGCCAGCCCCCCTACAACATGCGCTCCTTCGCCGGCTACTCCATGGGCACCGCCGGAAAGAAGGATTAAGCACGTTTCGCTTATGCCCTTGCAAGGCAAGCGCATCTTCACTTGCACCCCCGTGGCCTTCCACGGGAACGATTTCTTTTTCTCCCGTGATACCGGGCTTATCTGCATGAACCTGCGCAAGCTGGGCGCGGAGAGCAAGGCCATTATGCCTTTGCCGTTTCATGAGGATGACATCCGTGAGGATATTATCCGCGTGCCCATGGAGCAGCTCAAATCCGCAGACTGGTGGCGCTCCTTGAATCTGGATGGTGTGGTGCTGTATTCTTGGGGAGCCCCGCGCTACACCGCTATTGCCCGCGCTATCAAAAAAGCTGGAATCAAGTTGGTTATCCACCTGGATTCTAACGGGGATTTCTTTGACGAGGCGTGGACTCCGCGTCCTTCCTTTCTGCAACGTTGCAAAAACCTCGTCACCCACACCGCTATCGATTTCTTGCGTGCTCGCCACCTGAAGCTGGCGGATGCCATTACCATGTCTCCCCCGGTGGCGGATATGCTGCGCAACCGGTTGTTCTACGGGGGGACTGTGGCTGACAAGGCTGTGATGATGCCCACTCCTGTTGCCCCGCATTTTGCCTACGATGGGCGCTCCAAGCAGCGCAAGGTGGTGTGTGTGGGCCGATGGGGTGCGGAAGATGATATCAAGGACCCGGGCTTGATGATGCAGACCTCTCAACGGTTGGTGGAAAAAGACTCTTCGGTAGTAGTGGAAATATATGGGCGCTACGGAGAACATGTGGCGGCATGGCATGCCGCCCTGCAGGAACAACAGAAAGCACGCGTCCTGCTCAAGGGGTTCACGCCCAGCGCAGCCTTGAAAGATGTGTACTGTGATGCCATGGTGAGCTTCTGCACCTCCAAGCGGGAGGGCACGCACATAGCCTCTGCGGAGTCTCTGTGCTGTGGCTGTTCTGTGGTGATTCCTGCCCGCCCCTCCCTGAGCCTGCCGCAGTGGTACGCCTCCAAGGACTCGGGCACAGTCGCTAGGATAGATACTTCGGAATCTCTGGTAGATGCCGTCTTGGAAGAGCTGAGACTATGGGAAACAGGCAAACGAAATCCGCAGGCCATCGCCACCTATTGGCAACCCTTCTTCCACGTGGACAAGGTGATGGCGCGTTTGTTCTCATGAATGGATAGCGGGGGCTGTATGAAGGCAGTTGCCGCGAACTCCCTTATCTGCCTATCATTCTTTGGAACTTTGCCCAATTCCACTTGAGCTTGCCTCTTAGAGTGTATTTCCAAGGGAGCTTCGGCAAATAGCGGGCTGCCAGATTTGGAAAACCCTTGCCGGGAAGATCCTGCATGAATTCCTCCCAACGCACGGGCTTGGCGGGCGCGTGGCAGAATGCCGGCTGGCAGCGGTAATATCCCGCCAATTCCGCCACGCGCGTGCTTATGGTGCCTTCATCTCGCATGCGGTGAATGATTTCGCGCCCCTTTTCCGTATGCATCAGCACCAGCGACATGCCGAGATAGGAACGCTCCTTCTGCAGATGTTGAGGTGCGTGCCAATAGTCCATGACTGTGATGTCAGACACCCGCGTGAGGGATGCATACCGGCATGCAAAGCACGCGTTGTTCACGGAAAGCAGCGAGCTGAAGAAACCATAGAATGGATCAAAGTCTATCCGGGTGTGCAGCACTTTGCCGTTTGCAAAACGGCAGTCAATGGAGGAGCGAAGCCACCCCTGAACTTCTTTGCCGCGAAAACCCAGATCCACCATGCGGGTTTTGTATTGCCCCTGGCGCCAATCCATGTATTTTCGCAACAACAGCGGGCTGGGCGTGCCGTGGCAAAGGAAATCCGCAGTCAGGAGATAGGGAGAATCCTTGCCGATATACGCCTTGATGGCAGATACCTGGCAGGGCGTGCCGATGAACAGCACCAGCCTCTCCGCTTTCAAATGTCCCTTGATTTTGCCGAAATCTTCCATGCAGGTGCGGCATTGCACATACTTGGAACCAGCCATGGCTTCCACCTCCCGTTCCGTTTCAGCAAACAGGCGGGAGGGTACCATATCTGCATCATAGCCGGCGGCACTCACCATCCCGCCGCACCGCACAATCTCCTTGCCCAAGGCTGTCAGAATACCGCCGGATGAGGAACGAATAACCAATTCCCGTTGGTTGACCCATCCTGCCAAGCATTCGGAATGCAGGGAATCATGGGCGGAGATATCCCGTTCTCCCTTTTGGTGAAGGCTTTCGCAGGTCTTGAGGCACATCCCGCAATTCAGGCATTTGGAAAAATCAATGTCAGGCCGCCAGAAGCCGGTGTTGCTTTGCTTCATGGTGATGGCGCCAACGGGGCATTTGGCTGCGCACAGTGCGCACCCGCAGCATACCTCGTTATCCATGACGTGCCGTCCAGAACGTTGTGATTCCTTGTGCATATTTCCCGTTTGATATAGGGGTTACTTTCTTGCCGCTTCCACCAGCTCTTGGATAGATACGCCTCTCAACCCTTTTTCCCCCAGTTCAGTCAACAGGGTATCCAGCGTTTCCGGGGCCATCGCGTAATCGTGCATCAGAATAATATCACCGGGTCTTACCACCTGGACCATGCGTGGGACAATGGTATCCGCTTGGTCCTCCCCCAGATAAACCGTGTCGTTGGCCTGGACGCTCCACATGCATATCAGGTATTTTTGCTGCTGAGTGACTACCCATCCCTGATAGGGATCCAATATGCCCCCGGGCGGGCGCATCAACGTATTGGGTTTGCCGGTGATGCTGGCAAGAGCCTTGTTTGTCTTTTGCAGCTCTCTTGTGAATTCTTCGTTGCTCACATCGCACGCCCTTGGGTGAGACCATGTATGGTTTCCCAAGGTATGCCCATGCTCAATGATGTTCTGCACAATGGCTTCATTACCGGGGAGGTTTTTGCCCATTAAAAAGAATGTTGCATGGGCGTGGTGCTTTTTTAGCACCTTAAGAAGCTGCTCGGTTTTACCCGGTATCGGCCCTCCATCAAAAGTGAGCCCCACCAGTGGCTGAGTGGTATCTACCTTGTAGAGCATGCAGCTGGACGGGAATAGATGGTGCCAATGGTAGGGAGAGCACAGCTTCCCAAAGATAGTGGGGTAGAGGGCCAGACACAGCGAGCAGAGCGCTAGGATGCCCCATTTGGCAGCCCGGTTCTTCCATTCCGCGCGGCATACAAGATAGAGGAGAAGCCCCCACGCGGCCAGGGATACAACGTAATATGCGTACGGGGAAAGATATTGATTGCATGCGGAGCGGAAGCATGTAGACAGAACAAAGCATAGCGAGACTGTAACGAAAACTGCCAGGGCTATCCCTTTCCAAGGGAGGGTGCTTTTTTTCATGGCGGCGGCACGTGACATTGTTTGTGTAGCGTTATTGAATGGCAAGCGCTCGAATGATGTAATTGTAGCTGGCTTTGCGCGCTTGTTGTAGTTTTTGCTCCGTATCCAAGGAGGAGAGAAAAGTTTTGGAAAGGTCGATTTGCGAGCTGTTTTCAATGCGCAGGTCCAAGCGGTTCAGAAGGCTCAGCAAGGTAGTAATGCGGGCCTGACTGCCAGCTGACTTGACAAAATGCACGGGTTTTCCAAATATGAGCGCAAACACCAAGCCGTGAAATGAATGTGTGATAATATGCTTTGCATGGCAAACAAGCCACAGGAATTCCTGCGGGCCAACCCGATTGTAGAATTTAATCCCTTCATCGTAATATTTGGCCCTTACTAGCGGGAGTTTCAATGAATTTGCAATCTTTTCAGAGGTTAATGCCGTATCGGCGCAGCGCCAAAGTTCGTATGAGAATACGAAGTCTCCTTTGATGTTGATGTTTTCCGGCTTTTTGCAGAGCTTTTCCCAGAAGGCGGCGGGGTGGAGCATGGTCGGGTCCAGCACCGTTTCCACATTTTTCCCGGTCAGCTGCTCAATATAGCGTGCCCCATCGTTCTCTCTGCATGAAAGGGCATGGAAACTTTTATGGTGGCTCCCTGTTTTTGACAGTTGGCGGCCATCTTTAATCCGCGCTGACAGAGGGTAGGTTCCTTATACAACTTGGGAGTATTGTTTGTCAAG
>JAZLHB010000004.1:0-4467 GCA_045616565.1 Akkermansia sp. | reverse complement strand
CTCGGTCTTGGGGGAATCCCAGGTGCCGAACGCTGCGGCGGACTTGCGCCACACGGGGCATGCGCGCACCCACTTGGCCGTTTCGGCGGAGGCGGCGTTGATGTCCACCAGCGGAACATTGGGCGTGACGATAAAGCGCACACCCATCAGGGAGGTCATAATCTTGCCATCCTTGATGAGCTGGAAGCCGTACAGGCCGTTTTGCAGCTTGTCCTCGTTCATCAGGTCGTTGGCCTGCTGCGGCGTGATAGCCATGCAGAATTCCTCGCCAAGGTCCAGGATGAACTTGTTCATCAGAATCAGCTTCACAGCCTGAATCTTCTTGATGGTCAGCCCGCAGTCGGCGGGGGAGTCGTCGCCCTTGTAGTTCACGGGAACAACGTTGGTGTCCTTCATGTTCAGCGCGTACACGGCGGCTGCTTCCGTTCCGCTGTAGTCGGCGTACTTGGTCGCCAGCGCGTTGCCCAGCATCGGCTGCGTCGGGAACGTTTCGGCGGTCGTGCCGTTCTCGCCAGTCCAGTTCACGCCGAGCAAGCCCTCGGGCTGACCGTTCTTCGTGGCGGACTTGTACGGCGACTTGTCGCCCTGCGGGGCAATCACGCAGTTGCCGCCGAGCGTCGGGGCGAGCACCTTCTCACCATCGGAGTTGGTCGTCTCGTACCCGGCCACCACAACGCCGAGTGCCACGCGGTCGGGAATCGGCTTCGCGGCCTCGTACAGCATCGTGGAGATGGTGTTCGCGGAGAACGGCAGGTTGCCTTCCAGGAGCAGGTCGTCCTCGGACAGGGAGCCCGTGGCGGCAAACAGGATGGGGTGCGCCCTGCGCTTGCCGAACTTGGGTTCCTGCCACACCTTCTGCTCGTGGCGTTGGGTACGGCGGTGGATGGTCAGCGTGCCGCTGGTTTGCACCTCCACGTACTTGCCCGTGGTGTTGGGCAGGGGGGAGAAGAAATCAGTCAGGTGCGCGCTCGGCTCGGTGACTGCCGTAATCATTCTTTCATCCCACGTGGAGCGGTAGGATTCCGGTATCGTGTATATGTTGGTCGTTGCCATAACACTTACAAGATACGCGCAAAAACAGCGCAATAAAAAGTTGCTTCCCCGCACTTGTGAGGAAGCAACCTTTAATATGGGATTTTTTTGGTGGAATTACAGCTTGGGCAGGTGGCGAACGTTCGTTCCGTGCAGGATGCCGTTAATCTTCAAATGCTCGTCAGATGCCGCATTGGCAGCTTTGCTGTCACCCCTGATAACGGCTTTCTGATAATCCCGCACAAGCTGGATGAGCTTGCCGGGCATATCTTCCTTGCTGGGCAACCCCGCTTCCGCAGGAGTGCGCGTCTCGCCCGCGCCGCCGCCCTGCAACCCGCGTTCGCCGACAAAGCGGGAGAGGTCGTAGGCCAGCACCATCATCTCCGGGTTCTTCCACGAGTTGATGTATTCCACAGGCCACCCGAGGGCTTTCCCCGCGCGCGAGATGAAGCGGCCGGCCTTCTTCACGTTGCCGTCGAAGTCCTTGCCCCACTTCTTGCGAAGCTGCTCGGTGTCGGCCTCCAGCGTCTCCTTGCGCCGCGCTTCCTCCAGCCCGCTCACCCGCTCGAAGAAATCCTTGAACAGGCTGGCGCGAACGTCCTTGGAAACGCCGTGCTTCTCGCACAGCTCGTTGATGACATCCAGCTCCTCTTTAGAGTAGCCGGATTCCTCCGTAAGCTCTGCGGGCGGCGTGGCTTCCTGCTCGGTTTCGTCCTCGCCGCCATCGTCGTTCGGGTCGAAATCGAACGGATTGGCGGGCTCGGCGGGCGGCGGTGTTTCTTGCGGCTCGGCAGGGGCGGGCTCGGTTCCTCCCTGCGGTTCGGGCGTGGTGGCGGGAGCGGGCTCGCCGCCGCCGGTGGCAGCCGGTTCAGGGAACATCAGTCGAATGTATTTGTACTTAATCATTGTTGTTGTTGTTGTTGTTTACTATCTTCTCTAGGAAGTGGATAACATCGGAGCGTCCATCCGTGAACGCCGCGCGCAGCGCGATAACGTCCGCGCCCAACCCCGGTTCAAGGAAGTTGAACACAGGCTCGTTCACGCGAAAATGCTCCTTCAATTTCTCTACAAGCTCCGGCGTCACTCGGTCGCGTATCAACGCTTCCAGCCTGGCGCGGGCTTCCGTCTTGTCTATTTGTTGTTGCTTGCTCATGAGTAGAGTAAATCTTCCGCCTGGGCTTGCGCGCGCTGGGCTTCCGCGTTCTCCGCGTTCACCGCCGCCTGCCGCTGCTCGTCCTGCGCCTGCTGTATCTGCTGGAGCTGGTCAAGCACCTCTGCGGAATCCTTGAGATACTTCTGCGGAACACCCGCGTTCTGGGCTTCCGTGCGGGCAATCGCGGTCACATCGAACGAAAGCAGCCACTCCGGGTTCTGCGTCTCGATGGCCATCTGCTTGTTGCGCGCCAGTATATCCCACACGGCGGTGCTCTGCACGCGCTCCATCATCTGCGCCATCATGCCGCAGTAGACGATGCGCGGAAGCTCCAGCTCGGTGCGCTCCACGCCGTTTCCGTCCTTGTAGGTGCGCTTCATCTCGTCCGGCACCATGTCCTCGCTTATCATGCCGGCCTCCAGGGCCAGCGACAACAGGCGGTTGAACATCGGGCGGTACTCCTGCTGCGCCAGCGTGAAGCACTCCGCAAGCGTCATGATTTTCTCGGACACGCGCTGGTTCACCTCGGTCGCGCTCATGTACCGCTCCTGGGAGGACACCACCTGTAGGAAGTCAACATGCAGGGCTGCGTCCATCTCCTCCTCGTCCTTGCGCTCACCGTCAAGGCCAATAGCCCAGTTGCCCACCGGGGCAAACTCGCGTATGGCGTTCGGGCGGTCGATGTACTCGTCGTACACGATGGTCTTGCCGCCGGGGCGAAGGTCAATCTCGCCCGCCATGTCGGCAGGGGTTATCACGGAAGGCAGGCTTGCGCGCTGGTGCATCAGCTTGCGGCACTCCTTGTCAACCAGGTTGTCCTTGATGGTGTCCTCGATGCCCTTCAGCGGCGAGTTGCCGAACTTCTGGTTTCCAAACTTGCGGAACCGGCGCACCACAAACGGGAACTGGTCGTAGCCCTCGCGGAACAATATCTTGCCGCCGTGGCCGCACATGTAAATGCCAATGAAGTTGTACCCGTTCTTGGACGGATTGGGTATCACGAGGTGGCGTATCTCGAACTGCCGCGTGTAGCGTTCCCCATCGTGGAGGTAGCTCGCCCGCATGTCGTCCGTCAATGCGCCCTCTCCCCACGCCTCGGCCACCTGGTCGGCGGTGTAGTTGAAGCGGCGCGCAAACTTGTTGGGGTCGCCCGCCGCGTCCAGATCGAACCCGAACGAGCCGACCGGGATGTGCACGAACAGGAACATGTTGCCCCTGGGGTGCATCCCGATGTAGAACGCGCCCGTGCCAGTAGCCACGTCGTCCAGTTCCGTGCTGAACGATGTCGTGTGGAAATTGCTGCGCTCCACCTCCGCAAAGAGCTTGTCGCCAAGCGCGGTGTACATGTCATCCTCCGCCATGTCCTTGCTTGTGGAGTCCGTGTTGTAGCTGCCGAACTTGAACCACTTGCGCCCCATCGGGTGAATGTAGGTCTGTATCGCGCCCGCCAGCTTGAAACAGTTGTTGCGCGCGTGTCCGCACGTCCTGCGGCGGTCGGTGTCCTTGTCCTGTTCCTTCAGGTCGGCGGGCGGCAGCAACTCCGGCATCACCAGCTCCACCACGCTGCGCCACTTCTCCTTGTCCTGGTCGGACTCTTGCAGCAAGGCTTGGCAGATGGCCGCGTATCGCTTGGCTTCTTCGTCCATGGCTCTATCCCAAGGTTGTGCGCCCCGTGCCGGAACTCCCCAGCAGGGATGCGCGTTGCATTGTCGTGCGGCTCAACGAGAACCTGCGCTTGCGGTCGGCGGAATAGCTTTCCTCCGCCACGGCGGGGTTTGTCACCGCGTCGGGCGTGGCCGCAGGCTGCAAGCTCGCGTTGTACTGCTGCTGCGCCGCGCGCTCGGCTGCCGCCTGCTCGATAGAGGTTAGCTTTCTCTGCGCCGCGCCTTGCCCAATCATGTTGCCAATCCCCGCGCCAACCAATGCCGCAGTTCCCATGTAGCTTGAAATGCTGCCGCCTATAGCACCAGCCGCCGCCACAGAGCCTCCTGCCGCCACTGTGGCGGCGCCGGCAATAGCAGGGAGAGCGACACCCGCTGTAAGAGCTCCTGCGGCAGCTCCTAATACGGGATACCGCACATCGGTCCACCAGCCATGCCCAACCTCCTTGAACGGCTTCTCGATGGCGTGGCCTATCTTCTTCAATGCTTTTCCTAATCCCATAATCGTTTACTTGAGTGTTGCTGCCTGCACATGCATCCAGTCCTGGTCGGCCTCGCGCCCGAGCGAAACCCACCCCTCCGCTTCCCAGCAATCCCACCATGCGTTGTACTCCGGCGCAG
>JAZLHB010000003.1:0-15127 GCA_045616565.1 Akkermansia sp. | reverse complement strand
CTCGCAGCCCTTTTTGAGCTCGTCCTTCTGCCCGGCGCGCTCCATGATGGCGAGCGCCACGATGCAGCGGTGCAGCGTGAGGTTGAGCTCGCGGCATGCGGCCTGTAGCGCCTTGTCGTCCTTGGAGAAGTGCGGGCCCTTCTCATCAATGAGGATATCCACGAGGTTGGGCGTGACCACAATGTCGAACACGGCCTTGAAGGTGTCGTACCCGTCCACGTTCATCCAGCTGCGGCGCGTCTCGTCCGGCAGCGCCAGGTCGTCCTCTATGAGCGAGAACGCCAGCATGGCGGGCAGCGTCTTGGCCCCCGCCGCCTTCTGCAGCAGGGATTCCAGGCGCGCGGTATCCTCCGCCAGCACCTTGGCGGGCGGCAGGCCCTCCTTGCTCAGCAGTTTCGGGGTCCACCCCGGCAGGTAGACGGCGGTGGTGTCCGGCATGTCGTACAGGGAGGCCTTGGCATCCCAGAGCGGCTTCCAGGCGCGTGCGTTGGGTGCGGCGGCCAGGATGCTGCGCGGCACAAAGCCGAGCATGTCCGGCGAGAGGTCCTCCGTGAGCTGGCGGATATGGGTGCGCACCTCCTTGGTGGGGGCGATATCGCCGTTGTGGCGGGCGTCGATGTAGTTCATGGCGGCATCCACGGCGAGCGGCAGGTCCTTGCCCCAGGTGTAGCGCCAGCGCTGCAGGCCCGTGCCCTTGGCGCGGCGGTGCAGGTGCGCGAAATCATTGGTCATCAAGCGCAGGATATCCCGGTAGGCTACCTGGATACTGTTGACGAACTGCGGCGCGTACGCCACGGGATCCCTCCACATGCGGTTGAGCGCATGCATGCGGGAGGCCCCATCCGGTGCGGGGTAGAGCGCTTCCAGCAGCCAGGGGTTGGTGTCGTTGATGGCATCGGTGATGGAGATGAAGTCATCGCAGATGCAGCCGGTGCCGCTGAGAATCTCCAGCATGTTGACCTGGTGGAAGAGGCTCATCAGGTGGCGGGAGATGGTGGGCTGCGGGGAGGCGAAGGTGTGGCGGATGTGCGCCAGGAACAGGTTGTGCTCCGGCATGCCGTGGCTGCCGAACCAGATGTGCGCGGCCTGCCAGGCCAGGAACACCTGGGCATCCGTGCTGTTGGGGTCTTTCTCCAGCTCCTTCATCCAGGCATGCAGGGCTTCCAGGCGGTCGCTGTAGCCCTTGCCGGAGTTCCAGATCTGCTTGAGCTTCTCCTTGGTGGCGTCGGAGACCTCTCCGCTGAAATGGAGCTTCGCGAAAGCGTCGTCCGCGCTGGTGGTCTTGAGCTGTTGTTCGGAAAGGCCGCATTTCATGGGTTGGAACATGAGCGGCATACCGGCTTCCTCCGCCCCCAGGAGGGGCAGGGCGCTGAGGGCGAGCAGAATGATATGGCGTGCTTTCATGGCTTACTTGGCGCTTTGGGTTTGGGTGGAATGGGAGAACGGGCGGATGGGCGCCTCTGCGGCGTCCTGCCACACGGTGATTTTCTGCAGGGTGGTGCGCGGCGCGGGGAAGCCGTCGTCCTCCTGGGCGCGTTCCCTTTCCTCCCTTTCCCTCTGGAGCGTGTTGAAGCTCTTGCGGCGGTTGCCGCCGGCGAGCTGGTCCATCAAGGCCTCGCGGCCGGCCTGTTCCTCCTTGCTTTCCTCACCCTCGTGGGCAATGGCATCCGTGACCTCCGCAGGAATCCAGAAGGTCCAGGCGGAGCCTTGCGGCACCTGGGCCAGCATGCGCTGCACGGCCTCCGGCAGGTCGTCCACGCTGCACTGGGTGGTGGTGCGCTCGGGGTCGGAGATGCCTTCCTCAATCATGATGCGGTTGACGGCGCGGATGCTGCCCTGGCCGGGCTGTACCTCCATCTGCACGCCGTTGGAGAGGGTGGTGACGCCGGCGCGCTTGGCGTTGAGCTCCAGCACGCGCTTCTCCTTGTTGGCCTCACGCTGCTGCAGGATGGGGATAACCTGCTTGGCCAGCTTCTTGCTCTGCTTCACGAGCTTCTTCTCCAACTGCTCGTCCTTGACATTGGGCAGCTCGGTGAGCATTTTCCGGAGGTGCTTCATGAGGAGCGCGTTGTCGAAGTCGCGCGCCTCCAGTCCATCCTCGCGCAGGCTGGCGGCCATAAGCTCCGCAAGCGTTTTGGGCTTGGAGATGGCCTTCTTCTGCAGGGCGGTGTCGAGCTGCTTGAGGAAGTCATCCGTGATGAAGGCGGAACCGAGCTGCTCCTGCATGGTGTGCACACGGGCGGCAAAGAGCAGGCCGTGGTGCAACGAGAGGTCGTGGCGCACTTCCTGCGGCATTTCCTGGGCATGCAGCATGGTGCATGCCATGATGAACGGTATGATGATGTATGTTTTCATATGATGTGGTGATGTTGATGGTAGGTTAGTTTCTGAAATCGCGCAGGCGGAGACGCAGGGCCTCCGGCAGCGGCAGGGTGGAACGGTAGGTCTTGGTGGGGGTCAGGTGGCCGCACTCCTTCACGGTGAGGGCCCCGCCGTCCTTGAAGAGGTAGATGGTGCCGTGCTCGTCCGTGAAGGCCATGAGACCGTCCGGGTTGAGCTGTTGCCAGGCGCGCAGCACGGCGGTGTTGTCGGGGTGCTCGCCGGAGAGCTCCCAGAGCAGGGTGTTGCGGGCGTCCTCGTGCGCCTCCTCCGCGGCTTCCTCTGCATCCCAGTCCACCTTGAGTTCGCGCACGGGGGCGGTGTAGTCCAGCGGGGCGAGTTCCAGCACCTCCGTGTGGTCGATGCGCATCACCTCCACCAGGGCGCCGTCCGGCGCGGTGTCGAGCAGTTGCTTGAGGGTCTCGTCGTCGGTCACCTGGGAGCCGTTGATGCTCAGCACGGTGTCTGCGGGGCGAATGCCGCTGCGTTCCGCGCGGCTGTAGTGCTCCACGTTCACCAGGCTGCGGCAGCGGGAGAGTATGTCGTCCGGTATGGAGCGGCACTGATCGGCGGTGTCCAGCGGGCAGCTGCCTGCGGAAGCCCCGTTTTCATCGTAGGCCTCCAGCACCAGGCTGCCGTTCTGCACGCTGAGCTCCAGGGAGCCGCGCGCATCTTGCAGGCGCAGCACTCCCACACCGCGCACGGATGCGTTCTCCGCCGCTATTTGCAGCAGCTGCTGCATGGATTCGCGTATCACGGCGGTGTCCGCGTTTTCCGGCAGGTTGGCCAGGGCCTTGCGGATATTGTCTTTGATTGGGCGCATGCGCTCCGCCACCTCGGCATCCTCGCCATCGGGGCGGGCTGCCGCCAGGGAGGAGGCGCGCAGGGCGGGCGTGAGCGTGCAGGTGATTTCACTGCCGTCGCGCAGCAGGTGCAGCTCTGCGGGTTCTCCCGCATGGATCTGCTCCAGCGCGCGGCGCAGGCTTTCACGCGTGGTCACGGCGTGCCCGGCGATGGAGAGCAGGGTGTCTCCCTCACGGATACCGGCCTGGGCGGCGGGGGTGTCTGCCGCCACATGCTGCACGGTGAGCTGCTGTTCGCGTTCCTGCGGCACAATGCCGAGCACCACGCTGCCGGCGGCGCCTTGCGCCTTGGCACAGGGGCTGAGCCCCGCCACAAGGAGCAGGACCGCCAGGATATACTTGGTATAGTTCGTTTTCATGTTACATAACATCGTTGGATACAAAGACGATTGGGGCCTTGATGATGAATTCGGAGCGGTCCGCCGTGTCCTTCGCGGTGTAGGCGGGCTGCAGCGGCAGTTCCGCCGCGGTGTTGTGTTCTGCGCCCGGGTACAGCAGCACGCCCAGCAGCAGGAGGCAGGCCGCGCAGGCCGCCGCCGCCACGCGCCGGTAGGCCCGGCGATACGGCCGCCGGTAGGGCTGCTCCGCCTGCATGGCCAGCAGGATGCCTTGGCGCTTGTCCTGCGGCAGGGTGGCAATGCGGAACCGGCGCAGGTACTGCTCCGTTTCCGCCTGGCTGGCCTCCAGCGGGCGCACCTCGCGCTCGATGGCGCCCAGCAGGCGCTCGTTCATTCCATTTGGGGTGTTTGTATTGTTCATTGCTCTAAAAGGGTCAGGTGTTTTCTAATGTTGGTCAGTGCGCTGCAGTAGCGCTTGGCCACCGTGTGGCGGTTGATGCCCAAGAGCTCCGCAATGTCCAGGAAGCTCATCTCCTCCCACAGGTGGAGCACCACTATCTCCCCCTCCTCCGGCGGCAGCTTGCGAACCGCCTCCTGCACCTGCAGGCATTCATCGTTCGTTGCCCGGGAGGATTCCAGCAGCTGCACCTCCGCGCCCCAGGCGCTCTCCCCGGTGCGCCTCATCTCCCGCACGCTGTGCATGCGGTGCAGCCTGTTGCGCAGGGTGGTGAAGGCGTAGCGCAGGATGGTGGCATCGTCCGCTGGGCAGCGTCCCTCTGCCACAGCGCGCGCGGTGTTCACCATGGTGTGCTGAAGGGCGTCCTCCGGATCCTCCGCGTTCCAGTGCACGGCGTAGAAGTAGAGCTTCCCGCTGTAGCGCTGGAGCCAAGCCGCCCAGTCCGGGCCGGCCTGTTGTGTATTTCCGTGTTCTGTATGCTCCGTGGGCATTCTCTGTTATGATAGGTGATTTTGTGCAGGATGGGAAGCACGCATGCGCCATCCTCACCCACCTATAAGCACGCCAATATTCCCCGTGGCTAAATTTTTTGCAAAAAAATGAAAAAAAGTCGCAACGTATTGAAAACCCATACTGGAATATCTGCAAAATTTTTCATCGGAGGAGCGGGATAGCGGAGCCACCCCGCCATTCGTCACGCTGTGGCGCAACGAGGCGGGGTGGATGGCGTCTCCCGTTGCATGTCTCCGGCCGACTTTACTGATACAATCCCAAGAGGGGGGCTTCAACTTTGGGCAATTTCCCTAACGATTGCCCATCAATTCCTTGAAAACAAGAATTCATTTATTGGGACACATGTGCATGCGCCGCGCACGGCATGAGCTTTTTGATTGCCATCTGCCCGCAGGAGTGCCATAATGGGGCTGCAGGTCATGGCTTTCCTCATCATCAAAGACTCACGCGACGAGTACCGGACACGCGACCTTCCCGACGACATGGAGGAGAACGGCGCGCTCACGGTGGGCTCTGATTCCGCATGCGACATCGTGCTTCCGGAGGGGGAAGGCTTCATGCCCGTGCATTGCAAGGTGCGCTGGCGCGATGGTTTCTGGGCGCTGCGCAGCGTGGAGGGTGTCATCCTGGTCCACGGTGAGGAACAGCAGCACGTCAAGCTGGTGGAGGAGACCAACTACCACATTGGCCCCCACACCATGGCCTTTGTGCTGGATGACCCGGACGATGACGACGAGGACTCCGCCGATGACGAGGATGAGGCAAAGGAGGAGGAAAGCCCCAAGGCCGCAGGGAAGGACGACAAGAAGGAAACGAAGGGCAAGGGCGAGCGCAAGATCATTACCGCCATGGACATCAAGCGCTCGCGCAAGAAGCGCAAGCTGGCGCGCAAGACAGGCAAGCAGGCGCAGGTGGTTATCCCCACCGGAAAGATCAAGCACTCCTCCGCCGGCACGCTGCTCAATTCCGTGTATGTGCTGGCCGTGGTGGTGGCCGCCTTTGTGGCGGGGCTCACCCTGCGCTACTTCCTGATGACCGGCAACTACCTGCCGGACAAGTGGTAGCCCCGTGCCGCGCGGCGGACCGGCCGCACTGCTACTCTGCGGCCAGGGCCTTGGTGATTTCGCAGATGTAGAGCAGGTGCAGGGGATTGTCCTCCGCGTAGCACTGCGGGTACACCTCGCTCCAATCCAGGAAACCCTCCTGCGGCAGCGGCGCGCGGAACATCTTGCGGCACTCCAGCACATAGCGCGCATCCTTGTAGGTCACCAGCCCGCTCTCCGTCACCACGGGCTGCAGCGCGGTGGCTGCCATCTTGTCGGTATCGCGTCCGCTGTGGCGCCCGCAGAACACCAAATCCTGCCGGTAGCTCTCCGGCATGATGGTGAGGGTGAGCGACTTCTCGCGGTCGATGAACTCGCGGGTGTAGCGGTTGGGGCGCACAAACACGAAAGCCACGGGCTTGTTCCAAAGGTAGCCGATGCCGCCCCAGCTGGCGGTCATGCAGTTGAAATCCTTCTCCGTGCCGGCGGTGATGAGCATCCAATCCTTGCCAATCAGGCGGCTCGCGGAAACAGAAAGGTCGTTGATATCGATTGTCTTCATACCGCCGCTCATTCTACCCCAATCTCACCCTCATGGCAACCTCTCTGCTGCGGAATCCGGGATTTGGAGGAGCTTGATGCGGCCGGATGAGCCGTGCAGGAGCTCAATGGAGGATTTGGGAACGCCGAGTGACTTGGCGAGGAAGGCAACAACTTCCTTGTTGGCCTTGCCCTCCACCGGGGGAGCGGCAACGCGGAGCTTGAGCACGCGGCCGGCCTGGGGGTGGTCCTCCTCCCAGCCGATGATTTCACTGCGGGAGGCTCCGGGGGTGACTTTGACGGCTAGTTTCATGGCTGGGAATCAAGCATGGATGCGGCCACGGCCAAACGGGTGAGCGTTTTCCCGCAGGCTTGCGCCTGGGCCTCCGTGGGGAGGTCGCGCCGCGTGTGGATGCCCTCTGTCAGCAGGAAGGGCAGCAGCAGGATGTGGCGGGAGTGCATGCCGGCCATCACGGCGGCGGCTTCCGGCGCCTGGTGGAAGTAGCCCAGCGCTATCTCCGTGCCGGGCAGCAGCTCGCGCAGGCGGCGGCAGAAAAGGGCGGGCTCCGGCGGCGGCTCAGAGAGCGACGACCCGTGCGCGACCACCAGGATACCCGTGTCCGGCTGCAGGCGGTTGCGCTCGCGCAGGCGCCGCGCGGCGGCCTCCGCCAGCCAGGGGGAAGCCCCCAGCACCGGCTGGAAGAAGAGGCGGGGCGCAGCGCCCGGGAAGCGGCGGGAGTACGCATCATGCAGCATTTGCGGGAGCCTGGCGCCACTGCTGGCACCGCTGAGCATGAACATGGGGTAGACGAGGATGGGGGCATCCGGCGGCGGCAGGGAGACGCCGCCCGCCAGCCCGTGCAGGTGGCAGCGGTACAGGCGGGAGGCGGGAATGCGGATGCCGGGCGGGTCCAGGTTCACGCCGTTCTCATTGTAGCTCACCACCAGGTAGTAGCGCTTCCACTTGTGGTGGCGGCGCCAGAAGAGCACGCCCGCCAGCACCAGGAAGAGCTGCGTGAGCGCAAAGTGGAAGTAGATGAGGTGGCGCAGGCGGGTTTCCGTCTCAGCATCCAGCCCGGGGCGGGCCAGGCGCAGGCCGCAATCCACAGAGCCCCACACGGCGGCCAGGAACGCCAGGCAGCCCAGGATGAACAGCGCGCGTTTACTGCCCCGCTTCACGGGAATGCGGCGTGTGGGATGGTGCGGGGGTTACACGGAGGCCTCGGCATCCGCCGCCTTCTGGATTTCCTCGCGCAGGTTGTGCTTCTGGCTGAAGTAGAGCACCACCGGGGAGGCAATGTAGATGGAGGAGTACGTGCCGATGAAGATACCCAGCAGCATGGTGATGGAGAAATCACGCATGGAGGGGCCGCCCAGGATGATGAGCGAGATGAGCACCGCGATGGTGGAGAGCGAGGTGAGCAGCGTACGCGACAGCGTGGTGTTGATGGCCTCGTTCATGATATCCACCAGCTTCTCGCTCGGCTCCGCCGTGCGCAGGCGCTCGCGGATTCGGTCGAAAATCACGATGGTGTCGTTGATGGAGTAGCCGGCCACCGTGAGGAAGGCGCCGATGTGGATGATGTTCAGCTCCGTGCCCATGACGATGACCAGCGCAATGATGGCGAACACGTCGTGCGCGGTGGAGACGAGCGCACCCATGGCGAAGCTCCATTCGAAGCGGATGGCCAGGTAGAGCGCAATGCCGAGCATACCCGCAATCAGGGCGAAGCATGCCGTCCGGAAGAACGATGAACCCAGGGAGGAGCTCACGTCATCCACAGAGGGGGCCTGCAGCTCGTTCATGTGCGCCACGTTCTGGCGCAGCTCGGTGTCGATCTGCTGGGCCTCATCCTTGTTGGCGCAGCGGATCTTGATGTTCCAGTCCGTGCCGCTGGTGAACTTCTGGGCGGAGGCTTCCTTGGAGAGCTGCATGCCGGCCACATAATCCTCCACCTCGCCGTAGTTGAGCTGGGAATCACCGGGGATGACGTAGGTGGCGCTGGCGCCGCCCGTGAAGTCAACGCCCAGGCCCTTCTCCCCGCGGATGAACACGGAGTACAGCATACCCAGCACAATCACGGCCAGGGAGGACCACATGCAAATCTTGCGGATGCCCATGAAGTCGAACGTCTTGCCGGCAAACGGCGCCCCGGCGAACTTGAAGTCCTTGGGCAGCAGGCCCAGGTGCTCCACCCAGAAGAAGAGCACGCGGGTGACCACGATGGCGCCGATGAGCGAGGTGATGATACCCACGCTGGTGGTGACGGCGAAGCCCTTGATGGAGCCGCTGGCCAGCCAGAAGAGAATCACGGCGGTGATAAGGGAGGTGATGTTGGAGTCCCAAATGGCGGAGAAGGCCTTCTCATACGCATTGCGCAGGCTGATAAGGAAGGAGCGGCCCTGGGCGCGCTCCTCGCGCATGCGTTCGTAGATGAGCACGTTGGCATCCACGGCCACGCCCATGGTGAGCACGATACCGGCAATGCCCGGCAGCGTGAGCACAAAGCCGAACAGGCTCATGAGCCCCAGCAGCACAAGCCCGTTGAACGCCAGGCCCACCATGGCCACCATGCCGGAGGCGCGGTAGTACCAGAAGCAGAAGGCGAACACGCCAATCATGCCCACCAGGCCGCCAAGGCCCGCCTGCTCCAGGGCGCTCTGGCCCAGCTGGGCGGATACGTCCTTGCGGCCCTCCACCTTCAAATCGCTGGAGAGCGGGTTGGCCAGGGCCTTGGAGATGTCCTCCGGCTCACCCTTGCCGTTCAGGCCGCTGATGTTGAAATCCTTGTGCAGCACGGCCTGCACCACGGGGGCGCACTTCACCTGGCTGTTGAGCACCACCGCCATGCGGTCTCGCCCAATCTGCATAGAGCCCGTCAGGCGGCCCATGCGGTCCGCGCCGGCGCGGTTGAGCACCACGTCCACATAGCCCTTGCGCACATAGTCCGGCTGGGCCTTGGCCACTTCCGCGCCGGTGATGTACACATCCTTCTGCATGGCCACGTATGGCTTCTGCAGCACATAGTAGTAAACCTTCTGCTTGCCGTGCTTGTCCAGCTCCGGCTCGCCGGTCTCGTCATTCGTCACCGGGCCGGGCAGAATCTGGTAGTCGCTCAGGCCGAGCTTGGCGGGAATGCGCGGGAGGGCGGGCTTGCGGGTGTGCTTCTGCTCCTCCTCGCCAAGGCTGTTGTACTGGTCCAGGCGCTCCTCGTACTGGGCAATGCTGTCCTGCACCTCCGGATCGGCCAGCACGCGGTCCTGGTCCGGGTAGACGGCCAGCAGCTCCAGCTTGGCCATCTTGGTGAGCATCTTCACCATGGTGTCCAGCTTCTCCTTGTTCTTGTCGGGGTCGTTGTCCTGCTGGGGAATCTGGATGAGAATCTTGTTGCCGGAATGGAGGATTTCCACCTCGCTGGTGCCGGTGGAGTTGAGACGCTCGCCGAGGATGTTGCAGGCCTGCTGCATATCCTCCTCGGAGGGGGGCACCATGTCGCCGTAGTCGCCCATCTTGGGCTGCACCTCCAGGGTGAGCTCCACACCGCCGCTGATATCAATGCCGTAGTGCATGCCGTTGAGCATGAGCGAAATGAGGGAGAAAGCGCTCAGGCCCACAATGAAGAAGGTGCCCGCGTTGCGCTTCACCTTGTCGTTTTCCGCGGCAAGGTACCAGAAGAACAAGACGATGAGCAGGATACCCGTGCAGAAATAAAAGGCCGGCGTGTTGACTAGGCTATGGAGTGTCTCTAACATGAACGTGTTCGGAATTCCGTTCAACATGGCAAATTTTGCGCCATATTGCAAGCCTGCATCGTGGCAGCACCGAATTTGCCGGGATAGATGGAGCTGCAGGCACACATGCCCGCGGGCGGGCAGATGCAGCGGCGGCTCACTTTCTCTTGCAGCCGCGCGGCCATGTATGCTAGCCTGCGGCCGATATGGGATTCACCACCACAACCATCCTCTCCACCGCTGCGGCCGCCGTGGGGAAAGCCATTCAAGCCAAGGCCGAGCACGACCAGGGCAAGGCCCTGAAACAAGCCGCAGAGGCACAGAGACAGATCACCGAACGCCAGGCAGACGCCATGACCGGAACCGCCCTGGAGAACCACCGCCGCGGCCAACGCAACGCCAACATGGAGCTGGCGCGCGCTCGCGGGGATGCCGCCCGCTCCAATCTCGCCACGGAAGGCAGCGCCCTCACACGGGAATCCGACCTCGCCACCCGCCTGGAGGACGACATCACCAACCGCACGAACGCCGCCCTGCAGGAGGTGAACACCATGCGCCGCCAGGCCACCCTGGAGAATTGGGACATGCAGAACCAGGCCCGCCAGTCCCGCATCCGCAGCCTGGGCTCCGCCCTCTCCACCGCCGGCACCATCTTCAACGGCGTGAACACCCTCCGCAAGGGCCCGCAGGAATAATACACATTCCCTGCCCTCCCGCGTGCGTGGCAAAGGGTTTTGCGAACCCGGGAACACGGGTGACGGAAGATACGCAAGGCGCATCTTGGGGGTTCAGAAACGTGCAAACATCTCCCTGCCATGTACCTATTGTCAATGTCAGAGAATAGAGTTGTAGCCATCCGCATGCTCGAATGCATCAGCCATGTCGTTTTGCCGGGCTTTGGAAATTCCAAAACTCCCCGCAACGCTTCGCCAGGCGGATACCGCACGCGCAATCGGGGTCAGGAGCGCATCCACCTCCCCCGGCCGTATATAGAACGCGCCCGCACATTCACGGAGCAAGGTAAGGGAGGCGGTGTTGTCTCCTTCGATAATCGGCATGGATAGCGTGTGCCCTTTCACGTGTTCAGGGGTGGGGTTCACATCAAAGAGCGGGGAAAGTTCCCACCCCTTGAGTTCCCGGCGCAGAAAACCGTGATTGCGGGGATGGTCATCCACGTTGGTCACCATAATGCTGAACGCTATCCGCCTCCACAGCTCCGGCAAATCTGCCCGGGGGGAGGCCGAATACCGGCTCATGCATGCCGCCAGTTCCACGTAGGAGTGCTCTTCCCCGTCTTTCGCCTGCATCATCGTCATGGCGGATATATAGGGCAGGCGCATACCGCCGCTGCCACGGTCAAAGCGCCGGCTCAGCAGCACGCTTTTGCCGCGCGCCGGGCGCTTCAAACAGAATTCCGGCACGTTCAGCCCCGCATTTTGCGCCAGTTTCAGTGCAACGGCCTCCCACGCCACCACATCGTACTCCTGCTGCGGATTGCTGAATTTGGCAATATGGAGATTGCCGTGCTCATCCACCACGCTGGCTTTGGGCCACGCACCGCCCAATGACGAACCCGGGTTCAACAGCCTGCGCAACTCCTCCGGCCCTGCCGTATTGCGGCAGAGGCTGTCTGCCGCATGCTGCAGCGGCAGCAAGTCGATTATCGGTGGTATATCGGCCCCTTCATCCGTGTGACAAAATGTTTCTCCGCCATCGGTAGAATACCGCAGCGCCCCCATACGGGCTTTGTCGTTCACACCCAGTAGGTAATGCCCTTCTCCCAAAGCCCCGCTTACGGGCGGATAGCCCGGCAACCCTTTGCGGTGCGCCTGCTGAATCAGGCGGTGCCCCCATCTGTCCGGAGCGCTGTCGCCCATGCTCCCGAACAGCAACTGCCCCTGTACGGTATGGTGTTTCCCGCTTCCCAGCGGCAACTGCGGATCCAGCTCATAGCTGTGCGGGTGTGCAAGCCACTCCCTGCTGTACTCAAAGCTGGCAGAGCCCGCGCGCCGGGGGTGAAGCCATAGCGTCCCGACCCGAATGCAAGCCTCCCCGGGATGCAGCAAATCGGTATACACCCCTATTTCCAAATCACCGGTCATAATGCTTGTTTACGATGTTTTTCGGCATCTGTTCAGCTTCCAACCCCAACCCTACGGCATCGCGGCTCGCATCAAAGGCTTCCTTTAATTGATCAAGCAACCCCAATGCAAAAATCACAGACACATAGCTGCCTATGCTCACCCCGCCATCTCCTTTCTCGATACGGTACAGCGTTGCGCGTGATATCCGCGCGCGCTCCGCCAGCGTCGTCGTCGATATACGCCGCCGCCGCCGGGCATCGCGCAGGTCATTCCCCACTTTGCAGAGGGCTCTTTCTGCTTGCGGGTAGAGTGGCCATCTCTCTTTCATACGGGTGGTATTATGTTTCACATCTGCTTAAAAAGCAAGGTTTTTTATGCAGATATGAAACAAAAAAACACATGTGCACCAAAGAATGTTTTCCTGTTCTGCCATGCGTTTATGGACATTTGCCAAGAACTTCTGCAAAATTTGAAGCCACTCTCTTTGATTTTTGTCAGTAAAGGCGGCAAGAGATGTGCGCCCCAACTGCCCGAATTCCACATGCGCTCAATCATACACATTCCCTTGCGCCCGGGCGCGTGTTGTGGCATAGTGTGTGCATGCAACACGAGCTCCACACCTGCGCGAACGGATTGACAGTGATTGCCGCGCCGCGGCATGCCGTGCCTTTGGTATCGGTACAGGTGTGGGTGGGCACGGGGTCCGTGATGGAGGGAGCGCACACGGGCAGCGGTATCTCCCACCTGCTGGAGCACCAGGTTTTCAAGGGAACGGCGGAGTTCAACGGCGAGGCGCTCAACCGCCGCGTGCCGGAGCTCGGCGGCTCTTGGAACGCCTACACCACCACGGACCGCACAGTTTACCACATCAACGGCCCCGCGCAGCATTGGCGGGAATTCCTGCACCTGCTGGTGCAGCTGGTGTTCCACCCTTCCTTCCCGCTGGACGAGTTCGAGCGCGAGCGCGATGTCATCCGCCGCGAGATGGACATGTACGCGGACGACCCGCAGGACGCCTCCTACCACGCGCTGGCGCAAACGCTCTACAAGGTGAGCCCGCGGCGCCTGCCGGTCATCGGTTTGCGCGAGCGGTTCGATGCCCTCACCCACGCGGACATGGTAGCGTACCACCGCGAGCGCTATGTGCCGGGCAACGTGTTTGTCTGCGTGGCGGGAGACGTGGACACCGCCGCGCTCTTTGCCGCTGCGGAGCAGGAAACGGCGGATATCCCCCCTGCCCCGCTGCCGCAGGTAGCACCGCCGCAGGAGCCCCGCCAGTGGGGGCCGCGCACCCACCGCCGGGAATTCGTCCAGCCCACCAGCACGCTCATGCTGGCTTGGCGCATTCCGCATTCCAACCACCCGGACGCCGCCGCGCTCTCCATGCTGGCCTCTATTCTGGGGGACGGCCGCGCCGCCTGGCTCTACAAGCGGTTCCATGATGCACAGGGGCTGGCGCACGATGTGAACGCCTGCGCCATGCCGGACCGCCACGGGGAAGGCGCTTTCGTGATTGAGGCGGACGTGGAGCGCGACCGCCGCGATGCCCTGCGGGATGCCCTGCTGGAATACGTGCGCACCCTCCCGCAGCAGGATTTCCAGGCGGCGCGCACCCGCACCCGCAAGCAGATGCAGGCCGCCCGCCTGCGCGTGCTTTCCAAGGTGCAGGGCGTGGCAGACACGCTGGGCATGGCCTGGCACCTCACCCGCAATGCCGACTGCATGGAGGAGTGGGACGCCGCGCTCGCCCGCGTTTCCAACGATGATTTGGCGCGCGTGGCCGCAGAATACCTTACCCCCGCCCGCCTGTGCGAGGTGAGCGTGGACCCCGCCGGCAGCAACCCGCCCCCCGCCGCCGCGCAGGATGCCGCCGGGCTGGCGGAGCCGCAGGTGTGCACCCTCTCCAACGGCTTGCGGCTCGCCACCCGCGTGGACAAGCGCGTGCCGCTCGTTTACGCCACGCTGGCGCTGGTGGCGGGCAGCCCCACGGAATCCGCGCAGAACGCGGGCATCAACTCCCTGCTGGCGGAATGCCTGCTCAAGGGCACCGCCACCCGCAGCGCCGCAGAACTGGCGGACGCCGTGGAAAACCTGGGCGGCGGCATCCGCAGCTCCGCCGGGAACAACACCCTCTCCGTCTCCGTGGACGGCATGGCCGCGGATGCGGAGACGCTGCTCTCCCTGCTGGCGGATGCCGTGCTGCACCCCGCCTTTCCCGCCGCCAGCGTGGATACGGAAAAGGAGGCCATGGTGGCTGATATCCGCGATGCAGAGGAAGACCCCGCCGCGCTCGCCTTCCGCCGCGTCCGCAAGCTCTGCTTCGGGGATGTCTCCTACGGCAACCATGCGGACGGCACCGTGGAGAGCGTGCAGTCGCTCACGCGGGTGGACCTGGTTTCCCGCCACGCGCGCTTGCTGTGCGCACGCAACGCCGTGCTCTCCGTGGTGGGGGATATCGACCCCGCCGCCATCCGCACCGCAGCAGAAAAACTTTTCTCCCCCATGCCCGCCGGGCAGCGTGCGGAGGGCGTTCCCACGCCCGCGCAGCAGGCGGCGGATGCCGTGGAACCCTGCGACAAGGAGCAGGCTGTCATCGTGCTCGCCGTGCCCGGCTGCGCCGTGGCAGACCCGCGCGAGGCGGAGCAGATGCTCTTCTGCGAATGGTGCCGCGACATGGCCGGGCCGCTCTTTGCAGGCATCCGCGACAAGCGCGGGCTCGCGTACTACACAGGGGCTGCGCCGCTGCTCGGCGTGGATGCAGGCTGCATCTTCCTCTACCTGGGCACCGCGCCGGAACAATGCGCCGACGCCCGCGCCGCGCTGGTGGATATCCTGGCGCAACTGGCGGCGCACGGCATGCCTGCGGATGCCCTGGAGCGCACCCGCGCCACCCTGCTCGCCGCGCGCACCTTCGCCTTGCAATCCGGCAAGAAGATTTGCAGCTCCATGGCCGTGAACGAGGTCCTCAACCTCGGCGCCGACTACAACGACCGCCTGCCCGACCTCATCCGCGCCGTGACACCGGATTCCATGAACGCCTTCATCCGTTCCGTCCTCTCACCGGACGCCACCCGAACCTGGGTGCAGATTGGGGGGGGTAGAAACTAGTGGAGCCACCCCGCCATGCGTCCACCGCCGCTGCGCGGCGGCGTGACGAGGCGGGGTTACCCGGCGGAGA
>JAZLHB010000002.1:0-2214 GCA_045616565.1 Akkermansia sp. | reverse complement strand
TAACGTGCGTATTTTCCAGCACTAGCCACGGGACGGAAGGCATCCGGGCCGTGGGTTTCCGCATGGCCTATACGGAAACCCACGCCGGCGCAAGGTATCATACCTTGAACGCCTCCCTTTTACCACAGCGGATTAATAGAGCCACGGGTGTAAACCCGTGGGGCAACCGCGGTCCAAATGTCTCCATACCGAACCCCGCTCTGCGGGGCGGATTACGTCTCCTGTTGCATATCTCAGGCCTCTTTTACTGATAAAATTCCAGGAGGGGCGCTTCAATTTTGGGCGATTTCCCTAACGATTGCCCATCAAATCGTTGAAAAACATGAAGCCATTTATTGGGGTAAAAGTTTCCCAAATTCGAGGGAAAGTGGAAATATTTATAAATCGCACCCGGTCAGTTACGCCTGCCCCCCCCCCGGGGTGGTGAGCGCCTTGCGGAGACGGGTGAAACGCGGCAGGGCCTGAACGGTCTTCATGTCGGTCTCTCCCCTGGATAAGGGGCAGGGAGGAGTCTATTCGGAACCTTCAAGATGCGCATTGCGTATCATCCAACCCTGCATCCGAATTCGCCGGCTCGCAAAATTCATTGCGGAACCGTCAATTGCAATTTTCCTTGACCTTGCAGCGCGTTCCTGCTACAAGGGGGGCGGTTGTTTACCGCAACCGCTCCTTGTTATGAAAAGAACTGATATCGAGCGCATCTTGGGGGAAGGGCTCATCACGCCCGCCCAGTATGATGCCATTATCGAAAAATTCCACTTGGAGGAGAACAAGAGCCACAAATGGCTGGCCGTGAGCCTGAGCTCCCTGGCGGGGCTGCTGGTGCTCGGCGGCATTATCATGCTCATCTCCGCCAACTGGGAATTCATCCCCCCCATGGTGAAAATGGGCACGGGCATAGCCCTCATGGTGCTCTTCTGGGTGCTGCACATCTGCTTTGCAGAGAAGCGCCCCGTCACGGCGGAGGCGTTCTCCCTGCTGGGCGGCGGCATGTGGCTGGCCAACATTGCCCTCTACGCGCAGATATTCAACCTGCAGAACCCCTTTGCGGAGGGCTGCGCGCTGTTCCTGGCGGGTATCATCCTGCTGCCTCTGCTCACGCGCCAGCGCGTGCTGGTGGCGGCGGTGGCGGTTACCACGGTGGTGCTGTTCATAGCTGCCGTGGAAGGGGATTCCTCCCTCATCACGCTGCAGCGGTTCGCCTTGCCGAATGAGGACACTTTCATCAATGCCGGCGTGAGCGCGCTGATTGTGTTCTGGTGGGTGGTGAGCGAGCGCTGCCGCAGCTGCAAGTGCTACCTGCGTTCCCACGCGTGGCTGGCCATCCCCGCCGGGCTGGCCCTGGTGTTCTTCTGGCAGGGCATCCTGCAATACATCGTGGATTGGCGTGAGCCCGCCGCCTACACCCTGCAGCAATGGGTACCCTCGCTGTGCGTGCTGGCAATTGTGCCGGTGGTGCTGCTGCTGTTCAAGCCCAAGGGCCCGTGGGGCCCCTGGCTGTTCTTCACGCTGTGCACCACGGTGGTGGCGTGCGCGTACGGGGTGCTGCGCCTGCCGGAGCTCGCGGAGCTGCCGGGGCGCCTCATTGCCATCGGCCTGTGCTTTGCATACGGCGTGGTGTTCATGTTCACGGGCACGCGCTTCCTGCGCCTCTCCTGGATAAACTACGGCTCCCTGTTCATCGTCTGCGCCGGTATTGCGCTCATGGCGGATGTGTTCAATTCCTACACGGAATCCGGCATTGCGCTCATTTGCTGCGGCGTGCTGCTCTTTGTGCTGCTCTGCCTGGTGGAATCCTCCCGCCGCAAGGTGGTAGCCAAGGTGCGTGAGGAGAAGATTGCCGCCGCCAAGGCGCAGGACCCGGCCCCCGCACCTGCTGCGGCCCCTGCGCCGAAACCCGCGCCCGTTCCCGCGCCCAAGCCTCTTGCCAAGCCCGCGGCTGTGGCAAAGCCCGTGGCCGCGGCCAAGCCCGCGCCGGCTCCCGCTGCCGCACCCAAGTCCGTGCCGGCTACCACACCCAAACCGGTGACGGCTCCGGCACCCATCCCGGCTCCGGCCCCTGCGCCGAAACCCGCGCCCGTTCCCGCTCCGGCAGCACCGCCTGCGCCCACCCCGCCGCCTGCCGCTCCCGAAGCGGATAAGCCTGAAGCGGATAAGCCTGAAGCGGATAAGCCCGCAGAACCTGAAACCTCCACCCCCTCCCAGCAATGAAAA
>JAZLHB010000001.1:0-8486 GCA_045616565.1 Akkermansia sp. | reverse complement strand
TCGTTTTGGATGGCAGGGCGGTTTCGGATACCGTTCGATTGGAGCCGAACGCTATCTTGGGGTGAAGGGCTATATCCAACATCAGAGGAAACATCACGCCGACAAAACGTATGAGGATGAAATAAGTGAAATGAGATTCTGCCCCATTGCGTTTCCCAATCCCTAAAATGCAGCGAGACGCCTCCGCGCCCGCAGGGCGGGCCCTTACGTTGGAACGCGCCCGAAGGGCGCGCTATATTCGCACCCCGCCGAACGGGGGGTGCTACCAAAAATTCGCCCCACGTGTCAACGTGGGGGTAACCAACGGCGGCACGTTTCGGCACGGGAACCCCGCCTCGTCACGCTGTAGCGTAGCGAAGGCGGACGAACGGCGGGGCGGCTCCGCTATCCGGTTGCACGTCTCTGAACCACCAAGATGCGCCTTGCGTATCATCCACCCCACCACATGATTTCATAGTTTTCCAAAAATTATTGGGACACATGTGCCGCATCAGCGGATGCAGCCCAGCACATCTCCCATGCGGGCGTAGGTTTCCACGCATTCTGCGGTGTGCGCCAGGATATCCTCTGCCAGTTGAACACGGCCGGGTTCAAAGAAGGTCATGACCGTGGAGCCGCCGAAGGCGAAGTAGCCCTGCTCCTGCGCTTTGTCCGCATGCTCGCCCGGGGCGTAGGTTTGGGTGATGGCACCCACGCCGGTGGCACCCACGGCCAGGGAGAGCACGTCTCCCACGGTGTCGGAGTGGATGACGGTGAGCTCCCGCTTGTTGGTCCAGAGCCAGGCAAGGTTGCGGCGCAGGCAGTACGGGGAGACGCTGGCCAGCGGGCCGGGGATGCGCTTGGGTGCTTCCGGCGTGCCCGCCACGGCAAAGTGGAAGCGGTGGTAGTCCACCGGGCAGAGACGGCTGAGCACCACCGTGCCGTGCGCGTATCTTTGCGCGAGCTCCGCGCTGCCCAGCAGGGCGGGGAGGTCGAACCTCTGCCCTTTCACAAAGGCTCCCTGCATCTCTGCGGCATCCTGCCAGCCGCTGTGTCGGGCATCTGCGGGCAGGGCCACGCAATCATCCCCGCACACAGGGCGGGTTTCAGGCTTGAGCTTGCGCGTGAAAAAATCGTTGAAGGAGGCAAAATCCTCCAGGGGACGCTCCGCCTCCGTCATGTCGATGCCGTATTCCTGCACGAACTGCGGCAGGCAGCGTGCGCTGCCGGGGCGGTCTTTGAGCCACCCCATCACACGGGAGGCCACCGCGCGCTTGAGCAGCAGGTGCAGGCTCGCGCGCCCGGCCGCCGTGCCGTATATCCAGCGCAGGGCGCGCTCGCCCATCACTTTCTCCCGCTCCATCTGCCCGGTGTAGCGGTTGTAGAAGATGATGCCGTCCTCTTGCATGAAGGGGGTGGTGTTTTGGCGCGCGGGGCGCGCCGGGTCACTTGATGATGACGGTGTCGCCCACAGAGGTGTTGTCGTAGAAGATTTTGGCCATTTTCTTGGGCAGGCGGATGCAGCCGTGGCTCTCCGGGGCGGAGGTGACCACACCTTCGTGCATCCACACGCCGCCCGTGGTGATCTGCAGCGCATTCGTCATGGGTGCGCCCTTGTAGTGGCCGCCGGCGGGAATCGGCTGTCCCTGCGTGTACTCTGCCACCAGGGTGTTGCCGGCGCTGTCAACAATGCTGCCGTAGGTGGAGGACTTGTGGTCCGCGTCCTTGGCCAGGATGCGGAAGGTGCCGCGCGGCGTGCCGTGGCCGGCTTTGCCGGAGGAGATGGTGGAGGTGCCCACCAGGTGGCCGCCGATGTAGTAGTTTGCCTTTTGCAGGTTGGTGTCCACCACGATGACGTGTTGGCCCGTGATTCCTGCGGGGGCATCCCAGGAGCCCGCGTTCACCGCATCGTTCGGCGTGTAGTGCGTGTTGCGCTTGAAGGCGTAGCCGTCAAGCCCGGCAAGGCCGTTGTCAGAGGTGCAGGAGCACAGGGTGGCAGCTGCGGCAAAGAGTGCGAAAGGCAGATACTTCATAGCGGATATAGATGTGTTCATACGCGCGCGGCGCGGCCGCGTTATGCGCCCGTTGCGGGGAAAAGTCAAGTAGAAATTATTGAATTTTCCAGCCGCGTGTGCTAATATATGGGCATGATACTGGCACTCGCACCCATGCAGGACGTAACGGATTTGGCTTTTATGCGCACCCTTTCCCGCATTGGCTGCCTGCCGGATGTGCTGGTGACACCCTATTTCCGAAGCACCGCCACCACTTGCGCCATGGGGGACGAGAACCTGCGCTGCATCCGCGAGAACGAGACCGGCTGCCCCATTCACGCCCAGCTGGCGGGGAGCGATGCCGCCGCCTTGGTGCGCGATGCCGCAGAGCTGCTCAAGCTGCCCGTGGCGGGCATCAACCTGAACGCGGGCTGCCCCTCTCCGCTGGTGAACCGCCATGGTGCCGGCGCCGCCCTGCTGCGCGACCGCGAGAATTTCCGGGAAATCCTGCTGCGCCTGCGGGATGCCGTGCCGGAGGGCAAGTTCAGCGTGAAATGCCGTATCGGCTGGCAGGACCCCGCCGAGTTCGAGGGCATTCTGGCCCTGCTGGCGGAAGCGCGCCCGGACATGGTGATGGTGCACCTGCGCACGCGCGCGGATTTGTATTCCGAGCGGCTCCACTGGGAGCTGGGCCCCCCCGCCGTGCAGGCGCTGCCGTGCCCCGTGCTGCTCAACGGCAGCGTGGATTCCGCCGCCGTGGCCCAGCGCGCCCTGGAGGGCACCGGCTGCGCCGGGCTCATGCTCGGCCGCGGCGTGGTGCGCAACCCGTACCTCTTCCGCGTGCTCCGCGGCGGTGCCCACCCCTCGCGGGAGGAGATGTGCAACTACTACAACATCCTCATCGAGGAAACAGGCCGCATCCTGCACGAGGGCGCCACCCAGGCCGCCCATTGCAACCGCATGAAAAAGTATCTCGCCTTCTGCTATGATGATTTCGGTGATATCCAGGAATACGCCCTGAGACGGTGCATCGATATCAACCAGATGAGAACCATCCTCACCAAGTGAGCCCCACAGCCGAATTGTGCGAAACGCAGGACGTGGAGTGTCGCTGTACATCCACGATGCGCTTTGCGTTTCAGCCAAACCTTCACCCGAATTCACGGGTTCCCCTTTTTTGGGGAGACACATGTGCTGCGGCACCCCTATGCCGCGCAAATATGATGCTAAGCCGCAAAAATGTGCTTGACAGAAAAGTTAGTCTCAACTAACATTTGTGCGACGTGACAGGGAGACAGGACAGAAGTGCGGCGGGGCGCACGCTGAACCAGGTGAAGGTAGGCGTAGCGGTGAAGGTATCGCATGTGAACGGGGAAGGCCCGCTCCGGCAGAGGATACTGGATATGGGGCTCACGCGCGGGGCGGAGGTGAAAGTGCGGCGCATGGCCCCGCTGGGCGACCCCTTGGAAATCAGCGTTCGGGGGTACGTGCTCTCTCTGCGCAAGGCGGAGGCGGCATGCATTGAGGTGTCATGAGGGTGGCGCTGGCAGGAAACCCGAACAGCGGGAAGACTTCCCTTTTCAACGAACTGACCGGGGCGAACCAATACGTGGGCAACTGGCCCGGCGTAACGGTGGAGCGCAAGGAGGGCCGCCTGCGCGGGCACGAGAACGTGCAAATCATCGATCTGCCCGGCATCTACTCCCTTTCCCCCTATACGCCGGAGGAGGTGGTGGCGCGCCGCTACCTGCTGGAGGAGGGGCCTGACCTGGTGGTGAACGTGGTGGATGCCACCAACCTGGAGCGCAACCTGTATCTCACAAGCCAACTGCTGGAAACGGGGCTGCCCGTGGTGATTGCGCTGAACATGACGGATCTGCTGGCACGGCGCTGCCTGCGCATCAACCCTGCGGCGCTGGCGGAGGCGCTGGGCTGCCCGGTGCTGGAGGTGAGCGCCCTGCACCGCAAGGGGTTGCAGGAACTGAGAGAGCTGATAGCCGGCGGGGCATCCCTGCACCCCGGCAAGCCGCTCCCCTTCCCGCCCGCCGTGGAGCGCGCGCTGGAGCGGCTCATGCAGGAACACGCCTGCACCCGCTGGGAAGCCGTGAAGCTGCTGGAGAACGACAGCGCGCTCATCCCGGAGCACAGCCACCACATCTGCCACCTGCTGGACCACTTGCGCGAGGATGTGGAGGGCGAGCTGGAGGACGACATTGCCTCCATCATTGCAGGCGGGCGGTACGATGCCATCCTGGATATCATTCCGGCGGCGGTGGAGCGCACGGGAGAGCCGAGCGCCTTCACCGCAAAAATAGACCGCGTGGTCACGCACCGTTTCCTGGGCATCGGCATCTTTGTGCTGGTGATGTGGTGCATCTACTACCTTTCCATCAACACCGTGGGCAAGTGGGGCACGGATTGGGCGAGCGATGTGGTGTTCGGCCCCGTGGTGCTCGGCTGGCTGCACGGCTTCATCGGCCATGCGCCCGCGCAGCCGGAAAGCATGGTGATGCTCAGCAGCATCCTGGCCATGTGCCTGGTGTTTCCCGCCACGCTGCGCCGCCTGCATGATATGGGCATGGGCGGCTCCTGGCTGTACCCGGTGATTGCGCCCTTCCTGCTGGAGCACATGTGCCCGCACCTGCCGGGGCCGCTGCACACGGGCATCATGTGGCTGCTCTACGCCGCAAACGCGGGCTTGCTGTTGCTCTGCCTGCTGCGGCGCGGGGATGCGCGCACCAACCGCTTCGGCCCGGTGCCGCCGCGCTTCGGCTGCCGTCCCCTGTGCACTGCGGGCCGCGCCGGCCGGCTGGAATACGCGGCATGGCTTGCGGTCATGGGTGCGGTGAGCTTCGGCATCGGCATGCTGGGCACGCTGCAGATGGATTGCAGCCCGCAGCTGGTGGCCGTGGTGACGGACGGCATTGTGGCGGGCGTGGGCGCGGTGCTGGGTTTCCTGCCGCAAATGGCCACGCTGTTCCTGCTGCTCTCCCTGCTGGAGGACTGCGGGTACATGGCGCGCGTGGCGTTCATGATGGACCGCATCTTCCGCCTCATCGGCCTTTCCGGCAAATCCTTCATCCCTCTCATGGTGGCCATGGGCTGCGGCGTGCCGGGCGTCATGGCATCCCGCACCATTGAGAACGACAAGGACCGCCGCATGACAATCATGCTCACCACGTTCATCCCGTGCAGCGCCAAGCTGCCCATCATCACGCTTTTCGGCGCGGTGCTGGGGCAGGATGCCACCATTGCCACGCTGGCATACTTTGCGGGCATCGGCTCCGTGATTCTGGGCGGGCTCATCCTGCGCAAGACGCACATGTTCGCGGGGGGATACACACCCTTTGTAATGGAACTGCCCGCCTACCACCGCCCGAGCGGCGGCAGCATCAACATCCGCGCCATGGAGCGCTGCCGCGAATTCGTGAAGAAGGCAGGCACCATCATCTTCCTCGCTTCCGCGTTCATCTGGTTCGCCAGCAACTACAGTTGGGACATGCGATTCCTGGACACCGCCAACAACAAGCCCGCCGTGGAGCAGAGCATGCTCGCGGATGCCGGACGCAACATCGCTCCCGTCTTCGCCCCCCTCGGCTGGGGGGATTGGCGGCCCGCCGTGGCCACCATCAGCGGCATCATTGCCAAGGAAAACGTTGTCGGCACACTCGGCGTCCTGTACGGCACCGCCAAGGAACAGGGGGACACCCCCCTGCCCCGCCATTCCCCCGCCGCGCGCCTGAACGCCTTCACCGCCCCCACGCTCGCCCTCTGGCAAGCCGTGCCGCCGTTCGCGCAACCGCCGGTGGAGACGCCCCCGCAGCAAGCCGAGCCCCAAGACGAGGCGGAGGGGGATTCCAACAGCGTGGCTCAGGCCATCCGGAAGGGCGGCGTGTTCGGCACGGCGGGCGCGGCGCTCTCCTTCATGCTCTTCAACCTGCTCTGCGCGCCCTGCGTGGCAGCCTGCGCCGCCATCCGCAAGGAGATGAACAGCTCCCGCTGGACCATGCTGGCGGTGGGCTTCATGTCCTTCTGGGCCTATCTGGTGGCACTGCTGGTGAACCAGTTCGGCAAGTGGATAGAGCTGGGCGTGTTCCGCAGCGGGCAGTTCTTTGCATGCCTGCTGGCAGCGGGGCTGGTCTACCTCATCTTCCGCCCCAACCAATACCGCCATGAATGACCTCATCCTCATAGCACTTCTGCTCATAGCGGGCGGCTTTGCGCTGTATTTCAGCCTGAAGGGCGGCGGCAAGTGCGGCGGCTGCGGCGGAGACTGCCCCAAGTGCCGAAAGAGGAAATAACGGCTTGCCGGATATGAAAACAACAACCGCTATCATTGCAACGGCTGCTGCCCTCATCACCCCCGTATGGGGCGGCAATATCCTGGAGGTGAACAACCTCCTCCTCCCTGCGGAAAATGCTCCCGCCTTCAAGAAAAAGGCTGCGGAGCAGTACGGCACGCTGTGGATGGTGGATGCCGCATACGGATTCTGGCACACGCACCGTGCCATGCCGGAAACATGCTCCCGCAGCAACAACCTGCTGCTGCGCGTGCTCGCCCACCAGAGAATCATGCGCAACGACACCCACGGCGGCACCTGGCTGCTGGCGGAGTTCGACGGCGCTTGGGGGCTGGACCGCCGCAGCGCGCAGAATGCACACTACTATGCGGACGGCTACGGCTCCGCAACCAGTCCGCACGCAGATGCACGCGGCTCCCACACGGGTGTTGTACCGGAGCTGGGAATCATGCAGTTCCTGGACCACAAACGCGTGTGCATCACCGCCGGCATGCTCAACTTCACCAACTACCTGGATGCAATCTCCATTGCCAACTGCACCTACTGCAACTTTACCAACAGCGGCTTTGTGAACAGCACCGTGCTGCCGCTCACGGAGGCCAACCTGGCCGCCATGGTGCAATGGCAGTTCTCTGAGCAGGATGCCGCCACGCTGGCTTTCAGCCGCTGCGGCTGCGAGCCCGGCAACAACCCGTTCCACTCGCGGGATATCGATGGCTACGCCCTGGTGGGCGAATACAGGCACGACTTTGCCGACGGTGCGTACACCCTGCGCCTCAACCCGTTTCTAAGGCACACGCATGCGGATACCAACGGCGGTCTCTGCGCCAGCGTAGAAGCCGCGCCCTGCGACTGGGCCACGCTTTTCCTGCGCACCGGCGCAGCCATGCGGCAAACGGAGGATTGCAACTGCTTCGACCTCTCGCTGGGCGCGCGCCTGTATCTCATCCCGGAGCGCAAGAATGATTTTCTGGCTATAGCGTGGGGCTTGTTCAAGGGTGCCCCGGAAACTCAGCATGCGCGGGAACAGGCCCTGGAAATCACATACTCCCTGCAGCTCACGGACTGGCTCAAGCTCAAACCGCACTTCCAATACATCCACAACCCCGCCTACCGCAACGACACGCGCGACGAGGCCCTGTGGGGCGTGCAGGCCGTGTTCTCATTCTGAGCCGCGCGGCATTCAGCGGATGGTGAAGGTGGCATCCCGGGCCTTCCACTCTGTGCCCTCGCAATGGGCATCCGTGGTGACATTGCCCCCCTTCTTGGAGGTGAACTCCAAGGTGTAGGTGACTTCCTGCTCCCAAGTGGCCACGGTGATGGTGGCAGTGGCCGGCCCGGTCTTCTTGTATGCCACCGTGTTGCCGTATCCCTTGCCGGGGGCGTCTTTTCCCTGCAGCGGCACATAGGTGTTACCCTGCTGGAATTTGAGCGTCACGGGAGAGGCATCCTGCGAGGGCTTCCATTCCCAGCCCTCGTCGCGGAAAGCCTCCAGCTCCATGCTGCGCAGGATTTTCACCGTGCGGTTGGAAACGTCTGCGGGAGCCCAGTCCGCCGTGGCGCTGGTGGCGGGAGGTGCAGCCGGCCCAGGTGCGGCGGCATCCACCGCCGACAGCGCGGCTGCCTTGGGATTGCGCAGCAGCTTGCGGATTTTTCCGCCGGGGTCGCTCCCGATGCACAATTCCGTGGATGCTCCCTTGGCGGTCTTGATGGATGGATCCGCGCCGCATGCCAGCAGCACTTCCACCAGCTCCGCATCACCCAGGCCGCAGGCATAGTGCAGCGCGGTGCTGCCGCTCTCGTTGCCCTTGGTGGTGTTCACGTTCTCGCCATCGCGGATGAGTGGCAGCATGGTCAGCAAGCGGGTTTGGTACAGCCGCAGCACAGCATCATCATAACTGCGGCCCCGCAGGGCGGAAATGCGCTCGTTGATGGCAGCAGCCCCTTGCGCTGTCACGGCAGCGGCGGGCAGCACGGCCACCAGGGCCGTCACGGGTAAAAGTATCATGGGTAAGGAAGAAGGATGCATCATACTGGAATGATAGGGAGCGGCGGCGCGGGAGTCAAGTTTGGGCACTCCGGCAGATTTGTAGCGGAGCAGAAAAGCGGCACGCCCCCTAGACTCGTGTGCTAGAATTGGTTGTGAACATAATACCAGCCTTGGAGTTGACGGGGTGGCGTGCCACCGAGACATATTGTAGAGACAACCGCG